>NZ_JBHXIB010000012.1:53495-122092 GCF_042723975.1 Amycolatopsis sp. NPDC058340 | reverse complement strand
GGGGGGGTGGCCTGGGGCCCCGCCAACGTACCGCAAAGTCGGGGCGGCCGGGCCTTGGTTTGTGCATCGCCGTGTTAGAACCGTCCTTGCCACTCACGAGGCGGCAGGGGTCAGCCCTTGGTCGCGCCCCCGGTGAGCCCCTTCACGAACTGTTTCTGCAGCGCCAGATAGAAGATCAGCACCGGCAGCGTCGCCAGGAACATCAGCGCGAAGACGCTGCCGAGATCCGCCTGGTATTGCCCGATCGAGCGGTAGATCCCGGTGGTGACCGTGGTCCCCTGGCTGGGACCGAGGATGATCAACGGGTCGATGAAGTCGTTCCAGATCCACACGCCGAGGAAGATCAACACACTCGCCGTGGCCGGGCGGAGCAGCGGGAACACGATCCGCCAGAACACCTGCGCCCGGCTCGCGCCGTCGAGCAGGGCGGCCTCTTCGAGTTCCACCGGCACCCCGCGGATGAACCCGGTGAACACGAAGACCCCGAAGGGCACGTAGTAGCCGACGTTGAACAGCACCAGGCCCTGGATCGTCGCCATCAACCCGGTCAGCCGCAGCACTTCGGTGACCGGGATGAGGATCACCTGTGGCGGGATCATCAAGCCCGCCAACAGGATCAGCGCGAGCACTTTGGTCCACCGCTTGGCCGAACGCGCCAGGTAGTGCCCGAGCATGGCCGAAAGCACGGTCAGCACGAGGATCGACAGCAGGGTGACGAGCACGCTGTTCGCCAGGCTCACCCAGAACAGGCCGTCGGGCCGGGTGAGCACGGCGTGGATGTTGGCCGGCGTCGGTGGCAGCGGGACCGACGCCGGCGTCCGGGCGATCTGGTCGCCGGGTTTGAACACGTTGACGAGCACGTAGTACAGCGGCACGGCGAAGAGCGCGCTCACCAGGATCGCGGCGACGGGCCGGAGTTTCGACGTCACAGGTCCACCTCCCGCCGCCGCAGGAAACGCAGCACGATCGTGGTCAAGGTCGCCACGATCACCAGCATCACCATGGCCATCGCGGACGCGTAGCCGACGTGGTTCGCGTCGAGGCCGGTGGCGAGGACGTCGAACGCGATGGTGGCCGTGGTCCCCGAACCCGGCCCGCCGTTGGTGACGACCTTGACGTAGTCGTAGGTCTTGAACGCCGAGATCAGCAGGACGACGGTGTTGATCGTCAGCGATGGCGCGAGCAGCGGCCAGGTCACCGCGCGGAACCGCCGGACCGGTCCGGCGCCGTCGATCTCCGCGGCCTCCAGCAGTTCGGCCGGGACTCCCTGCAAGCCCGCGAGGTACACGACCACGCAGAACCCGAGCATCTGCCAGCACACGATCGACGCGACCGAGTACAGCGCCAGATCCGGGTCGGAAAGCCAGCCCGGCGGATGCTCGACGCCGAGGGCGCGGAGCGCGTCGTTGACCGGGCCCCGGTCGTCGAGCAGTTTCGTCCAGATGATGCTGACCACGACCGAGCTGAGGATCACGGGTGTGAAGAACACACTCCGCAAAGCGTTGTACAGCCAGCCTTTCCGGTCGAGCAGCACCGCGACGCCGAGCCCGAGCAGGTTCGGCACGACCACGACGATCACGGTCAGGATGGTGGTGACCCGCAGCGCGGTCAGGAACTGCTCGTCCTGGAACAGCAGCCGGTAGTTCTCGAGGCCGACGAATTCCGCGGGCGGGTTGAAGGGGTTGTGGTTCGTCAGGCTGTAGCCGAAGCTGATGAGGATCGGCGCCATGACGAAGCACAGGTAGACGACGACGCCGGGGGCGCCGAACGAGGCGAAATGCCACACCCGCGCCCACATCGGTTTTCTCCGCATCGTGGTGTCAGCGCGCCTTCGCCCACTCGGTGTCCAGGAAAGCGCACGCGTCGGCCACCGTTCTGCGGCCGGTGATGACGTCCTGCGCGGCCTGGTACACCTTGTCCTTCATGCCCGGCAGCAGTCCGTCGTCCGCGGTCTCCCAGCTGAAGGCGTTCACGACCGCGTTCTTCGCGACGGCTTCCTTGTACAGCTCGTATCCCGCTTTGAAGACCGGGCCGACGTCGGCGGGCGGCGTGTAGCCCTTGATCGCGGGGAACAGGCCGTCGGCCTTGACCGAGGCGTCGATCTGCTGCTTGTCCAGCTGGAACGCGAGCGCGAACTTCCTTGCCGCGTCGAGGTTCCGCGACTTCGCGTTGACGACGATGCCGCCACCGGTGTACGCGGGCACGACGAGTTTCCCGTCCTCGGAAGGGAAGTTGAAGACGCCGATCTCGAACGGCGGCTTCTTGGCGTCGGCGCTCGCGGCGAACCAGTTGCCCATCGGGTACATCGCGCCCTCGCCGTTGAGGAAGGCCGCCTCGGTCGCCGAGTAGTCCCGCGAGACTTGGGTCTTGTCGAGGTAGCCCTTGGCCACCAGGTCGGCGAACTTGCCGAACGCCTGCTGGAAGGCCGGGTCGGTGAACTTGACCTGGTCGGCACGCCGCCGGGAAAGCCAGTCCGGTGTCTTGCCGTAGACGTCGACGCTGACCAGGCCGTCCAGCAGCATCGCGGACGGGAAACCTTCCTTGCCGCCGCCGATGGTGAACGGGGTGATGCCCTTCGCCTTCAGTTTCTCCGACGCCGCGAGGAGTTCGTTCCAGGTCGACGGCGCCGACGTGATCCCGGCGTCGGCGAAGAGCTTCTTGTTGTAGTAGATCGGCGGGATGGTCTGGGTGTTCGCGGGCAGTTGGTGGTGCCCGCCCTTGATCGGGTTGGCGCCGGGGAACTGGAAGTCCTTGAGCTCCTCGGGTGTCCACGCGTAGAGGTTGCCCGATTCGGCGAAGCCTGCCGAGTCGACCGCGATCGCGACGTCGGGGAACTGGCCGGACTGCAGGAGTTGTTTCGCGTAACCCGTGCGGTCGGTCGACGGGGCGACCAGCTTCTTCACGCGCAGGCCGGGATCGCGGTCGGTGACGCGTTTGATGGCGGAGTCCCAATAGGACGGTGGAAGGTTCGGCGTCTCGAACGTCAGGAAGGTGATCTCGCCACCGGAGGCGTCGGTCCCGCCGCCGACGGTGCATCCGGTGAGGCTCGCGGCGAGGAGTAGTGCGGCTCCCAACGCGAAGGACCTTCTCATGCCCCAGTCACCCTTCTCGCGGCGATGCACGACGTCTCATATACGACGGCATTCGATCGGATGTCTAGGGGGATGTCAAGCGGCTCGATCGGCCTTTGGCGGGCGAAAAGCGGCGATACATCTGACCTATCGTGAGGCTCAAACCTTCGTCAACCGGATCACCGCACTCGCGAAATCGCCGTCCGGAAGACCGGGGAACAGGCCGTGTGCCAGGAGCGAGGCACCGTGCCACACCTTTCCGGTGTCCTCGTCGCGGTAGCGGGCGGCGGGGTCGAGACCGTCGAGACGGACCGGTCGTTCGGGAGTGTGGAAATGTGCCGCTTGCCGGAACACGAACACCACCGCGCGTCCGCCGTCGGCCGCCACGTATTGCAGCGCGGAGACCCCGTCGGTGGCAGGCGGCACGAGCCGGTGGAGCCTGCCGTGCTGGACGACCGGCCGGATGTCCTTGTACAGCGCGATCTGTTCGCGCGCGTAGGTCAGATCCTCCTCGGGCCACTTCACGATGTCGCCGCCGATGCCGAGCACGCCGGCCATCGCGACGTGGAACCGGAACCGCAGGGGAGTGGACCGCCGGGTGATGAAGTTGGGGTCGTCGGTGACCCACGCCGACATCGCGCGCGCCGGGTACACCTGGCCGTGGCCGTGCTGGATGACGAGCCGGTCGAGCGCGTCGGTGTTGTCGGAGGTCCAGACCTGATCGGTCCTGGCCATCACGCCGAGGTCGATCCGCCCGCCACCGCCGCTGCACGCCTCGATCCGCAGCCCGGGATGGCGGTCGCGCAGGCGGTCCATGATCGCGTAGACCGATCGGGTGTGCCCCACCCACAGCGTGTCCGGGTCGTCGGCGCCGGGCCAGCCCGCTTCGCTGAAGGGCCGGTTCATATCCCATTTCAGGAAGTCGATCCCGTGCTCGCCGACGAGGGAGTCGAGCGTGCCGAACGCCCATTCGGCGACATCCGGCCGGGCGAAATTGAGCACCAGTTGGCGTCGCAGTTCCGAACGTGTCCGATGTGGATGGTGCAGGACCCAGTCCGGGTGGGCTCGGTACAGGTCGCTGTCCGGGTTGACCATTTCGGGTTCGACCCAGAGCCCGAACTTCATGCCGAGCCGGTGCACTTCGCGGACGAGCGGTTCGAGACCGTCTGGGAACTTGTCGCGGTTCACCTGCCAGTCGCCGAGGCCCGCGTGATCACCGCTGCGGGCGCCGAACCAGCCGTCGTCCATCACGAACAGTTCCACGCCGAGCGCCGCGGCCTTCTCTGCCAGCGCGCGTTGCCCGGTTTCGGTGACGTCGAAACCCGTCGCCTCCCAGGAGTTGTAGAGCACCGGCCGGAGTTCGTCCGGATGCGGAAGGACGTGGGCGAGGGTGTACGCGTGCCAAGCGCGGCTCGCGGCACCGAATCCGCCGTCGGTGTACAGCCCGGCGAAGACCGGGGTGGTGAGCGTGTCGCCGGCCGCGAGCCGGGGGACGACGCCGTCCTGGCCGGAGCCGCCGGTGACGGTGAGCCGTCCGGTGGAGGAGCGGGTGGTGGTGATCCGCCACGAACCGCTCCACGCGAGCGCGGCGCTGTAGACCTCGCCGTGCCGCTCCGTGGCTTCGCCGTCGTCGAGCATCACCCACGGATTGGCGTGATGGCTGGTGATGCCGCGCCTGCTGCCGAACGTGGTCTCGCCGTGGGGGACGGGTTCGCGGAGCAGTTGGCTCTCGGCGGCCCAGCGGCCGGTGACATGGCTGATCCGGTAGTCCGGCCGGATCGGCACGACCCAGGTCGCCGAGTCGGCGCGGATGCTCTCGATCGGGCCGTCCGTGCCGTCGTGGGCGAGTTCGGTCCAGCGCTCGATGACGTCCGTGCCCGCCGGGACGCGGTAGCCGAGCGTGATCCGCAGCGGGTAGTGGCGATCGCGGAAGTGGACGCGCAACTGATCGTCGTCGATGTCGTGGCCGAGGTACCGCCATTCGAGGGCGCGGGTCCCGTCGGCGAACCGGACCTGGAGTGCGGGGGTCCAGTACCGGGTGCCGCCGTCGGCGGCGAGCTCGTCCAGACCCTCGTTGGGATCGTTGAAGGAGTCCCAGCGTTCCTCGGTCCGGCTGAGGACGTCGGCGAGCTGGCCGGCGGTGAGCGCCGGGCCCCAGTAGACGTGGGAGGGCGCGTCGTCCTCGGTCAGCCTGAGCGCGTAGCTCGTGGCCGGCGTGCGGATGAGCCAGGAACGGGTGCTGTCTTCGAAAACGATCTCGGCCACGGGCCCCATCCTGGCGTCGAACAGGTGCGGCGGCCAGTGGCTCCCGCTCGTCGGTACATCGGGCCTCGTGAGTGGCAAGGACGGTTCTAACCGTCCTAAACACTCACGAGGCCCGAAGGGTCAGGGGCGGGTGGTGAGGTATCCGCCCATGGTGCGGAAGTAGTCGGTCGCGGCCAGTTCGGTGCCGTCCTCGGTCCGCACCCGCTCGATGACGAGCCCGTGCGACCGGCCGCGGCGCGACTCGGGGCCGGCGACGATCACGACGCCTTCACCCTCTCGGATGAAGATCCGGCCGGGGGTGCCGCCGTACTGGCCCACCGACACCGACGAGCGGATCACGCGCAGCTGCTTGCCGCGGTGGTAGGTGAAGGCGTTGGGATACGGGTCGGACTGGGCGCGCACGAGCCGCTCGATCTCGTCCGCGGGCCAGGTCCAGTCGATGAGGCTGTCCTCAAGGGCGCGCTTGTGGAAGAAGCTCGCCTTCGACCTGTCCTGTTTGACCGGGGTGAAGTTCCCCTTCGCGATCAGCTCGATGGCTTCGGTGGTGATCGGCGCGATGAGGTCGACCGTCCGGTGGAACAGATCGGTCGTCGTGTCCTTCGGCCCGACCGGCACGGACCGCTGCAGCACGATGTCACCCGCGTCGAGGTCGGCGTCCATCATGTGGGCGGTGAGGCCGACCTCCTTCTCGCCGTTGATGAGCGCCCAGATCAGCGGCGAGAAACCGGCGTAGGCGGGCAGCAGCGAGTCGTGGACGTTGAGCGTGCCGTACCGCGGCATCTCGAAGATCTCGGGCGGCAGCCAGGTGCGCCAGTTGTTGGCGACGATCAGGTCGAGATCGGCTTCCTTCAGCTCCGCCAGCAGTTCCGCGTCGTCGGGACGCTGCCGCAGGAGCGCGCGGATGCCGTTCTCCTCGGCGAGGTCCGCGACCGAGTCGGACCAGATCTTCTCGTAGGCGTGGTCACTCTTCGGGTGGGTGACGACGAGGGCGACATCGTGGCCCGCGTCGATCAAGGCCCGCAGGGTGCGGTGTCCCCAGGTCTGGTATCCGAACATGGCGACCCGCATGGGACCGGCCTCCTCCTGGTCGAGGGATGAACATCACCACTGAAAGTACTAGTTGAGCCTCACCTAACTTAGGTTAGGGTTCCCTGGTCTTTGTTGCGAAGTACCGAGATGCGGCTGAGCCGCGCAAGGGGTTCAAGATGGCACGAGCAGTGGTCGGTGAACGGGTTCCGGTCTACGACGTGGTCGGGGTCGGGTTCGGTCCCTCGAACCTCGCGCTCGCCATCGCCGTCACCGAGCACAACGCCGCGCCCGGGGCGGAGACCGTCACGGCCCACTTCCTCGAGCGCCAGGTGCGTTTCGGCTGGCACCGCGGGATGTTGATCGACAACGCGACCATGCAGGTGTCCTTCCTCAAGGACCTCGCGACGATGCGGAACCCGACCAGTTCGTTCAGCTTCCTGTCGTATCTGCACAGCAAGGACCGGTTGGTCGATTTCATCAACCACAAGAACCTGTTCCCGTTGCGGATCGAGTTCCACGACTACTTCGAATGGGCGGCGGAGAAGGTCGACGACCTGGTTTCCTATGGCACGGAAGTGCTTTCCGTCACGCCGGTGTTCGACGGCGACGAGATCGTGTTCTTCGACGTGCACGCCCGCACCGACGGCGAACTGGTGAACCTGCGCGCCCGCAACCTGGTCATGGGCACCGGCCTCCGGCCGAATCTGCCCGAAGGTGTGACGCCGGGCACACGGATCTGGCACAACAGCGAACTCCTGCACCGGCTCGAAGGCATGGCCGCCGAGGAACCGCGCCGGTTCGTCGTCGTCGGCGCCGGCCAGAGCGCGGCGGAGGTCAGCGCGCTGCTGCACGACCGCTTCCCCCGCGCCGAGGTGTGCGCGGTGTTCGCGCGCTACGGCTACAGCCCGGCCGACGACAGCGCGTTCGCCAACCGCATCTTCGATCCCGAAGCGGTCGGGCGGTTCTACGAGGCGCCGGGGGAGGTCAAGGACCGCCTGATGCGCTACCACGGCGCGACCAACTACTCGGCCGTGGACATCGAGCTCATCGACGAGCTGTACCGGCGTGTCTACCGCGAGAAGGTGCAGGGGATCGAGCGGCTGAAGCTGATCAACGTCTCCCGGCCCACCGAGGTCATCGACACCGGCTCCGAGGTGCGGGTCACCGTCGAGGCGCTGGAGACCGGCGAACGGACCAGGCTCGACGCGGATTTCGTCGTGTACGCCACCGGGTACAGCCCGGCGGATCCGACCCCGTTGCTCGGCGAACTCGCCGCCACCTGCGCGCGTGACGACGAGGGCAGGCTCCGCGTCGAGCGCGATTACCGGATCGTCACCGAACCGCCGCTCGACGGCGGGATCTACCTGCAGGGCGGCACCGAGCACACGCACGGCATCACGTCTTCGCTGCTGTCCAACACCGCCGTCCGGGTCGGCGAGATCCTCCAGTCCATTGTGGACCGGCGCGCGGCCGACGCGTCCCGGCCCGAGTACGCGGTGAGCGGGTCCGGGCCCGCCTGAGGCCCGGACGGATCCCAAGCGCTTTCTGAACGGTGGAGGCAACCCGATGAACCGCGGCATTCCCCTGACCCCGGCACAGCAGGGGATCTGGCTCGCCCAGCAGCTCGACCCGGCCGATCCGGTGTACACGATCGGCTGGATCGTGGAGCTTCGTGGCGACATCGACCTCACCCGGCTGGGCGACGCCGTCCGGCGGGCGGTCACGGAAGCGGAATGCCTGCACGTCACGGTCGCGCTGGACGGCGACACGCCGGTCCAGCGTCCGGTCGCCCCCGGCGAGGTCGCCGTTCTCGATTTCAGCGGCGAGCCGGATCCCGGGCGGGCCGCCGACGAGTGGGCGCGGGCCGAGCTCGCCGTCGTGACCGACCCCGCCCGGGGGCCGCTGACCGCGCATACGCTGCTGATCCTGGACGGGGACCGGGTCCGCTGGTTCCAGCGTTACCACCATCTGGTGATGGACGCGCACGGGCAGGCCGTCCTGACCCGCCGCGCGGCGGCCCTCTATTCGGGGACCGCCGAGGAGGTCTCCTGGCCGCTCTCGGGCTTGGCCGAACCCGGCTACGACGGGGAAGCCGATCGCGGCTACTGGCTCGGAGAACTCGCGGGCAGGCCGAACCCGGTGCGGTTGCTCGGACACGCGTCGGCGGGCCGGGTCCGGCTCCGGCGGCATTCGTGGGCACTGTCCGCGGCGGAGGCGGGCCGCCTGCGGAAGTTCGCGCTGGACGCGGGAACGAGGCTGTCCCGGGTCGCGATCGCCGCCGTGGCGGCGTACGCCCACCGCGTGACCGGCGCCGAAGACCTCGTCCTCGGCCTCCCGGTCACCGCTCGCCCCACCCGCGCCCTGCGTGAACAGCCGGGCATGGTCTCCAACGTCCTGCCGCTCCGGCTGACCGTGCGGCCCGAAACGACGCCGTCGCGACTCGTCGCGCAGGTCGCGGAGAAGGTCTCCGCGCTGCTGGAGCACAGCCGGTACCGCGGGGAGGACCTGGCCCGCGAGCTCGGCGCGAGCGGCGGGGTGCACGAACTCGTCGGGCTGAGCGTGAACTACATGGCCGTGGACGGCGAACTCGCGTTCGGCGACGCGAGCGCGACGGTGCGCAACCTCGAACTCGGGCCGATCAGCGACGTCGCCATCGCCGTGTACGACGCCGGCGAGGGCCGGGGCCTCCGCTTCGACTTCGACGCCGACGAGGCCGTCTCTTCCGACGACGAACTCGCCGACCATCGCCGTCGCTTCGCCGCCGTACTGGACGCCCTGCTGGAAGGCCCGGACCTGCCGCTGGCCGCCGTCGACCTGCTTTCGGGAGACGAGCGGACCCGGGTACTGGAGCTCGGGACCGCCGTCGCGGAGTCGCCCGAGGTGTCCTGGCCCGAGGCGTTCGCCGAGGTCGTGGCGCGGAAGCCGGATGCCGAGGCCGTCGTCTGCGAAGACGTCCGGATGACCTACGCCGAGGTCGACGCCGCGGCCAACCGGCTCGCGCGGCTGCTGCGGCGACGCGGGGTCGGTGACGAGGACGTGGTCGGCGTGGCGATGCCGCGTTCGGCCGACCTCGTGGTCTCCCTGCTCGGTGTGATGAAGGCCGGGGCCGCGTATCTCCCGCTCGACCTGGACCACCCCGAGGACCGTCTCGCGTACATGCTCGCGCACGCGGGCGCGGGGATCGTGGTGTCCACTGTGGAGGAAGCGGCCCAGCTTCCGTCCGGTGTGGACGTCGAGCGGATCCTGCTCGACGACCCCGCGATCACCGCCGAACTCGCGGAGCTCGATCCGTCCACTGTGGACGTGAGCGGGATCGCGCTGAGTCAGGCCGCGTATGTCATCTACACCTCGGGCTCGACGGGGAAGCCGAAGGGCGTTGTCCTGTCCCACGACGGGATCGGCAGCCTGATCAGCACGGCCACCGAGCGGATCGGCATCGGCGAGGACAGCCGGGTGGTGCAGTTCGCCTCCACCGGGTTCGACGTGACGGTCTGGGATCTGGTCATGTCGCTGTGCGTCGGCGGGACATTGATCGTGGTCCCGTCGCACCGACGCGTGGCGGGCGTCGAGCTGACCGGCTACATCGCCGCCAACGCGGCGACCCACATGATCCTGCCGCCGTCGCTGGTCGCGGCCCTCCCGGCGGACTGCGAGCTGCCGAAGGGCGCGGTGCTGATCGTCGGCACCGAGACCGTCCCGCCGGAACTCATCGCGCGCTGGGCCGAAGACCTGAAGGTCGTCGCCGCGTACGGGCTGACCGAGGCGACGGTGAACTCGACGCTGTGGGCGGCGGAGCCGGGCTGGAGGGGGCCGATCCCGATCGGCGTCCCGGATCCGAATACCCGCTGCTATGTCCTGGACACCGCGCTGCGGCCGGTTCCCGTCGGCGTCGAAGGGGAGCTGTACGTCGGCGGCCGGGGTCTCGCGCGGGGTTACGCGGGGCGTCCGGGGTTGTCGGCGGAACGGTTCGTCGCCGACCCGTTCGCCGGTGGTGGCGCGCGGATGTACCGCACCGGTGACCGGGTCCGCTGGCGTGCGGACGGGAACCTCGACTTCCTCGGCCGTACCGATCACCAGGTGAAGATCCGCGGGTTCCGGATCGAACCGGGGGAGGTCGAATCCGCGCTTGCCGCGTACGCCGGGGTCGAGCGGATCGCCGTCGTGCCGCGTGAGGTCAAGCCGGGGGACCGGCGTCTGGTGGCGTACGTCGTCCCGAGCGACGGCGGATCACCGGCGTTGCTGACAGAACTGCGTGCCCACGCGGAATCGGCGTTGCCGCACTACATGGTGCCGTCGGCCTTCGTCGAACTCGACCGGCTGCCGATCATGCCGAACGGCAAACTGGACCGCACCGCGTTGCCCCTGCCCGATTTCGGCGCCGCCGCCACCGGCCGCGCGCCGGCCACGGAGCGGGAACGGGTCCTGTGCGACGTCGCCGCGCGGGTTCTCGGCCTGGCCACGTTCGGTGCGGACGACGACTTCTTCTCCCTCGGCGGCGACAGCATCCTCTCCATCCGGCTGGTGCTGGGCGCTGCGGAACACGGTCTCGCCATCACCCCGCGCCAGGTGTTCCAGCACCGCACTCCCGAAGCCCTGGCCGTCTGCGCGGGAGCAGTGCGCACCGAGTCCACTGTGGACGAGCGACCGCTGCTGGAGCTGACCGACGCCGAACGTGCGTCGCTCGCCGAATACGCCGAAGTCCTGCCCGTGACACCGTTGCAGGAAGGGTTCTTCTTCCACGCGGAGTTCGAAGGCGGCCCGGCAGCCGACATCTACACGGTCCAGGAGGTGCTGGATCTCGAAGGCGACGTCGACGCCGAGGCGTTGCGCCGGTCGGCGCAGGCGCTGCTGGACCGGTATTCGTCGCTGCGGTCCGGTTTCCGGCAGCTCGACGGCGGCCGGGTCGTCCAGACGGTGGCACGCCACGCCGAGCTTCCTTGGCGTGAGGTGACCGCCGAAGACGCCGAGGCGGCCTTCGAGGCCGACCGCGCGCGCCGGTTCGACTTCGCGCGGCCGCCGCTGCTGCGGGCGACCTTCACCCGGCTCGGCGAGGATCGCGCCAAGCTGGCGCTCACGTTCCATCACATCATCGCCGACGGCTGGTCGGTCGTGGTGCTGCTCCGTGAACTGCTGGCGGCGTACGGGGGAGCACCCGTACTTCCGGAAGCGGGCACCCGGACCGACCACCTTCGGCGGCTCGCGTCGCGCGATCACGAGGTCTCACGCGAGGCATGGCGGGCAGCACTGTCCGGAGTGGACGAACCAACCCGGCTGATCGACGAACGAGCCGGGGTGGCGAGACGGCCCTCGCGGCTGCACTTGAGCCTGGGCGAACAGGCGACGACGGCGTTGTCCGCGATGGCCCGCGAGCACGGGCTCACCCTCGGCACCGTCCTGCACGGCGCTTGGGGCCTCCTGCTCGGCGGGCTGACCGGCCGGGACGACGTGCTGTTCGGGAGCACGGTCTCCGGCCGTGACACCGGCGCAGCCGGCCTCGAATCGGCGGTCGGCCTCTACATCAACACGGTGCCGGTGCGGCTGCGCTGGTCGGGGTCCGAGACCGTCGCCGCTGTTCTGCGACGGCTGCAGGACGAGCAGGCGGCCCTGCTGGACCACCAGCATCTCGGCCTCGGTGAACTGCAGCGTCTCGCGGGCGCGGGGCAGGAAGAACTGTTCGACACGCTTGTCGTCGTCGAGAACTTCCCGCGCGACGACGAGCGCGCGTCCGGAACTCTCCGCCTCACCGGCGTCGAAGTCACCGACGCGGTGCACTTCCCGGTCGCGGTGATCGCGACACCGGGTGAGGACCTGACGTTCAGCCTCAAATTCGACGCCGCGAGGATCGACGCGGTGGCGGCCGGGCAGCTCGCGGAGCGCTTCGCCCGGCTGCTGGAGACGCTGACCGCGAACCCCGGCCTGCCGGTCGCCGCGCTCGACCTCTTGTCGCCCGCCGAACGCGGCCGCCTCGCCGAACTCAACGCGACCGCGCATCCCGTGCCGGAGCGCACGCTGGCCGAGGCGTTCGCCGAGCAGGTCGCCAAGACCCCGTCCGCGACAGCGGTGTTGTTCAAGGACACCGAACTGTCCTATGCGGACCTCGACGCCCGCGCGGAGAGCCTGGCCCGCAGGCTGCGTTCCCTCGGCGCCGGTCCCGAAGAGATCGTGGCCGTCGCCGTGCCGCGGTCGGCCGAGCTGATGGTCGCCCTGCTGGGTGTCCTGAAGTCCGGGGCCGCCTACCTGCCGATCGACCTCGACTATCCGGCCGACCGGCTCGAATACATGCTGGCCGATTCCGGCGCGCGTCTCGTGCTCTCCGAACCCGGGACGGCCGCGCGGATCCCGGATGTCGCCGGACTGACCCAGGTCCCCGTGGCCGGCGAGCCCGTGGACGACGTCGAGGGCGCGGCCGCCGGGCCGGACAACACCGCCTACTTGATCTACACCTCCGGATCGACCGGGCGGCCGAAGGGTGTGGCCGTCACGCATCGCGCGATCGTCAACCGGCTCGCGTGGATGCAGCACGAATACCGGCTCACGGCCGCGGACCGCGTGCTGCAGAAGACACCGTCGAGTTTCGACGTGTCCGTGTGGGAGTTCTTCTGGGCGCTGTGCGAAGGCGCCACGGTGGTGCTGGCCGAACCGGACGGCCATCGCGATCCCGCCTATCTCGCGCGCGTGATCCGGGATCGCCGGATCACCACCCTGCACTTCGTCCCGTCCATGCTCGCCGCCTTCCTCGGCAGCGACGAGGCGACCGGCGATCTCGGATCGCTGCGTCAGGTGTTCTCCAGCGGTGAGGCGCTGCCCGGCGAGACCGCCGCGCGGTGGCGCTCGCTCACCGGTGTCCCGCTGCACAACCTCTACGGCCCCACCGAGGCGGCCGTGGACGTGACCTTCTTCGCCAGCACCGGCGACGACGGCACCACCGTCCCCATCGGACGTCCGGTGTGGAACACGCGGCTGCACGTCCTCGACGGCTGCCTTCGCCCGGTGCCCGACGGCGTGGCGGGCGAGCTGTACCTCGCCGGTGTCCAGCTGGCCCGCGGTTACCACGGACGGCCCGGCCTGACCTCCGAACGTTTTGTCGCCGACCCGTTCGGCGAACCCGGGCAGCGGCTGTACCGCACCGGTGACCTGGTGCGCCGCCGCGCCGACGGCGAGATCGAGTACCTCGGCCGCACCGACCGGCAGGTGAAGATCCGCGGCAACCGGATCGAGCTCGGCGAGATCGAAGCCGTCCTCGTCGCGCAGCCGGAGGTCACGGCCGCGACGGTCGTGGCGAAGGACGGCGCGCTCGTCGGCTACGTCGCCGGGAGCGCGGATCCGGAGAGCCTGCGGACCGCACTCGGCGAGGCACTGCCCGCGCCGATGGTGCCGCAGGCGTTCGTCGTCCTCGACGAATTCCCCTTGACCCCCAGCGGAAAGCTCGACGTCCGGGCCCTGCCCGCACCAGAGACCGGGCGTACCGAAGCCACGCCGGTGAACGATCGGGAGCGCGCGCTCGCGCGGATCTTCGCCGACGTCCTCGGCCTGGAGACCGTCGGCGCCGACGGCGACTTCTTCCTGCTGGGCGGCGACAGCATCTCGTCGATCGCCGTGTCGAGCCGGGCCCGGCGGGCCGGATTCGAGCTGAGCCCCAAGGACGTCTTCGAACTCCGGACCCCGGCCGCGCTCGCCGCGTCCGCCACACCGGCCGAGCCGGTGGCCGACACCGACGGCATCGGGGCCGTCCCCCTGCTGCCGGAAGTTCTCCGGCTGCGTGAGCTGGGCGACGCGGTGCAGCCGGTGTCCGTGCTGCTGACCGTGCCCGCCGGGGCCGACGTCGAGACGCTCGCCGCGGCCCTGCAGCTCGTGCTCGACCACCACGACGGCCTGCGGCTCCGGCTGTCTCGCGTCGCCTCGGTGCTGTGGTCGCTCGAAGTCCGTCCACAAGGGACTGTCCAGGCCGCGGACCTGCTTCGGCACGCGACCGGATCTCTCGAAGACGAACGCCGGGCCGCCGCCAGCCGGTTGCCGGACAATCTGTTGCAGGCCGTCCTGTTCGATGATCCCGGCAGGCTGCTGCTGGTCGCGCATCCGGTCCTGCTGGACGCGCGGAGCCTGACGGAGCTGTCCGCCGATCTCGCGATCGCCTGGCAGGCCGTGACCGAGGGCCGCCCGCCGGTGTTCACCCCCGCGCGGACGTCGTTGCGGACCATCGCCCGCCGGATCACCGACGCGGCACAGGATCCCGCGCTGCTCGGCGAGATCGAGCACTGGGCCGGGACGCTGGCGCCGGTCTCCTTCGAGGTCGACGGTGGCGATGTCACTGAACGCCGGATCACCCTGTCCGTCGAGGACACCCGGACCCTCGCCGGGGCGCTGCCGTCCGCCGTGCACGGCGACGTGACCGACGTGCTTCTGACCGCGCTGAAGATCGCCGTCGGCGGTGAGCTCCTCGTCGATCTGCACGGCCGGGTCGACCCGTCGGCCACGATCGGCGCGCTGACCTCGGTCCGCCCGGTGCGGATCACCGCGTCCGGCGAGCCGCTCGCGATGCTCAAGGCCGTCAAGGAAACCGTCCGGAAGACGCCCGAGGGCTACGGCCCGCTGCGGTACCTCAACCCCCAGACCGGGCCACTGCTCGCCGGGCTCGCGAAGCCGCCGATCGCCCTGCGGTACGACGGCCGAATCCCGGCCGGGCAGGGGGACTGGCAGGTCGCCGGGTACGCCGCCGTGCCGCCATCCGGCGACCATGGCGTGCGGATCGGGGTCGCCTGCGAGGAGACCGGGGACGGGCCGCGGCTGACGGCCACGTTCGCGGGGGGCGGAGCGCTCGCCGAACGGTGGGCCGCCGCTCTGGCCGATCTCGCGGCCGTGGACACGAACGCGCCGGTGGGGCTCACGCCTTCCGACCTCGAACTGGTCTCGCTGACGCAGGAGGAGATCGCCCGCGTCGAGCGGTCCAGCCCGGTGCCGGTCGCCGACGTCTGGCCGTTGTCGCCACTGCAGGAAGGCCTGTTCTTCCACTCCAGCTACAACTCCGACCGGGTCGACATCTACACGATCCAGGAGGCGATCGACTTCGATCACCGCCTGGACGCCGCTCGCCTGCGGGCGGCGGTGGCCGCGCTGCTGCGGCGGATCCCGAGCCTCGGCGCCGGTTTCACCAGCGAGGGGCTGCGCGGTCCGGTGCAGTTCGTGGCGGCCGAGGTCGAGCCGCCGGTGTCCGAAGTGGACCTTTCGGCGCTGCCCGAAGCCGAGCAACGTGAACGGCTCGAAGAACTCATGGCGCAGGACCGGGCGACGCGGTTCGACCTCGGCGCCCCGCCGCTGTTCCGGCTGAACCTGGTGCGGCTCGGGAACGGACGCGACCGCGTGGTGCTGAACCGGCATCTGCTGCTCTGGGACGGCTGGTCCGCCTGGCTGTTCATCGAGCAGCTGTTCGCGCTGTACGACCTCGGCGGCGACGACCGGACGCTGCCCGCGGCCGGGTCCTATGTGGACTTCCTGCGCTGGCTGGACCGGCAGGACATCGAGGCCGCCACGAACGCGTGGCGTGAGGCGCTTTCCGGCCTCGCCGAACCGACCGTGGTCGGGCCCGAAGGCCGTGACCTTGCCCCGGCGACCCCGGTCAACCTGGACACCGTGCTGCCCTCCGGCCTGAGCCGCGGGCTGCGCGAGCAGGCCCGCAGGCACGGTCTCACGGTGAACTCCGTGCTCAACGCCGCCTGGGGGCTGGTCCTGTCGACCATGACCGGACGGCAGGACGTCGTGTTCGGCGCCGCGGTCGCGGGCAGGCCGGCCGCCGTGCCCGAGATCGAGAACACCATCGGCCTGTTCCTCAACACCGTGCCCACGCGGGTGCGGCTCGACGCGGCCGAATCCGTGCTGGACCTGGTGCGGCGCCTGCAGTCCGAGCGGATGGACCTGACCCCGTACGAGTTCATGAGCCTCGGGGTCCTGCAACGCGAGGCCGGGCACCGGGTCCTCTTCGACACGCTTTTCGTGCTGCGCAACGCCGACGGTGACGAACGGCGCGACGGTCTCCGCCACCGGCACGGCATCACCGACCTGCTGAACATCGACGCCACGCACTACCCGCTGACGCTGGTGGTCACGCCGGGCGAGGACATTCGGGTCACGCTGTCCTACCGGGACGACGTCATCGACGACACCGAGGCGGCGTCCGTGCTCGACCGGTTCACGTCACTGGTCGAGCAGATCGTCGACGATCCGGCGAAACCGGTCGCCGCGCTGGCCACGGTGTCCACTGAGGACCGTGCCGCGCTGGAGGCGGGCTGGGCCGAGGCCGAACACCCGGTCATCGAGGACACGATCGCGGATCTGCTGGCCGTCCAGGCGGAGCGGACTCCCGGCGAGACGGCACTGGTGTTCGGCGAAGAACACCTGACCTACGCCGAACTCGACGCGCGGATCAACCGGATGGCCCGGCTGCTGCTGGCGAAGGGGGCGGCGCCGGAACAGGTGATCGCCCTCGGTCTGCCGCGGTCGATCGACATGGTCGTCGCGCTGTTCGCCGTCCTGCGGACCGGTGCGGCGTATCTGCCGCTGGAACTCGACTACCCGGTCGAACGGCTCGCGGTGATGCTGGAAGACGCCCGGCCACTCTGCCTGGTGTCCACAAAGGACGTTTCGGCGACGCTGCCCGCTGCCACGCCCCGGGTGCTCGTCGACGACCACGAAGACAGGGCGTTCGGCGGCGGCCCGATCTCCGACGCCGAACGCCCGCTGTTCGCGCGCAGCCGCGCGGACCGCATGGAACACCCGGCGTACGTCATCTACACCTCGGGCTCGACGGGTAAACCCAAGGGCGTCGTCACGCCGTACCGCGGCCTGACGAACATGCAGCTCAACCACCAGGGCGCCATCTTCGCCCCGGCCATCGCGTCGGCGGGCGGGCGGCGGCTGCGGATCGCGCACACCGTGTCGTTCGCCTTCGACATGTCCTGGGAAGAGCTGCTGTGGCTTGTGGAGGGGCACGAGGTCCACGTCTGCGACGAGGAACTGCGCCGGGACGCGCGGGCGCTCGTGGCGTACTGCGACGAGCACGAGGTCGACGTCGTCAACGTGACGCCGACGTACGCGCACCTGCTGATCGAGGAAGGGCTGCTGGAGGGGCACCGGCCCGCACTGGTCCTGCTCGGCGGCGAGGCGGTGTCGGAGTCGGTGTGGAACCGGCTGCGGGACACCGACGGCACGTACGGCTACAACCTGTACGGCCCCACCGAGTACACGATCAACACGCTCGGCGGCGGCACGACCGACAGCGACACCCCGACCGTGGGCAAGCCGATCTGGAACACCCGCGCCTACATCGTCGACGCCTGGCTCCGGCCGGTCCGCGACGGTGTCGCGGGCGAGCTGTACATCGCGGGTGAAGGCCTGGCGCGCGGTTACCTGGGCCGTCCCGGGCTGACCGCCGAACGGTTCGTCGCCGACCCGTTCGTGCCCGGGGGCGGGCGGATGTACCGCACCGGTGACCTGGTGCGCCGCCGTCCGGACGGCAATCTCGACTTCCTCGGCCGCACCGACGACCAGGTCAAGATCCGCGGCTACCGCGTCGAACTCGGCGAGATCGAGACCGCGCTCAGCCGGTACCCGGAGGTCGCGCAGGCCGCCGTCATCGCGCGGCCGGACCCGTCGGCGCCCGGTCTGCAGCGGCTCATCGGCTACGTCGTCCCGGCCGAACTGAGCGGGGACGCGCGCGCCGAAGCGGAAGCCGACCAGGTCGGCGAATGGCAGCAGATCTACTCGGACGAATACTCCGAGATCCCGACGGCGTTGTTCACCGAGGACTTCGCGGGCTGGGACTCCAGCTACGACGGCGACCCGATCCCGCTGGAGCACATGCGGGAATGGCGGAGCGCGACCGTCGACCGGATCGCCGAACTCAGGCCGGAACGGGTGCTGGAGATCGGGGTCGGCACCGGTCTGCTCATGGGGCAGATCGCGCCGCTCGCCCAGGAGTACTGGGGCACCGATCTCGCCGCGCCGGTGATCGCGAAGCTGAACCGCGAGCTGGAACAGGATCCGGCGCTGGCGGCCAAGGTGAACCTGCGCGCCCAGCCGGCGCACGTGTTCGACGGCCTGCCCGACGGCCGGTTCGACACGATCGTGATCAACTCCGTCATCCAGTACTTCCCGAGCGTCGACTACCTGACCGACGTCGTCACCAAGGCGATCGGGCTGCTCGCGCCCGGCGGTGCGCTGTTCGTCGGTGACGTCCGGAACCTGCGGCTCGCCCGCGCCTTCCACACCGCGATCCAGCTCACCCGCGCCGACGCCACCTCCGACGTCGCCCAGGTACGCCGCGCGATCGAACGCGGTGCCGCGCTGGAGAAGGAACTGCTGATCGACCCGGACTACTTCACCGCGCTCGCGCGGCGGCTCCCGGACGTCGCCGCGCAGGTCCGGATCAAACGGGCACGGCTGCACAACGAGCTGAGCCGGTACCGCTACGACGCGGTCCTGGTGAAAGAGCCCGCCGAGACCTTCTCGGTCACGCAGGCGCCGCGGTTGTCCTGGGAAGAAGTGGGCTCCCTTGCGGCGTTGGAGGACCGCCTCACCGGTGCGGAAACGCTGCGGGTGAGCCGGATCCCGGACGCGCGGCAGGCGCCCGAGGTCGAGGCGACCCGCGCGCTGGACGCGGGTGCGCCGCTCATCGACGTCCTGGACCTGTTCCGCGCTCCGGCCGGGGTCGAGCCCGAAGACGTGCACGAACTCGGCGAGCGGCTCGGCTTCCGGGTGTATTGCACCTGGTCGGCCGACGGCGCGTTCGAGGCCGTGTTCGTCCACGAGGGACAGACGGACGCGCTGGTCACCGGTGTGCATCAGCCGGTTTCGGTGGGCACGAGCCTGGCCAAGTACGCGACGAGCCCGACGGCGGCCCGCGGCGGCGGTGAACTGGTGCAACGCCTGCGGGAGCGGCTCAAGACGGAACTGCCGGACTACATGGTCCCGGCCGCGTTCGTCACGCTCGGCGCCCTGCCGTTGACCGACAACGGCAAGCTCAACACCCGCGCGCTCCCGGACGCCGAGCAGACGGTGCGGCTCGCCGAAAGCCGTCCGGCCGAGACCGCCGAGGAGGAGAAGCTGTGCGCGCTCTTCGGCGAGGTCCTCGGCGTGGAGGGGGTCGGCGTCGAGGACAACTTCTTCGACCTCGGCGGCCATTCCCTGCTCGCCACCCGGCTCATCAGCCGGGCCCGCACCGAACTCGGCGCCGAACTGGCCATCCGTGACCTGTTCGAAGCGCCGACGGTCGCCGAGCTGGCCGCTCGCGCGGGCGGCGGCGAACCGGCACGGCCTGCCGTGGTCCGCGCCG
The DNA here is from genome assembly GCF_042723975.1 of Amycolatopsis sp. NPDC058340. NCBI lineage: Bacteria > Bacillati > Actinomycetota > Actinomycetes > Pseudonocardiales > Pseudonocardiaceae > Amycolatopsis > Amycolatopsis sp. NPDC058340. The sequence goes on along the minus strand of NZ_JBHXIB010000012.1, from coordinate 102,403 downwards.
AGCGGCCCGATCGCATCCCGCTTTCGGCGGCTCAGCGCAGTCTCTGGCTCGTCGACCGGATGGAAGCGAACGCGGTCGCCTACAACTTCCCGCTGACCATCCGCCTGCGCGGCGATCTGGACCTCGAAGCGCTGCGGGCCGCGTTCGGCGACGTGCTCGGCAGGCACGAAGTCCTGCGGTCCGTCTTCGACGAGCACGACGGGGAGCCCTACCAGCGCGTTCTCGACGCGCCGGAGCTCCCGTTCGCGGTCGAGGACTGCGACGAGGCCGGGCTGGATGCCCGGATCGCCGAGCTCTCGCGGGCACCGTTCGACCTGGCGCGGGAGATCCCGGTCCGGCTGCGGGTGCTGCGCCTCGGCGAAGGCGACCAGGTGATCTCGCTGGTCCTGCACCACAGCGCGACCGACGAATGGTCCGACCGGCCGTTCCTCGGCGACCTGACGTCGGCCTATCGGGCGCGGCTCGCCGGTGACAGTCCCGTGTGGACGGACCTCCCGGTGCAGTACGCCGATTTCGCGTTGTGGCAGAAGGACTTCCTCGACCAGCACGGTGCGGCGCAGGTCGCCTTCTGGGCCGATGCGCTGCGCGGCGCGCCGGACGAGCTGACCTTGCCGCTGGACCGCCCCCGTCCGCTCCAGCCGACGGGCAGGGGCGGGAAGGTGAAATCCCCGCTCTCCGAGGAACTTTCGGCCGCGGTGCGCGAACTGGCGGCGAAGGCGGGAGCGAGCCCGTTCATGGTGCTCCAGGCAGCGGTGGCCACGCTGCTGCACCGGACCGGCGCCGGGGACGACATCCCGCTGGGCGCCCCGATCGCCGGACGGACCGACGCGGCGCTCGACGACCTCGTCGGGTTCTTCGTGAACACCCTGGTGCTGCGGACCGATCTCTCCGGTGAGCCGACGTTCGCCGCCCTGCTCGACCGGGTGCGCGAGGCAGACCTGGCCGCCTTCTCGCACGGCGACCTGCCGTTCGAAAGCGTGGTCGAGCGGCTGAACCCGCCCCGGGTGCCGGGACGCAACCCGCTGTTCCAGGTGATGGTGGGCTACCACCGGCAGAGCGACGCGCACGACGTGCTCGGGCTGCCCGCCGAGTGGTTCGAGATGGACACCGGCATGGCGAAGTTCGATCTGCACTTCACGATGGTCGACGACGGCACCACCGCCACGCTGATGCTGGAGTACGCCGAAGACCTCGCGGGCGAGACGACGGCCGTGCGCTTGCTGGACCGGCTCACGTCCTTGCTGGAGCAGGTCACCGCGGAACCGGACCGGCCGGTCGCCGCACTCGATGTCCTAGTCGGTGACGAACTCGCACGGGTCACGGAATGGAACCGCACGGCCCGGGAAGTCCCGGCCGCGACCCTGCCGGAGTTGTTCGAGGCGCAGGTGGGGCGGACGCCGGATGCGCCCGCTGTGGTGTTCGAGGACGTCCAGCTGTCGTATGCCGAGTTCGATGCTCGGGCGAATCAGCTGGCGCGGTGGTTGGTCGATCAGGGTGTGGGTGCGGAGTCGGTCGTGGCGGTGTCGTTGCCGCGGTCGATCGATCTGGTCGTCGCGTTGTACGCGGTGCACAAGGCCGGTGGCGCCTACCTTCCGGTCGATCGTGACTACCCGGCGGATCGCGTCGCGTTCATGCTCGAAGACGCCGCCCCCGCCGTCGTTCTCGACGAGCTGCCCGTTCTCGACGGCTACTCGGGCGAAAGCCTGGGGCGGATCGTCGACCCGTCGTCTCCGGCGTACGTCATCTACACGTCAGGTTCGACGGGGCGTCCCAAGGGTGTCGTCGTGCCGCATGCGGGCATCGTGAACCGTCTACTGTGGATGCAGGACGAATACGGTCTGGCGGCCGATGACCGGGTGTTGCAGAAGACGCCGTCGAGTTTCGACGTGTCGGTGTGGGAGTTCTTCTGGCCGTTGATCACGGGAGCGACGCTGGTGGTCGCCAAACCCGAGGGACACAAGGACCCGGCCTATCTCGCCGAACTGATCCGCACCGCCGGGATCACCACTGTCCACTTCGTACCGTCGATGCTCGCGCTTTTCCTGGAGACGGCAGACTGCACCGGTTTGCGGCGCGTGATTTGCAGTGGCGAGGCGTTGCCGTCGGAACTGGCGGCCCGCGTGGACGTCCCGCTGTTCAACCTCTACGGCCCGACCGAAGCGTCAGTCGACGTCACCGCATGGCGGGCCGGCGCCGAGACGACGCCGTCCGTCCCGATCGGACGTCCGGTGTGGAATACCCGGACGTATGTGCTGGACGCGCGGCTGAACCCGGTCCCGCCGGGTGTTCCCGGTGAGCTTTACCTCGCGGGTGTGCAGCTCGCTCGCGGGTACCTGGCCCGGCCCGGGCTGACCGCGGAGCGGTTCGTCGCGGACCCGTTCGGCGGCCCGGGGGAGCGGATGTACCGCACCGGGGACCTCGCGCGCTGGTCAGACGACGGCGTGCTGGAGTTCCTTGGCCGGGTGGACGACCAGGTCAAGATCCGCGGCTTCCGGGTCGAACTCGGCGAGGTCGAGGCGGCGCTCACCGCGTCCGGCTCCGTCGCGCGCGCGGTGGTCGTCGCCCGTGAAGACCGGCTGGTCGCGTACGTCGTCGGTTCCGCCGACGGGCTGCGGGAAGCGGTGGCGGAGAAGCTGCCCGAGCACATGGTGCCGTCGGCGTTCGTCGTGCTCGACGAGATCCCGCTGACCCCGAACGGCAAGCTCGACCGCAAGGCCCTGCCCGCACCCGAGTTCGCGGCCGCGGAAGGCCGTGAACCGCGCAACCCGCGGGAAGAGGCCCTGTGCGCGTTGTTCGCCGACGTGCTCGGCGTCGAGCGGGTCGGCATCGACGACGGCTTCTTCGCCCTCGGCGGCCATTCGCTCCTCGTGATGCGCCTGGTCAGCCGGATCTCGGCGAGCCTGGGCGCCACCGTGACCGTCCGCGACGTCTTCGACGCCCCCACCGTCGCGGCGCTGGCCGAACGGCTCGCCGAACCGTCGGCCCAGCCGGTCCTGAGCGCCGGGCACCGGCCGGATCTGCTGCCGCTTTCGCCCGCGCAGCAACGACTGTGGTTCCTGTACCGGCTCGAAGGAGTCACGCCCACCTACAACATCCCGCTCGCCTGGCGGCTGCACGGCGAGCTGGACGTGGACGCGTTGCGTGCGGCGATCGGCGACCTCGTCGAGCGGCACGAACCGCTCCGGACGGTGTTCGTCGAAGAAGGCGGCGTCGCGTCGCAGCGCATCTTGACCGACGCGCGTCCGGAGATCCGTTTCGAGGAAGCGAACGACCTCCAGGCACAGCTGACCGCCGAGGCCGGTCGCGGCTTCGCCCTCGACGAGGAACTCCCGATCCGGGCCACGGTCTTCGCCGTGTCACCGGCCGAACACGTCCTGCTGCTGGTGATCCACCACGTGGCGACGGACGAGTGGTCGCAGGGACCGCTCATGGCCGACCTCGCCACCGCGTACGAGGCGCGTCTCGCCGGACACCCTCCACAGTGGACGGATCTGGCGGTCCAATACGCCGACTACGCCCTGTGGCAACGCGAACTGCTCGACTCCACGGCCTCCGGGCACCTCGGGTTCTGGCGGGAAGCGCTGGCGGGCCTGCCCGACGAACTGCCCCTGCCCGCGGACCGGCGGCGTCCGGCCGAGTCGAGCCATCGCGGTGGTCTCGTCACCTTCCCGATCGACGCCGCGCTCACCGGGCGGCTGCGCTCGGTGGCCCGGCGGCACGACGTCAGCATGTTCATGCTGGTGCAGGCGGCGGTCGCGGCGCTGCTGCACCGGCTCGGTGCCGGGGACGACATCCCGCTCGGCGCCCCGAGTTCCGGCCGTGTCGACGAGCGGCTGGAGCCGCTGATCGGCTTCTTCGTGAACTCGCTCGTGCTGCGCACCGACCTGTCCGGCGATCCGGCGTTCGGCGAACTGCTCTCGCGGGTGCGCGCGACCGACCTGGCCGCCTTCGAGCACCAGGAGCTGCCGTTCGAGCGCCTGGTCGACGCGGTCAACCCGGAACGTTCGCTGGCCAGGCACCCGCTGTTCCAGGTCATGGTGGTGTACCTGCCCGAAGCCGAAGACGGGCTGAAGCTGCCCGGACTTCGCGCGGAGCAAGAGGACTTCGCGCAGGGCGTCGCCAAGTTCGACCTCGAATTCGGTTTCCTGGAGAACGGCGACGGGATCTCGGGCGCGATCGAATACAGCGCCGACCTGTTCGACCACGCCACCGCCGAGTCGTTCGCGCGGCGGCTGGTGACCGTCCTGGAGCAGGTGGCCGCCGATCCCGCGATCCCGGTCGGCGACCTCGACGTCCTCGGCGAGGACGAGCGCACGCTGCTCGGACAGTGGAACGACACCTCGCACGACGTCCGATCGAGCACCCTGCCGGAGTTGTTCGAGGCGCAGGTGGCTCGGACGCCGGATGCGCCCGCTGTGGTGTTCGAGGACGTCCAGCTGTCGTATGCCGAGTTCGATGCTCGGGTGAATCGGCTCGCGCGGTGGCTGGTCGACCAGGGTGTGGGCGCGGAGTCGGTGGTGGCGGTGTCGTTGCCGCGGTCGATCGATCTCGTGGTCGCGTTGTATGCCGTGCACAAGGCCGGTGGCGCTTACCTGCCGCTCGACACGGACTACCCGGCGGATCGCCTCGCGTTCATGCTCGAAGACGCCGCTCCGGCGGTCGTTCTCGACGAGCTGCCGGTGCTGGACGGCTACTCCGGCGAGGGCCTGCGACGGACCGTGGATCCCACGTCCCCGGCGTACGTGATCTACACGTCAGGTTCGACGGGGCGTCCGAAGGGTGTCGTGGTGCCGCATGAGGGCATCGTGAACCGGTTGCTGTGGATGCAGGACGAGTACGGTTTGACGGCCGACGATCGGGTGCTGCAGAAGACGCCGTCGAGTTTCGATGTGTCGGTGTGGGAGTTCTTCTGGCCGCTGATCGCCGGCGCCACGCTGGTGGTCGCCAAACCGGACGGGCACCGCGATCCGGCGTATCTCGAAGCGCTGATCCGGGACCAGCGGATCACGACCCTGCACTTCGTCCCGTCGATGCTGGAAGCGTTCCTCGCCGAAGAGCCGGAGTGGCACGGCGTCCGCCGCGTCCTGTGCAGCGGCGAGGCGCTGTCGCCGGAGCTGGCCGCTCGCGTGACCGTCCCGCTGCACAACCTCTACGGGCCGACAGAGGCTTCGGTGGACGTGACCTCCTGGGAGGTCGTCGATAACACCGTCCCCATCGGACGTCCGGTGTGGAACACCCAGGCGCACGTGCTCGACTCCCGGCTCCGTCCGGTGCCACCGGGTGTGGCGGGCGAGCTGTACCTGGCGGGCAAGCAGCTCGCGCGTGGCTACCTCGGCCGGGCCGGGCTCACCGCGGAGCGGTTCGTGGCGAACCCGTTCGCCGCGGGGGAGCGGATGTACCGCACCGGCGACCTCGCGCGGTGGCGGGCCGACGGCGCGCTCGACTATCTCGGCCGCGCAGACGACCAGGTCAAACTGCGCGGCTTCCGGATCGAGCTGGGCGAGATCGAGTCGGTGCTCTCCGCGCGGGTGGTCCTGCGGGAGGGCAGGCTCGTCGCGTACCTGACCGGGGAAGCCGACATCGAGGAGGCCCGGCGGCTCGCGGAGGCCACGCTGCCGGAGTACATGGTGCCGTCCGCATTCGTTGTGCTGGACGCGTACCCGTTGACACCCAACGGAAAGCTCGACCGCAAGGCGCTGCCCGCGCCGGACTTCTCCGGCGAGGTCACCGACGCCGCCCCGCGCACCCCTCGCGAGGAACTGCTCGCGTCGCTCGTCGCGGAAGTGCTCGGGCTGGAGAAGGTCGGTGTCCACGACGACTTCTTCCGCCTCGGCGGGGACAGTATCGTCGCGATGCAGCTCGTCGGCCGCGTGCGGCGGGCGGGGCTGCTGCTGAGCCCGCGTGACGTCTTCCGGCACAGGACCGTCGCTGCCTTGGCCGAGGTCAGTGCCGTGCGGCTCGACGCACCCGCGCCCGAGAGCGGGAAACCGTTGGTGGAGCTCGACGAGAGCGAGCGTGCGGAGATCCTCGACGTCGCACCGGACACGGCCGAGGTGTGGCCGCTGACGCCGTTGCAGGCCGGGTTGCTCTTCCACGCGACGATGGACGGGGACGGACCCGACGTCTACACCGTCCAGGTGTCCTTCGATCTCGAAGGGCCGCTCGATCCCGCTCGGTTGCGCGACGCCGCTCAGGCACTCGTCGACCGGCACGCCGTCCTGCGGACCGGCTACCGCTACCTCGCGTCCGGCCGTCCGGTCGCGCTGGTGGCGCGTTCGGTCACGGTTCCCTGGCGTTTCGTCGCTTCGCCGGACGCCGTCGAAGCGGAGATGGCCCACGACAGGCGCCGCTTCGATCCGGCGGCCGCGCCGGTGCTGCGTTTCCTGCTGCTCGCCCTGCCGGACGGACGGCACCGGCTGGTGTTCACCCACCAGCACGTGCTGCTCGACGGCTGGTCGGTGCCGCAGCTGTTCGCGGAGCTGTCCCAGCTCTACGCCGGAGCCGACCCGACGCCCGCGCGGGACTATCGCGACCATCTCGCCTGGCTCGGCGAGCAGGATCAGGAAGCCGCGGAGTCCGCGTGGCGGCAGGCGCTCGACGGCCTGACCGAGCCGACCCATCTCGTCCCGCACGACCCGCAGCGCGTCCCGGCCCTGCCGGAGCGGCTGTCGCTGGAGCTGCCGGAGCAGGCGACCGAGGCGCTGACCGGGGTCGCCCGTTCACGCGGCCTGACGCTGAACACGCTGGTCCAGACCGCGTGGAGCATCGTGCTCGGCAGGCTGACCGGCCGTTCGGACGTCGTCTTCGGCGCGACGGTCGCCGGGCGCCCGCCCGAACTGGCCGGGGTCGAGCGGATGATCGGCCTGTTCATCAACACCATCCCGGTGCGGATCGCGCTCGACCCGGCCGAAAAGCTGGGCGACCTGCTCGACCGGGTCCAGGACGAGCAGTCCGGATTGCTCGCGCACCAGCACTCCGGGCTCGCCGACATCCAGCGCGGCGCCGGGCTGGGGGAGCTGTTCGACACGCTGATGGTGTTCGAGAGCTACCCGGGCGCGGACGAGGACGAGACGGGTGCCGGGTTGCGCGGGGAGATCGTGCGTCACGACGACTCCACGCACTATCCGCTCACCTGGGCCGTGGAGCCGGGAGCACGGCTGAAACTCACCGCGGAGTACCGCTCCGACCTGTTCGAAGCCGGGCTGCCGGAACGGCTTCTCCCGGCGATGGAGCGCGTGCTCGCGGCCATGGTGTCCGATGTGGACTCGCCCGTCGGCCGGGTCGACATCCTGGGCGAGGCCGACCTGGACCTGATCGTGCGCGAGTGGAACGGGACGGCGCTCGCCGTCGAACCGTCCACTGTGGCCGGTCTGTTCGAGGGTCAGGTGCGGCGTTCGCCCGGCGCGACGGCGGTGGTGTCCGGTGCGGTCTCCTTGACCTTCACCGAACTCAACGAGCGTGCCAACCGGCTGGCCAGGGCGCTGGTCGCGCACGGTGTGGGCCCGGAGGACTTCGTCGCCTTGGCGTTGCCGCGTTCGGCCGACGTGCTGCTGGCGATCCTCGCGGTGCACAAGGCGGGGGCGGCGTACCTGCCGCTCGACCCGGACTACCCGGCCGAGCGGCTGGCCGCGATGCTCGCCGACGCGCGGCCGAAGGTGATCCTGGCCGAGCCCGAGCTCCTGGAGTCGTTGCCCCGGACGGAGATCGAGACACTGGCGCTCTGCGCGCTCGTCACCGAGGACCGGCAGGCGCACGACCTGACCGACCGGGACCGCGTCCGCCCGCTCGTCCCGGAGCATCCGGCGTACGTGATCTACACGTCGGGCTCGACCGGCACGCCCAAGGGCGTCGTCGTCCCGCATCGCGGTGTGGTGAACCTGTTCCACAGCCACCGCGCCACCTTGCACCGGCCCGCGGTCGAAGCGACCGGCAAACCGCATCTGCGGGTGGGGCACGCGTGGTCGTTCTCCTTCGACGCCTCCTGGCAACCCCAGCTGTGGCTGCTCGACGGGCACGCCGTGCACATCGTGGACGAGGAGACGCGGCGCGACCCCGAGCTGCTGGCCGCGATGATCGAACGGGAGGACTTCGACTTCATCGAGGTCACGCCGTCCTTCTTCGCGCAGATGGCGGACGCGGGCCTGCTCGACGGCGACCGGTGCCCCCTCGCGGTGATCGGTGTCGGCGGTGAGGCGGTACCCGAGAGTCTGTGGCGCCGTCTGGCCACTTTGGACGGTACCGAGGCCTTCAACCTGTACGGGCCGACCGAGTCCACAGTGGACGCCCTGGTCGCGCGGATCGGCGACAGCGACAAACCGCTGGTCGGCAGGCCGGTCGCGAACACCAGGGCCTACGTGCTGGACGCGGCGCTGCGGCCGGTGCCGCCCGGGGTCACCGGTGAGCTGTACCTCGCCGGTGCCGGGCTCGCCCGCGGTTACCTCGGGCGGACGGCGCTGACGTCGGAGCGGTTCGTGGCGGATCCGTTCGGCCCGGCGGGAGCCAGGATGTACCGCACCGGAGACCTCGCCCGCTGGACCGCGGACGGACGCCTCGACTTCGGCGGGCGCGCCGACGACCAGGCGAAGATCCGCGGGTTCCGGGTCGAGCCCGGTGAGATCGAAGCCGTGCTCGAACGCCACGGCGACGTCGCTCAAGCCGTCGTCCTGGTGCGTGAGGACCGGCCTCGGGTCAAGCAACTCGTGGCGTACGTGGTGTCCACTGTGGATCGGGACGAGTTGCGGCGGTTCGCGGCCGAGACGTTGCCGGACTACATGGTCCCGGCGGCGTTCGTCACCCTCGACGCGCTTCCCACGCTGTCGAACGGCAAGCTGGATCGCAAGGCGCTGCCGGCGCCGGACTACTCGGAACTCGCCGGTGGCCGCGCGCCCGAGACCGCGCTGGAAAAGACCTTGTGCGCGCTCTTCGCGGAAGTGCTCGACGTGCCGGAGCTGGGTGCCGACGACGACTTCTTCGCCCTCGGCGGGGACAGCATCGTCGCGATGCGGCTGGTCGGCCGCGCACGCGCGGCCGGGCTGAAGATCACGCCTCACGACGTGTTCGCGGGCCGGACGGTCGCGGCGCTGGCGGAGGTCGCAAAACGGATCGAGGACGACGGCACGGTCGCGCTCACGCCGATCATGCACGCGCTCCGCGAACTCGGCGGACCGATCGACGGTTACCACCAGGCCGCGCTGGTGCGGACGCCCGCTGGAATGACCGGTGAGCAGCTGAAGACCGTGCTCGACGCACTCGTGGCGAGGCACGACATGCTGCGGGCTCGGCTCGACCGGTCGGCCGACGGCTGGGCGCTGCGGGTCGCGGAGTCCGCGGAGGTGCTCGTCGAGCGTGTCGAGGCCGAGGACGGTGATCTGTTCGCGCTGATCGAGCGGCACGCGAAGCCGGCCCGCGCCAGGCTGAAACCGGACGACGGTGTGATGCTGAGCGCGACGTGGTTCGACGCGGGCTCGTCTGAGCCTGGACGGCTGCTGCTGATGATCCATCACCTGGCCGTCGACGGCGTCTCGTGGCGGATCCTGCTGCCCGACCTCGCTTCCGCCTGGGAATCGGTCGAACGCGGCGAGACGCCGACCTTGTCCTCTGTGGACACTTCGTTCCGGCGATGGGCGCAGGTTCTGTCCACACAGGACCGTTCGGGTGAGCTGGACCGATGGAAGTCGGTGCTGGCCGGTGGGGATCCGATCCCGCTGGACCGGCCGCTCGACCCCGCTCGGGACGTGCAGTCGACCGTGCGGAAGGTGTCTCTGACGCTGCCGGCCGAGCGGACCGCCCCGCTGCTTTCCCAGGTACCGTCGGCGTTCCGGGCGACGATCAACGACGTCCTGCTCACCGGCCTCGCCCTCGCCGTCGCCAGGTGGAGGCGGGGACAGGCGGTGCTGGTCGACGTCGAGGGGCACGGCCGCGAGGAGGAACTGGCCGCCGGGGCGGACCTTTCGCGCACGGTCGGCTGGTTCACCAGCGTCGTGCCGGTGTGCCTGGACCCGGGCGACGTCGACCTGGACGACGCCTTCGCGGGCGGAGCAGCCGCCGTCGAAGCGCTGAAGCGGGTCCAGTCTCACCTCGACGGATTGCCGGACGGCGGTATCGGGCACGGAGTGCTCCGCTATCTCGACCCCCGTACCGGGCCTGAACTCGCGAGGTCCGCGAAGCCGCAGATCGAGTTCAACTACCTTGGCCGGATCGGCGTCCCCGAAGCGACCGACTGGTCGTACGCCCCGGAGGCCGAGGCTGCCGAACTCTGCGCCGACGACGGGATGCCGGTCTCGCACGCGCTGACGGTCAACGTCCTGGCCGAGGACCGCCCCGGCGGTCCCGAACTGGCCGCACACTGGTCGTGGCCGGAGGCCGTGCTCACCGAAGACTCGGTGCGGGAACTCGCGGAAGGCTGGTTCCTCGCGCTGGACGCGCTCATCCGCCGGGCTGATTCACCGGCCGCAGAGAAGGAGAACAAGGAATGACGAACCCGTTCGAGAACCCCGACGGCACGTACCTGGTGCTCGTCAACGACGAAGGGCAGCACAGCCTGTGGCCCGAGTTCGTCGAGGTCCCGGCGGGCTGGACCACGAAGTTCGGCCCGGCCTCGCGTCCGGAGTGCCTCGAGTACGTCGAGACCAACTGGACCGACCTCCGGCCCGCTTCGCTCGTCAAGGCCATGGAGTCCTGACCCGCTTCGTTCCGTGAAGGCCTCCGGTTTCGCCGATCACGCGTGATTGGAGGCGGATCACGCGTGTCTGGAGGCGGATGTCGGTGTTCGGCTTCCAAACACGCGTGTTCCGTCTCCAATCACGCGAGTTCGGTGTTCCATGGTCCCTCAAGGAGGCCTTCACGGACTTGCGTTGTTCAGAAGCGCGACCGAATCCGGCCATAAAACATGAGTAGCGTTCGGGTTATGGATCGAAGAGCGTTCATGGTGGCCGCCGGCGGTGCGGCGGCGGGGGCGGCGATGCTGCCGGGACAGGCCGAGGCACAGGAGAAACGGGGCCCGCACCGGCCGGTCGTCCGGTTCAACGTCCTCAGTGACATCCAGGGCGATCTCACCGACTTCGGCAAGGCGCTCGACGACCTGCACGCGATCAACCCGGGCAGTGCGGGCCTCGGTATCGCGGGTGATCTCACGCCGCGCGGCTACGACTTCGAGTACGCCCAGCTCCGCTCGACGTTCGACAAGCACCCGCATCCGCGCGAAGTCGCGTGGGCCATCGGCAATCACGAGTTCTACGTCCCGAAGTGGAGGGATCCCGAGACTCTCGCCCAGGAGACTTGGCCCAACGGGACGACCGAGGACTCGCTGTTCCGCAGCTTCTACCGGTTCGCGGGCCGCAACACCGTCTACAGCGAGACGTCGTTCGGCGGGGTTCCGGTGCTCTGCCTCGGGACCGAGCGGTACGCGAAGTACCACGACCCCAAGCTGTGGGACGAGGTCTGGCTGAGCGATCGCCAGTTCACCTGGCTGGAGCAGCGGCTCCGGTACTGGTCGATCCGGCGCAGCCCGGTGATGGTGCTGACCCATCATCCGTTGCCCAACACGGTTTCCGGTACGCACAACAAGCTCTACCGGTCCGATTACCTGCAGGCCGACAGGCTGCTGTCGATCCTCGGCCGTCACCGGGACGTGTTCCTGTTCTCCGGGCACACGCACTGGGATCTCAACCTGTCGGACTGGGTGGTCCGCCGGGTGGTCCCGGGTACCGGCAACCTCGAAGGCTTCACCGTGGTCAACACCGCGGCCGTCCAGACCGGGTGGACGGACGACGGCAAGGGCGGGGAGGTGTCCCTCGGCGGCGCGTTCAACCAGGGACTGCAGGTCGAGGTCTCGCCCGGCTCGGTGGTGATCAAGGCCCGCGACTTCACCACGAAGACCTGGCTGAAGCAGATCACCGTTCCGCTGCACAACTCCTGGCCTCGTGAGTGGTGAGGACGGTTGGAGCCAAGGAAGTCGCGTGACTGGAGGGACGACACACGTGTTCGAGTGGACGACACGTGTGATCGCCCGGACGGCTCGCGGCGCCCGTGAAGCGTGTCGTCCGTCTGAACACGCGTGCCGTCCGCTCAGGCACGCGAAAGTACCGATCCGGCGCGCCGGATCGTGAGTGAAGACCGCGAATGTGAAGCAAGAGCGGTCAAGCGTGGAGTCGAGTGTCCCGATTCCGCCATCGTCGAGTCCCGGACCCGAGGTGGCCCAGCCGCCGGACGTTGCCACCAGCGCGTGAAGGCCCCCTTCCCTCGGCTCAGCGGAGGGAAGGGGGCCTTCACGCGCAAATCGTCGTGGCTCAGCTAGCCGGCTTGACCTCGGTCTTCGGGTCACCGTCGACCGCCGCGGCCAGCTGCGGGACGATCCGGTCGATCACGTACGGCAGGCTCAGCACGGTCACGAAGGAGACCGCGCTGCCGTAGTTGCCTTCGTTCTCGATGAAGACCTCGCGCTTCTCCTTCGCCACCTTGAGGCCGGTGTAGAGCGCGTCCTTGCCGAGGATCTCCTGCGCCTTGGCCGGGGTGTCGATGAGCCAGACGAGCGCGTCGCGGTCGAGCAGGTCGGTGCGTTCCGCGCTGAGGCTCTTGCCGAACTTGTCGCCGATGACGGCGTCGAGGTCGGCGGGGAGCTTGAAGCCGAGCGATTCGAGGATGTGCGAGCGGCCGTCCTGGCTGCCGTAGACGAAGTAGCCCTCGTAGGTCGACGCCATCAGCGCCGACTTGCCCGCGAACTCCGGGTGATCCTTGCGGGCCTGGGCGAACTTGTCCTCGACGGCCTTGACCAGTTCGTTCGCCTTGGTGGCGCGCCCGACGGCCTGGCCGACCTTCTTGGTCGCCTCGTTCCACGGGATGCCGTAGTCGTTGTACTCCTTGGGCTGCGCGACGACCGGGACACCGATCTGGCTCAGCTTGTCGTACTGCTCCTTGGTGAGCCCGGAGTACAGCGCGATGATCAGATCCGGCTTGAGCGCGGCGATCTTCTCGTACTGCGGCCCGTCGACGTCCTTGAGGACCTCGGGCAGCGCGGCGCCGCCGAGTTTGTCGGTCGCCCACGGGCCGATCGTGCCGGGGAACTTGCCGAGCCACTCGGTGACCCCCACCGGGACCACGCCGAGGGCGAGCAGCGCGTCCTGTTCGGTCAGGCCGACCGTGACGACGCGCTTGGGCTCCTGGGTGATGGTGGTGCTGCCGTACTTGTGCTCGATGGTGGTCGGGAACGCGTTCGCGTCGACCGCGGAGCCGGCGGAGTTCTGCGCGGCCGGGGTAGCCGACTCGCCGCCTCCTCCGCACGCGGTGAGCGAGGCGGCCAGTACCAGGGTGGACGCCAGCAGGCCGGCGGTCTTCAGGCGCCCGCGCACGGCGGAGAGGGTGGGGATTCGGGCCATCATCCGTCCTTCGTGATCGGCTGTCCGGCGTAATGCCGGATTAATCGAGAATCAGGTTTGGCTAACCTAAGACGCAGACGGGCCGATTGCAACCGGTGACGCTGCGTCCCGGGTCACGTCTGTGAACGGTTGTCGGACCACGCCGCCCAAAGCGTTGCGTATTGACCACCCGAGGCCACGAGTTCGTCGTGCGTCCCGCTTTCGACGATCACGCCCGCGTCGAGCACGACGACGCGGTCCGAGGCCGCCGCCTGCGTCAGCCGGTGCGCGACGACCAGACCGGTCCGCCCTTCCAAGGCGGCGGCCGCGGCTGCTTCGAGGGTCTTCGCGCCCGCGCTCCCGGCTTCCGCGGTGGCCTCGTCGAGGATCGCGATCGGCGGATCCGCGAGCACCAGCCTGGCCAGTGCCAGCTGCTGCGCCTGGGTGACGGTCAGCTGGTGCCCGCCCTCGCCGACGACGGTCGCGAGCCCCTCGCTCAGTGCCTCCGTCCAGCCGCGTGCGCCGACTTTTTCCAGCGCTGCCAACAGGTCCGTGTCGGAAGCGGCCGGACGGGCCAGGCGCAGGTCGTCCGCCAGCGAACCGGCGAAGACGTGCACCTCCTGGCTGATCAGCGCGACCGCCCGCCGCGTGGCGGACGGTCCGAGCTCGTCGAGCGGGACCCCGCCGACGGAGATCGTGCCCGAAGCCGGGGTGTGGATCCCGGCGATCAGCTTGGCGAGCGTCGTCTTCCCGGCCCCGCTCGCCCCGACCAGCGCGACCCGCTCACCGGGGGAGAGGGCGAGGTCGACGTCCCGCAGCACCGGGTGTCCATCCACATAGGAATGAGAGATCCCGGCGGCTTTCACCGACGCGTCAACCGGTTTCGCGGGCCGGCCGGGTTCGCGCGGTGCCGGCAGGTCGGCGACACCGATCAGCCGGGCGAGGCTCGCGGCGGCCGCTTGCGCGTCGTCCACCAATGCCAGCGCGGTGTTGATCGGGCCGAACAGGCTGTGGAAGTACAACGCAGCGGCCGTCGCCGCGCCGACGGTCACCGCGTCGGCGCCCACCAGCAGGAAACCGGCCGCGAGCACGGCCGAGAGACCGATGAACTCGGCGAGGTTGAGCCGGGCGAAGAACTTCGTCATCAGCCGGACGCCGCGCAGCATCAGGTCCATCGCGCCCTCGGACCGCTGCCGGACGCGCTCCACGTGGGCGTCGGCGAGCCGGAACGCGCGGACGGTCTTCGCGCCGCCGATCGTGTCGAGCAGTTGCTGCTGCTGCGAACCCGTCGCGATCCGCTGCTTCGCGTACAACGGCACGGCGTTGCGGACGTACCAGCGCACGGTGTGCAGCTGGATCGGCGCCGCCAGCAGCGCGGCGAGCAGGAACCGCCAGTCCAGGACGGCGAGCGCGCCGAGGGTCAGCACGATGGTGAGCACCGAGCGGCCGAGTTCGGGAAGGGCTTCGCGGACCGCCCTCGCGACCACCGTGACGTCGTTGGTGACGCGGGCGGTCAGGTCGCCGGAGCCCGCGCGTTCGATCTGCTCCAGCGGAAGTCCCAGCGCGCGGTCGACGAACCGTTCGCGCAGTTCCGCCAGCAGGGTTTCGCCGAGCTTCGCGGTGAGCGAGACACCCAGCGCCGTCGCGATCGCCTGCGCGACGGCGACCAGGACCAGGGCCACCACCGGTGTCGCCAGTTCGGTCGCGGGCCGTTTCTCGATGACCAGGTCGACGATGTGGCCGAGCAGGCGGGCGGTGAGCAGCCCGATCGCGGTGGCGCCGACGAGCATCGTGAGCGCGCCCGCGGCACGGGCCTTCGAGGTGCGGAGCAGCTCGCCGAGGACCGCCCGGATCCGCTTGCCGTCGGCGGTGGGAAGGAGTTCGCGGGTCATGACAGCACCGCCGCGCGGTAGTCGGCGCGATCGCGGACGAGTTCGGCGTGGCCGCCTTCGCCGGTGATGCGGCCGCCGTCGAGCACGACGACGCGGTCCGCCACGGCGAGCAGTGCGGGGCTCGTGGTCACCAGGATCGTGGTCCGTCCTCGTCGTAGCCGGGCGAGCCCGGTGGCGATCTTCGCCTCGGTCACCGTGTCGACCGCCGTCGTCGGGTCGTGGACGACGAGCACCGGCGCGTCCGCGGCGAGCGCGCGGGCGAGCGCGACCCGTTGCCGCTGACCGCCGGAGAGGGAACGTCCGCGTTCGGTGACCGCGGTCGCGGTGCCGTCCGGCAGCGCCGCCGCGACCTCGTCCGCCGCCGACGCGGCCAGCGCCTCGTCGGGCGAGCGGTCCCCGGCGCCGACGTTGTCCGCGAGCGTCCCTTCGAACAGGTCCGCGTCGTGCGCCGCGACCAGGACGACCTCCCGTACCCGTTCGGGGTCCACAGTGGACAGATCCACGCCGTCGACGTGGACCGCGCCCTCGGCGGGATCGCCCGCGCGGCCGAGGCAGTCGAGCAGATCGGTCGCGGCGGCCGGATCCGCGGCGACGACGCCGATCAGCTGTCCGGCCGGGATGTCGAGGTCGACGCCGCGGAGGCTGCCGTAGGAGACCTCGGTGAGCCGGACGTCTCCCGCGGCCGGCGACGGGAGCCCGGCGTCGCCGGGTTCCACCGCGGCCGGCGTGGTCAGCAGGTCGGCGACCCGGGACGCGGACGCGCGGCCCTGCGCCAGCTCGCCGTTGACCCACGAGAAGATCAGGAACGGGGTGAGCAGGAACTGGGCGAGCCCGACGGCCGCGACGAGATCGCCGACGCTGATCGACCCCGACGACGCGAGATGCCCGCCGACGAGCGCGACGATCGCGATGAAGACGCCGGTCAGCGCGAGCACCGCGCCGTCGTGCCAGGCCTTCGCCCGCGCGGCGCGCAACGTCGCCTTGAGCGAGTTCTGGCTCGTGTCGCGGTAGCGGGCGACGGCGGCCGGTTCGGCGCCGATGCCCTTGAGCACCCGCAACCCGGAGACCAGATCCGTGGCGACCCCCGAGGCGTGCGCGGACCGCTCCTGTTCCGCTTCGCTGCGGCGTTCCAGCGGCTTCCCGATGAGATGTGCGAGGTACAGCAGCGGTGGTGTGCCCAGCAGCACGAGGAGACCCAGCGGAAGCGAGATGCGCAGGAGGGCGACCGCGCTGACCAGGACCCCGGCCAGCGCCGCGATCCCGAACGGCAGCACCGCGTTCACCACCCCGACGCGTTGCGCGTCGCTGGTGCCGATGTTGACCAATTCGCCGGCCAGCTTGCCGTTCTCCGCGCCGCCGCCGGGATGCAGGACCCGGCGGCTGATCGCGATGCGGAGGTCGTGCGCGGCCCGCAGCGACGCGCCTTCGGCCGCGCGCGCGGCGAACCGGTAGCTGTAGGACAGTCCCGCGAAGACCACGGCGAGCACGGCGAGCCAGAGCACGAGCGTGCCCGCGGAACCGCCGTCGACCGCCTGGTCGATCACCACGCCGATGATCACCGGGACGAGTGCTTCACCGCCCTGGTGCCCGGCGGCGAGCACGGACGCGAGCGTGACCTGCCGTCGCTGCCCGGAAATCGCCTGGCGCAGGACGCTTCGGCTGGTGGTGGCCGCTGCGGTCACCGGCGCCTCCGATCGTGGTGGGGAAGGTAAGGCTAGTCTAAGTAGGTAGCTCGTTGAGGTGAACTCCGGCGTTCGGTTAGCCTCGCCTCACTCAAAGGAGGTCCCGTGGTCGTCACCGAACGCCCGCCCGAAGCGGCGTCCCCGCCCAGCGCGGCGGCACGGACGTTCCGCGCCGGCGGTCTGCTGGTGGGGCTCGCCCTGCTGGCGCTGGTGTTCCTGCTGAGCATCTGGGTGGGGTCGAAGAACATCCCGTTCACCTCCACCTGGTCGGTGCTGTGGCACAACGACGGCTCGACCGACGCGGTGATCATCCACGACCTCCGCATCCCGCGGACGCTGCTGGGCCTGGTCGTCGGAGCGGCGCTCGGGCTCGCGGGCGCGGTGATGCAGGCGCTCACCAGGAACCCGCTCGCCGACCCCGGCCTCCTCGGCGTCAACACCGGCGCCGCGGCCGCCGTCGTTTCGGGTATCGCGTTCGTCGGCGTCACCAGCGTGCTCGGCTACATCTGGTTCGCCTTCGCCGGCGCCGCGATCGCTTCGGTCGTCGTGTACGTCCTCGGCTCGGCGGGCCGCAGCGCCACGCCGGACCGGCTCGTGCTCGCCGGTTCGGCCGTGATGGCGGTGCTGCAGGCGTACATCGTCGGTGTGCTGCTGCTGATGCCGGAGACGTTCAACCAGTTCCGGTTCTGGAACGTCGGTTCGCTCAGCGGCCGCAAATGGGACGTGTTCCTGCAGATCTCGCCGTTCGTCGGGCTCGGCGTGATCATCGCGCTGCTGCTCGCCCGACCGCTCAACGTCCTCGCGCTCGGCGACCAGACCGGCAAGGCGCTCGGCGCCCACGTCGGCCGCACCCGGGTGCTGGGCGCCGTCGTGGTGATGCTGCTCTGCGGCGCGGGTACCGCGGCGATCGGACCGGTCCTGTTCCTCGGGCTCGCCGTGCCACACGCCGCGCGGATGCTGGTCGGCCCGGATCAGCGCTGGGTGCTGCCGTACTCGATGCTGCTCGCGCCGATCGCGCTGATCGGCGCCGACGTCGTCGGCCGCGTGCTGAACCCGCCGGAGGAACTGCAGGCGGGGATCGTCGTCGCGTTCCTCGGGGCGCCGGTATTCATCGCGCTCTGCCGCCGCCGGAAGCTGGCCCGCCTGTGACAGCGATCAAGGAGCACCCACGGATGAGCACCCGCGTCCTGCGCACCCCGGGCGGCGGCCTTTCCCTGCGCGTCACCCCGCGGGCGGCGATCGTCGTCACCCTGCTGGCCGTCGCCGTGTTCTTCGTCGGCGCGGTCAGCATGACCACGGGCGACTACCCGCTGTCCGTCGGCGAGGTCATCCAGACGCTGTTCGGTTTAGGCGACCGGAGCACCGAGTTCATCGTGACCACCCTGCGGCTGCCCCGGCTGCTGACCGCCCTGCTGGTCGGCGGCGCGCTCGCGGTCAGCGGCGCGATCCTGCAGAGCCTGTCCGGGAATCCCTTGGGCAGCCCCGACTTCATCGGCTTCACCGAAGGCGCGGCGGCGGGCGCGCTGCTGACGATCATCGTGGTGCACGGCGGCATGCTCCAGGTGTCGCTGGGCGCGCTGGTCGGCGGCGTCGTGACGGCGGCGTTGATCGCGTTGCTCGCGCTGAAAGGCGGCGTGCACACCTTCCGGCTGATCCTCGTCGGCATCGGCGTGAACGCGATGCTCATCGCGTTCAACTCCTATCTGATCACCAGGGCCGCCTGGCAGGACGGCCTCGCGGCACAGGCTTGGCTGGTCGGCGGGCTCAACGGACGCGGCTGGGAACACGTCGTCCCGGTCGCGATCGCCATCGCCGTCCTCCTGCCGCCCGCGTTCGTCTACGGCAGAAGGCTTTCGCTGCTGGAGATGGGCGACGATTCGGCCATGGGGCTGGGCGTGCCGGTCCAGCGGAGCCGGGTCGTGCTGCTCGGTGTGAGTGTCGGGCTGTGTTCGATCGCGACGGCGGCCGCCGGCCCGATCGCGTTCCTCGCCCTTGCCGCGCCTCAGCTGTCGAAGCGGCTCACCCGCTCTTCGGGACCAGGGCTGGCCGCCGCCGCGCTGATGGGCATGCTCCTGCTGGTGGCGAGCGATCTGGTCACCCAGCAGTTCCTGGCGGGCCTGCCCGTCGGGCTGGTGACCGGCGCGATCGGCGGGCTGTACCTGGCCTGGCTGCTGGTGTCCCGGCGCGGGGTCAGCCGAGCGGCGCGCTGACCGGCTCGATCGGCGCGGGCTCGCCGAAACGGGCCAGCGCGAGCGCGGCCGAAACCGCGAGCACGAACCCGATCGCCGCCACGGCCGCGAAACCCGGCCTCGTGGTGTCGCCCAGCACGAGCACGCCGATCAGGGACGGGAAGACGGTCTCGCCGATCACCATCATCGCGGTCGAGGTGGTGACACTGCCGCGTTGCAACGCGGTGGCGTAGAACAACATCGCCAGCGCGCCCGCCACAGCCAGCGTGTACGTGGCCGGGTCGGTCAGCAGATCCAGCGGGGCGAGACTGGTGAGCGCGCGGCCGGAAAGCGCGACGACACCGAAGCACAGGCCTGCGATCAGGCCCAGCGCCGGTGTCCGGATCCGCCGTGCCGCGCGGCCGGCGAGCATCCCGGCCGTCCCGAGGACGGCCACCGCGCCGATCAGTACGAGCCGGAAACCCAGTCCGGTCGGCTCCGAGCCCTCGCTCTCCGCCGACATCCCGAGCAACGCGAGCCCGGCGCAGACGACCGCGACCGCCGTCCACTCGCGACGGCCCAGCCGGACGCCGAGTGCCCGCGCGGCGACCGCGGTCACCGCGAGACTGCCCGCCAGCGCCGCCTGGACCACGAACAGCGGCAGCACCCGCAGGGCGGCGACCTGGGCGACGAACCCGATGACGTCCAGCGCCAGCCCCGCGACGAACTTCCACTGCCGCAGCACCCGCACGAGCAGCCGGGGATCGACTCGGTCTTCGGCGCCCGATGTCGCTTTCGCGGCGATCGCCTGCATCACCGAAGCGACACCGTAGGCACAGGCCGCGAAGAACGCGCAAAGCAATCCCCACCACATGGATCGTGAGCCTAGTCCTGCCAGCTGTGTAAGGTGACCGCATGTCGAACACGAGTTCGAGTTCCGCCGAGCCGGTGGAGCGGGCTTGGCCGGACGGGATCGCCGAGGACGAAGCCGGGATCCAGTGGGACTTCCTGCGCTTCCTCCGCGCCACCGCGGTCAACAAGGTCGCCGGGCTGACCAGGGAACAGGCGTCCGCGACACCGCTGCCGTCGTCCCCGCGGACGAGCGCGCTGGGGCTGCTCAAACATCTGACCGCGGTGGAGCGCTGGTGGCTCTCGATCGAGGCGGGCGGCGCCGATCTGCCTTCGCTGTGGGAAGGCTCACCGGATCCGAGCTGGGATCTGTCCGAGGATGACGACCCCCGCTCGGTCGTCGAGGCGTACCGCGCCGAATGGGTGTTGTCGGAGTCGTCGCTGGCCGATGTCTCGCCGGACGACCGGGCGCGCAGGTCGGGGAAGTTCACCGTGCGGTGGGTGCTCGCCCACGTGCTCCAGGAGACCGCGCGTCACGTCGGGCATCTGGACGTCTTGCGGGAGCTGGCCGACGGAACCACGGGGGAGTAGCGCCGTAAGGTAGGCGCCATGGTTGACAGGCTGTACTTCCGGCAGTTGCTCGCGGGCCGCGACTTCGCGGTGGGGGATCCGATCGCGACGCAGATGGTCAACTTCGCCTACCTGATCGGCGACCGGGAGACGAACGAGGCCGTGCTCGTCGACCCGGCGTACGCCGTCGGCGATCTGCTGGACCTGCTGGAGGCCGACGGTATGCGGCTCACCGGTGTCCTCGCCACGCATCACCATCCCGACCACGTCGGCGGCGAGATGATGGGGTTCTCGCTGCCGGGGATCGCGGAGCTGCTGGAGCGCGTGCAGGTGCCGATCCACGTCAACGGCGCCGAAGCCGAATGGGTCCGCCGCACCACCGGTGTCTCCGGCACCGACCTGCGTTCGCACGAACACGACGAGGTACTGCAGGTCGGCGCGGTGCCGATCCGGCTGCTGCACACGCCGGGCCACACCCCGGGCAGCCAGTGCTTCCTGGTCGACGGGAAGCTCGTCTCCGGGGACACGTTGTTCCTCGAAGGCTGTGGCCGCACCGATTTCCCGGGCGGTGACGCGGAAGCCATCTACCGGAGCCTGCAATGGCTGGCCGGGCTGGACGGGGATCCGGTCGTCTATCCGGGGCACCAGTACTCCGCCGAGCCGTCGGCGAACCTGTCACGGGTCAAGGACACGAACTTTGTGTTCCGGCCGAAGTCGCTGGAGGAATGGCGGCTGATGTTCGGCGGCTGACCGCATTCAGAGGATTTGTTGAGGGGTAAGGCAAGCGTGGCGCGTTGCGTGCCGAGGGCTCGCCTGCGGGACCTGACATGCCCGCACAACTGTCCATAAAGGACGGAAATCCACCATCCGTGTGGGAGGGGGTCGTGAGTGGTAATGATCGTTCTAACCCTCTTTGCCACTCACGACCCACGCGAGAACCGGACATCATGGCGTCAACCGGACGTGCGATCGGCGCACGCTGTCCCTTGTGGACACTGTGCGCCGGGTAAATCCGCAAGTCGGGTCCGGAACCTGCTGTCGTGGCGTGTTGCGAAAGCCACTTTCGCAACCTTCAACGTTGCGAAAGCCACTTTCGCAACCTGAGCGGAGCCGTGCGGGCGCCCGACGACCGGACTGACCACTGAGGCGCACCCAGGCACGGCACCTTCGACTTGCCCCTCGATAAAAGCGGGGAGGAGGTGTCCAGATCGCGGGACGCGGTGCCCGCCGATTGACCCGGCCCGCCCCGGAAGCCGAAGCTCGGAACCGTGACGCTCAAGCTGCATTGGTTCCTGCCCACCACCGGGGACGGCCGGACGATCGTCGAGCACTTCCACGCCAACCGCGCCGCCGGGGCGTCCGCCGGCCGCGAGCCGAGCCTCGACTATCTCGCGCAGGTCGCCCGCGCCGCCGAGGCCAACGGTTTCGAAGGTGTGCTGACGCCGACCGGCACCTGGTGCGAGGACGCCTGGCTGACGACGGCCGCGCTGATCCGCGAGACGAGAAGCCTCAAGTTCCTGGTCGCGTTCCGGCCGGGGACGATCTCGCCGACGCTGGCCGCGCAGATGGCAGGCACGTTCCAGCGGATCTCGCGGGGGCGCGTGCTGCTCAACGTCGTCACCGGCGGCGACGCGGTCGAACAGCGCCGCTTCGGCGACTGGCACGACCACGATCAGCGTTACGCCCGCACCGGCGAGTTCCTCGAGATCGTGCGCGGCGTGTGGAGCGGCAAGCCGTTCGATTTCGACGGCGAGCACCTCAAAGTCGAGGGCGCGACCACGCGCGCCGCGCCCGATCCGGTCCCGCCGATCTACTTCGGCGGGTCGTCCGCGGCGGCGCTGCCGGTCGCGGCGAGGCACGCCGACGTCTACCTGACCTGGGGCGAGCCGCCCGCGCAGGTCGCCGAGAAGATCGCCAAGGTCCGCGAACTCGCGGACGAGCAAGGCCGGAAGATCCGCTTCGGCATCAGGCTGCACACCCTTTCCCGTGATACGTCGGCGGAAGCCTGGGCGGAGGCGGGAAAGCTGCTGGACGCGATCGACCCGGAGCGGATCGCCCACACCCAGAAGCAGTTGTCCGCCAGCGAATCCGTGGGGCAGCGGCGAATGGCCGCCCTGCACGGCGGGAAGACCGACGGCGGAGTCCGCGGCCTGGAGGTGTACCCCAACCTGTGGGCCGGGATCGGGCTGGTCCGCGGCGGAGCGGGCACCGCGCTCGTCGGCAGCCACGGCGAGGTGGCCGATCTCATCGAGGAGTACCACGCGCACGGCATCGAGGAGTTCGTCCTGTCCGGATACCCGCATCTCGAAGAGGCGTACTGGTTCGGGGAAGGCGTGCGGCCGGAACTGGCCCGCCGCGGGCTCGTCGCGTAAAAGCCTCACAGGGTGCGGGAAAGTGCCAGAGCGGCGGTCCGCACCGCAGGTGCGACGCGGTTGGTGTGCATGCGATTCGCCCAGCCGGAGATCGACAACGCCGCCACCGCGACACCGTGCGCGTCGAGCAGCGGGCTCGCGGCGCAGACGACGCCGACGCCGGACTCCTCTCGTTCGAACGCGATTCCTTCACCGTGGATCTTGGCCAGCTGACGCCGCAACAGGCCGGCGGCGGTGATCGTCCGCACGCTGACGCGGGGCAGACCGGCGTCGATCACTTGTGTCACAACGGATTCCGGGGAGAAGGCGAGGATCGCCTTGCCGACGCCGGTGGCGTGCGCGGGGAACCGGCCGCCGATCCGGGATGGCAGCGACGGCGCGTCGGGCCCCCGCAGGATGTCGAGATAGACGACCTCGGTGCCTTCCAGGACCGCCAGGTGCACGGTGTTGCGGGTCGCCTCGCGCAGATCGGCGAGATACGGCCGCGCCGCCTCGACGAGCCCCCGGCGCCGGACCGCCAGCTGGCCGATCTCGAACAGCTTGAGCCCGAGCCGCAACGCCGCGCCCTCGCGTTCGAGCAGACCGGTCGCGACCAGATGCCCGGTGAGCCGGTGGACGGTCGATTTCGCCAGCCCGGTCCGCCGCGCCAGCTCGGAGACGCCGAGCGCGTCGTCGCCGGGGCGGAAGGCGGAGAGCAGCGCGGAGATCCGGGCGGCGACGAGGCCGTCCGCTCCGGTTCGTTCCGGGTCGTCGTTCCGCCCAGCGGCACGCATGGGTTGAGTGTGCCCTATCCGCTCGGGGAGCGTCACCTGGCATGGCGCAACGGAAAGCGGTGGCCGCGATCGTCGGTCCCGGGAACATCGGCACCGACCTGCTCGCGAAGCTGAGGCGCAGCGAGCACGTCGAGGTGCGGTACATGGTCGGCGTGGACCCGGACTCCGACGGGCTGGCCAAGGCCGCGGAACTGGGACTGGAGACCTCCGCCGGAGGTGTCGACTGGCTGCTGTCGCGGGACGAGCTGCCGGACCTGGTCTTCGAGGCGACTTCGGCGAAGGCGCATCTGGCGAACGCGCCGCGGTACGCCACCGCCGGGATCCGCGCGATCGACCTGACCCCGGCCGCGGTCGGCCCGTTCACCTGCCCCGCGGTGGGTCTGCCCGAACGGCTCGACGTGCCCAACGTCAACCTCATCACCTGCGGCGGCCAGGCCACGATCCCGATCGTGCACGCGGTGTCGCGGGTGACGCCGGTGCCCTACGCGGAGATCGTCGCGTCCGTCTCGTCGCGTTCGGCCGGGCCTGGCACGCGGGCGAACATCGACGAGTTCACCGCGACGACGGCACGCGGCATCGAACTGGTCGGGGGAGCGAGCCGCGGCAAGGCGATCATCATCATCAATCCGGTCGAACCGCCGATGATCATGCGCGACACCGTGTTCTGCGCGATCGACCCGGACGCGGACTTCGACGAGGTGAGCGAATCCATCCACCGGATGGTCGAGACCGTCCAGGGTTACGTGCCGGGTTACACGCTCAAAGCGGATCCGCAGTACGACCCGCCCCGGCCGGGGTGGAGCGGGCAGGCGCGGGTCGCGGTGTTCCTGGAGGTCGCCGGGAACGGGGACTTCCTGCCGAAGTACGCCGGGAACCTCGACATCATGACGGCCGCGGCCGCCCGCGTCGGCGATCTGCTGGCCACTCAGGAGGTGGCGGCATGAGCTGGGACGACGTGAACCGTGAGGTCCGGCTGGTCGACACGAGTCTGCGCGACGGCAGCCACGCGATGGCGCATCAGTTCACCGAGAAGAACGTGCGCGACACCGTCCGGGCGCTGGACGACGCCGGGGTCTCGCTGATCGAGGTCAGCCACGGCGACGGACTCGGCGGCTCGACGTTCAACTACGGCTTTTCCCTTGTGGACGAACGGAAACTGATCGAGGCGGCGGTCGACGAGGCACGGCACGCGAAGATCGCGGTGCTGCTGCTGCCGGGACTCGGCACGGTCGGCGACCTGCGGGTGGCCGCGGACCTCGGCGCCGGCGCGGTCCGGATCGCGACCCATTGCACCGAGGCCGACGTCTCGGTGCAGCATTTCGGCGCGGCGCGCGAGCTCGGGCTGGAGACGGTCGGTTTCCTGATGCTGTCCCATATGTCCACGCCCGAGGCGCTGGCCGAACAGGGCCGGATCATGGTGGACGCCGGGTGCCAGTGCGTCTACGTCGTCGACTCCGCCGGGGCGCTGATCCTGGAAGACGCCGGTGAACGCGTCGCCGCGCTGGTGGCGGAGTTCGGGGACGAGGCGCAGGTCGGTTACCACGGGCACCAGAACCTGAGCTTCGGCGTCGCGAACTCGGTACTCGCCTACCGGGCGGGCGCGCGGCAGATCGACGGTTCGCTCGTGGCGCTCGGCGCGGGCGCGGGCAATTCGCCGACCGAGGTCCTCGCGGCGACCTTCGAGCGGCTCGGGATCCGCACGGGCGTCGACAAGGACGTGCTGATGGACGCGGCGGAGAACGTCGTGAAGCCCTACATCACGCGGCTGCCGGTGATGGACCGGTCGTCGATCGTGCAGGGATTCGCCGGGGTGTACTCGAGTTTCCTGCTGCACGCCGAACGCGCGGCGGAACGCTACGGCGTCCCGGCGCACGAGATCCTCTACCGCGTCGGCGCCGCGAAGTACGTGGGCGGGCAGGAGGACATGATCATCGACATCGCCCTGCAGCTGGTCGCCGAACGCGGTCAGGGCTGACGGTCGGCGCCGAGCACGAGGCGGACGCAATGGTCGATCAGGCGCTCGCGGCTCACCTTGAGCGAGCCGTCGAGGTAGGCGATGAACACGTTGCTCAGCGCGCCCACCAGCCCGATCGAGGTCATCTGCCGTTCGGCCGCGTCGCCGTGGGACAGCTGTCCGCTGACCAGATCGGCGAACGAGGGGAGGAGCGCGATCCCGCGCGTGGTCAGCGCGGGATCGGTGATCGGCGCGAGCAGGAGAACGCGGCCCTTGCGCGGGTCGTCGAGCATCAATTCGACGAACGCGCGGACCGCGGCCTTCGCCCGTTCGGCGGGTTCGGCCGTGTCGCTGACCGCGTCGACCAGCGCCTGCCGCGCCTGCTCGCCGATATGCTCGTAGACCGCGACGACCAGTTCCTCGCGGTCGGCGAAGCTCTCGTAGAAATACCGCTCCGTCAGCTTGGCTTGGCGGCACACCGCGCGGACGCTCACCCCCGCGCTGCCCTGGGTGCCGAGCAGGTCGAGGCCCGCGTCGACCAGTTGTCCCCGCCTCGCGGCCTTGCGGTCGTCCAGGGTCGTGCCTGCCCAGCTCCGGCCGGCCATGATCGGCTCCTCTTGTTGACTACGGCCGTTGTCAACCTTAACCTGACAACAGTTGTGGTCAATTTAACCAGCTCACTGAGGAGACCGGGGATGACGCAGCCACGCCCGCTGGGACCGGATTCGCTGACCTGGAAGTACTTCGGCGACTGGCGCGGGCTGCTCATCGCGCTCTGGGCCGGATCCATGCAGAACATGCACCCCGAGCTGGGCGCGGGCGTCGAAGAGCACTCGCGGTTCTTCGAGGAACGCTGGCAGCGGCTGTTCCGTTCGCTGTACCCGATCGGGGGAGTGATCTACGACGGTCCGCGGGCGCGGCAGACCGCGCTGGAGGTGCGCGGCTACCACGATCGGATCAAGGGCGTCGACAAACACGGGCGGCGCTATCACGCGCTCAACCCGGACACCTTCTACTGGGCGCATTCGACGTTCTTCGTGAGCGCGATCCTCATCGCCGACAACTTCTGCGGCGGCATCGGCGAGGCCGAGAAGCGGAAACTGTTCGACGAGCACGTGCGGTGGTACGAGATGTACGGGATGAGCATGCGCCCGGTGCCGGAATCGTGGGAGGACTTCCAGCTGTACTGGAAGCGTATGTGCGAGGACGTCTTGGAGGACAACAAGGCGACCCGCGACGTCCTCGAGATCCAGGACATCGCCAAACCGCATTTCCTGCCCTGGCTGCCGGATTTCGCGTGGAACCTCGTGCGCGGGCAGGTGGCGCGGAACTTCGTCTGGCTGACGGTCGGGCTGTACGACCCGCCGATCCGCGAGCGGCTCGGCTACACCTGGACCGAACGCGACGAACGGCGGCACCGCCGCGTGGGGAAGCTGATCAACGCGGCGTTCAAGCTGGTCCCGCGCGATCGTCGCTACCACCCGCGCGCCAGGGCGGGCTGGCGCCGCGAGCGTGGCGAGCTGGCCCCGGACGCGCCGTTGGTCGAGACTCCCGCGAGGAACCTTCCGCCGCTTTCGGAGCGGGGCAAGCCCGAGCACTACTCACCGAACGTCTGACGAGGAGCCTCGATGAAGCTTGGTTACCACCTCGGTTACTGGTCCTCCGGCCCGCCCGAGGGCGCGCTGGACGCGATCCTGCGGGCCGAAGAACTCGGCTTCGATTCGGTGTGGACCGCCGAGGGTTACGGCTCGGACGCGTTCACCCCGCTCGCCTGGTGGGGCGCGTCGACCAGCCGGATCAAGCTCGGCACCAACATCGTCCAGATGTCGGCGCGCACCCCGACCGCCACCGCGATGCACGCGCTGACGCTGGATCATCTGTCCGGTGGCCGGTTCGTGCTCGGGCTCGGCGCGTCCGGGCCGCAGGTGGTCGAAGGCTGGTACGGGCAGCCGTATCCGAAACCGCTCGCCCGCACCCGCGAGTACGTCGACATCGTGCGGAAGGTCGTCGCGCGCGAGGCGCCGGTGACCCACGACGGGCAGCATTTCCAGCTTCCGTTGCAGGGCGGCACCGGGCTCGGCAAACCGTTGAAGTCCACAGTGCACCCGTTCCGCAAGGAGATCCCGATCTTCCTCGCCGCGGAGGGGCCGAAGAACGTGGCGCTGTCGGCGGAGATCTGCGACGGCTGGCTCCCGTTGTTCTTCTCGCCCAAGAGCGACGCCTTCTACCGGACGGCGTTGGAGGAAGGCTTCTCGCGGCCCGGCGCGCGGCGCGGTTTCGGCGACTTCGAGGTCGCCGCGTCCGTGCCGGTGCTCGTCCACGACGACGTCGAAGAGGCCGCGAGCTGGATCAAACCGTCGCTCGCGCTCTACATCGGCGGTATGGGCGCGAAATCGGTCAACTTCCACCACGACGTCTTCGCGCGGATGGGGTACGAGGACGTCGCCGACAAGGTGCAGGAGCTGTACCTGGCAGGCCGCAAGGACGAGGCGACGGCCGCGATCCCGACGTCGCTGGTTGAGGACACGTCGCTGATCGGTCCGCCGGAGAAGATCCGCGACGAACTCGCGGCGTGGGAGGAGACCGTGGTGACCACCCTGCTCCTGCGGGGCGATGCCGCGACGCTCACGAAAGTCGCGGAAACCCTCGCGTAGCCGCCCCGGTCTCGTGAGTGGCAAGGACGGTTAGAACCGCCCTTGCCACTCACGAGGAATCCTGTCGGAAATGATGTCGCGGAAGCCACTTTCGCGACGTCTGGTGTCCTGAAAGTGGCTTTCGCGTCACTTGGTGGGTGGCCGGCGGAGAGCGGCGGTCGTGGCCGGGTCCCTATCGCCGCTGGCGAGGCTCAGTGTCGTTCTGCTGAAGGGCGCTTTCACCGCATCACACGCGGTGAAAGCGCCCTTCGCCGCGTCAGATGCGAGGAAAGGCTCCTTCAGCCCCCCGGCCTTTCGTGGGTTGCGGCAGTGAGGTCGATCACGTACCGTCCCGGCCACGAACATGAAGTCGGTTCATGTTCGCGGCCTGGAGGTGCGACTCATGACGGTGAGCCGGAGGCGGGTTCTCGCGGGCGCGGCGGCGTTGCCCGTCGCGGCGAGCGTGCTCGGCGCCCAGCAGGGCCAAGCGGCGTCGGCGAAGGGTTTCCGCGTCGGCGTCGGCATCTCCGACGTCACCGGCCCGGCCGCCGAGAACGGCATGATGGGTTACTCGATGCCGCAGCAGCAGACCGCCGGCATCCACCTCCGCACCCGGGCGCGGGCCTTCGTGGTCGACGACGGGACCAAGCGGATCGCCTTCGTCACCGCCGACCTCGGCGCGCTGTTCCAGTCCGTCCACCAGGGCGTGCTGCGCAAGCTCCAGGCCGCGTACGGCGACCTGTACACCGAGCAGAACGTGCTTCTCAACGCCACGCACACCCACTCCGCCTGCGGCGGGGATTCCCATTACGCCGCCTACGATCTGGCGATCCTCGGCTTCCAGCAGCAGGTGTACGACGCGCACGTCGACGGGATCTTCGAGGCCATCACCCGGGCACACGCGAACCTCGCGCCCGGCTCGATCCGGCTAGGCCGGGCGGAGCTGACCGAGGCGAGCGTCAATCGCTCCCGCAAGGCCTTCGACCTGAACCCGCAGGCCGACAAGGACCATTTCCCGCAGGCGATCGACCCCGCCGTCACGGTGCTGCGGTTCAGCCAGAACGGCGCCGACGTCGGCGCGATCAGCTGGTTCGCCACGCACGGGACGTCGATGAGCAACGGCAACCACCTGATCAGCGGCGACAACAAGGGGTACGCCGCCTACGAGTGGGAGCACGACCACGCCGGCGTGCGCTACCTCGACGGGAACCCGCGGTTCGTCGCCGCGTTCCCGCAGACCAACACCGGCGACATGAGCCCGAACCTGAACCTCGAACCCGGTACGCCCGAAACCGAGTTCGAGAACACCCGCACCATCGGCGATCTCCAGTTCCGCGCGGCGAAGAGCGCCTTCGACGCCGCGGCCGAAGCCGTGACGGGCGGCGTCGACCACCGGATGTGCTACGTGGACATGTCCGACGTGGCCGTCGACGCGAAGTACACCCCGAACGGGCGGCCGCAGCGCACCTGCACGGCCGCGATCGGGGTCTCGATGCTGGCGGGCAGCCGCGAGGACGGCCCCGGCCTGCCGCTCCCGGAAGGGGTGAAGAACCCGTTCATCGACTGGCTCGGCGGTATCGACGCGCCCATCCCGCAGGCATTGGCCGACGCGCACGCGCCGAAGGTGATCGCGGTGCCGTTCGGCGCGATGAAGCCGTATCCGTGGACGCCTGAGGTCCTGCCACTGCAACTCGTCCGGATCGGGCAGCTGCACCTCGTGGCCGTCCCGGCCGAACTGACCATCGTCGCCGGGCTCCGGTTGCGCCGGACCGTCGCCGCCGAACTCGGTGTCCCGCTGGAGAACGTGCTCATCCAGGGCTACTCCAACGCCTACAGCCAGTACGTCACCACGCCGGAGGAGTACGACTCGCAGCAGTACGAAGGCGCGTCGACCCTCTATGGCCGCTACACGCTTCCCGCGTACCAGCAGGAATTCGCGAAACTCGCGGCGGCGATGAAGGCGGGGACATCGGTCCCGCACGGGCCGACGCCGCGGGATCTGCGCGGCAAGCTGATCAACTTCCAGCCCGGCGTCGTCTTCGACAGCCCGCCCGCGTTCAAGAACTTCGGTGACGTCCTGACCGACGCGAAAAGCACCTACGCGCGCGGCGAACAGGTCGCGGTCGAGTTCGTGACCGGGCATCCGAAGAACGACCTCCGGCGCGGCGGCACGTTCCTGGAGATCCAGCGGCTGGTCGACGGCAAGTGGGTCCGCCATGCCGACGACGGCGACTGGGACACGAAGTACCACTGGGCGCGGACGTTCGTCGCCGAATCGAAAGCCGTCGTCCACTGGAAGATCCCCGCGAACGCCCCGATCGGCAAATATCGCGTGGTCCACTTCGGCGACTGGAAGAACGGCTGGAACGGGGCGATCTCCGCGTTCAGCGGGACTTCTCGGACGTTCGTCGTCTCCTGACACCGGAAGGGTCTTTCGTGCGGAAGCTCGCCGTACTCGCCATCGCCGCCGCCTTGTTCGCCGGAACCGCCGTCCCCGCCCAAGCGGCGGTCTCGGTGAAGGTCATGGCGTTCAACATCTGGCAGCTGCCCTGGATCGCCAGCCCGAACACCTCGGACAAACAAGCGCGGGCTCGCGCGGCGGAGGCCGTCATCCGCGCGACCGACGCCGACGTCGTCGTCCTGGACGAGGCCTTCAGCGCCCAGGCGGAGGAAATGCGGAACCGGCTGAAGGACGTCTGGCCGCATCAGACCCCGCTCGTCGGCCAGTACTGTTCCACCTCGCCGGGCTGGAACTCGGTGAACGGCAATTGCTCGAATTCCCCGATCGTGGTCAACGGCGGGGTCACCGTGCTCAGCAAGGCGCCGGTGACCGAACAGCACCAGCTGGTGTTCCGCAATTCCCACTCCGGCACCGCGGACTACCTGTCCAACAAGGGCGCCGCGCTCGCGCGCCTGGTCGTCGCCGGGAAGCCGGTCTGGATCGCGGGCACCCATATGCAGGCCGACGAGGGCCCGGAGACACTGCCGAAGGCGCACGACGTCCGGATGGCGCAGCTCGGTGAGATCCGGGACCTGGTCACGAAATACGCCCCAGCCCACGAACCGGTCGTCATCGCCGGCGACCTGAACATCGAGTACTGGGCGGGACAGACGCGCAAGGATTCCCTCGGCAGGACCCAGGTTCAGCAGGGCGAGGCGTTCCTCGACGGCGTTCTCCGCACGACCGGCGAAGGCGCGTACACCTTCGACGCGGCGACGAACCCGAATGCGGCGAAGTCCGTTCCGGCGACCTACCGCGACTCGCTGGACTACGTCGGCGCCGTGCGCGCGGGCGGCCGTCCACTCGCCGCTGTCGGCCCGGTACAGCTCGTGCATTACGACGGTGGCACGATTCCTTCCGACCACTACCCGGTGGTGGCCAAGATCCAATACTGAGGCCTTCATCGGGAGAACCGCCTCGAGGAGGATCATGGCATCGCTGCCAGCACGGACGAGGTACCGCTACTCGCTCGGCTCGTTCGTCACCGGCGCCTTCGGCACGGTTCCCGGCCTGCTCCTCCTGAAGTACCTCACCGACACGATGGGCGTCGCGGCGGGCGTGGCCGGCCTGATCGTCTTCGTTCCCAAAGCGTGGGACGTGCTCTTCAACCCGATCGCGGGACGGCTGTCGGACGCGGACATGGTCCGCACCGGGAGCCGCCGCCGGTTCCTGCTCTACGGCGGCATCGGTGTCGCGGTGCTTTTCGCGGCCCTGTTCGCGCACCCGGGCTTCGGCGGCCCCGTGCCCGACGCGATCTACGTCGTCGTCGTGTTCCTGTTGTGCGCCACGGCGTACGCCTTCTTCCAGGTGCCGTTCAACGCGCTGCCCGCCGAGCTGACGGACTCGGCCGAAGAGCGCACGAAGCTGACCAGCGTCCGGATCGGCTTCCTCGCGGTCGCCATCCTGGTCTCCGGCGGCGGCGCGCCCGCGATCACGGACCTCGTCGGCGGTGTCACCGGCTACCGGGTCATGGGCCTGTTCATCGCCGTGGTCATCCTGCTCGCGACCCTCGGCGTGTACTTCGGGCTCAAGGACGCTCCCGTCGGCGCGCTGCGGCCGAACACGGTGAGCCCGCGCGAGCTGCTCCGGACACTGGCGCAGTGGAGGCCGTTCCGCTGGCTGCTCGGCGTCTACTTCATCCAGGCGCTCGGTATCGGCACGGTGCTGGCCGCGATCCCGTTCTTCGCCGAACGGATCCTCGGCAGCTCCGGCTACTCGACGGTGCTCTTCGTCGGTTTCGTCGGTCCGGCACTGCTGACCATGCCGCTGTGGCCGAAACTCGGGGCGAGCGTCGGGAAACTGGCCGGGTTCCGGATCGCCACCGCCGCGTTCGGGGTCGGCCTGCTCGGCCTTCTCGGCGCCGAGGTGCTCCCGTTCGCCGTCACGATGGTGTTCGTCGCCTTCTGCGGGGTCGGGTACGCGGGGATCTCGGTGTTCCCGCTGGCGATCCTGCCGGATCTGATCAGCGACGAGGAGGAGCGGACCGGCGAGACCAGGGCCGGGGTCGCGGCCGGGGTATGGACCGCGTCCGAGACGCTGGGGCTCGCGCTCGGACCGGGGCTCTGGGGACTGGTGCTGCAGTTCGGCGGCTACCAGTCCAGTCTCGACGCCAAGGCCGCGCAGCCGGACAGCGCGCTCACCGCGATCCTGCTCGGCGCGTCGATCCTGCCGGCCGTGCTGATCGTGCTCGGTATCCCGCTGCTGCGTAAATCGGTGCTGGAGCGCCGCGCGTGACCGCCGAAGACGTCCTTGAGGAACTGCGGGAACTACGCACGGGGGACTTGCCGACGCACGGAGGCCGGACGCTCGCGTACGTCTACGACAGCGGTCTGTCCGAAGTGGACGAACTCGGCGCGGCGGCGCACGCGCTGGCCTCGTCGGCCAACGGGCTCGACCCGACGGCGTTCCCGAGCCTGCTGCGGATGGAGAACGATCTCGTCGGCACCGCCGCCCGGTTGCTGGGCGGGACGGCGGAGACGGCCGGATCGGTGACCTCGGGCGGCACGGAGTCGTGCATGCTCGCCGTCCTGGCCGCCCGGGACGCGCGTCCGGACGTGGCTTCGCCGAACATCGTGCTGCCCACGACCGCACACGCCGCGTTCCACAAGGCGGCGCATTTCTTCGGTGTGCGCGTGGTTTCGGTGCCGGTAGATCCGGTGAGCTTCCGCGCCGTCCCAGAGGCGATGGCCGCCGCGGTCGACGACGGCACAGTGCTCGTCGTCGCGAGCGCGCCGTCGTACGCCCACGGCGTCCTCGACCCGATCCCGGAGATCGCCGCGCTGCTGGACGGCGTCCGGTTCCACGTCGACGCCTGCATCGGCGGCTGGGTGCTGCCGTATCTGGGGCTCGGCCCGTTCGGCTTCGACATCCCCGGCGTCACCAGCGTTTCGGTGGACCTGCACAAGTACGCGTACTGCCCGAAAGGCGTGTCGGTTCTCTTGCACGCCAACGCGGACCTTCGCCGGCCGCAGTACTTCGCCAGCGCGGACTGGCCCGGCTACACGATGCTGAACACCACGCTGCAGAGCACGCGGTCCGGTGGTCCGCTCGCCGCGGCGTGGGCCGTCGTGCGTCATGTCGGCGAAGAGGGTTACCGGAAGCTGGCTTCGGCGGCGCGTGAGGCGGCGGTGGAGATCCGTACCGGGATCGAGGCGCTGGACGGGTTGCGGGTCCTCGGCGATCCGGTGTCGACCCTGCTCGCGTTCACCGTGGCGGACGGGGCCGGGTTCGATCTGTTCACCGTCGCGGACGAGATGCGTGAGCGTGGCTGGTACGTCCAGCCGCAGTTCGCCCACGAGTCGTCGCCGGCGAACCTGCACCTGACCGTGACGGCCGCGAACAGGGGGAGCGAAAAGGACTTCCTGGCCGATCTCGCCGCTTCGGTCGCGGCCGCCCGGGAGGCCGGGCCGGTCGTCGTCGATCCGCGGGTGGCGGAGTTCGTCGCCGCGCTGGATCCCGCGACGCTGACGCCGGAGCAGTTCGCCGGGTTGCTGGCCGCCGCGGGGCTCGGCGGTGCGGACGGGCTGCCCACCCGGATGGCGGAGATCAACGCGCTGCTGGCCACGGCGCCCGGTCCGTTGCGGGAGCGGCTGCTGCTCGAGTTCCTCGGCGCGCTGTACACGGCCTCGCCCTGAGGGGGTAGGGCCTGAGTGACGGGTTGTGAAAGCCACTTTCGCAACCTCCAACGTTGCGAAAGTGGCTTTCGCGTCATCGACGCTTGACGCAATCAGCCGGTTGCTATACAAAGTTATAGCAACCGATTGATTGCTACTTGAGGAGGCCGTCGTGGGATTCCCCGACCGGATCGAACGCACCGTCGAGATCGCCCATCCGCCCGCGAAGGTCTGGGCCGCGCTGACCACGGCCGAGGGCCTCGGCACCTGGTTCGGCAACCAGGCCAGCATCGACCTGCGGCCCGGTGGTGAGGCGGAGATGAAATGGGACGAGGGGCACAAGGCGAACATGCGCGTGGAGCGGGTCGAAGAGCCGGAGGTCTTCGGCTTCACCTGGAACATCTACGGCCTGCCCGACGACGACCCGCGTCGTACCTACGTCGAGTTCACCCTCGCCCCGAACGGCGAAGGCACGCGGCTCACGGTCGTCGAGACCGGTTTCTCCCAGCTGCCGGACGACGTCCACCAGGTCGCGTTCGAGGGGAACACGAAGGGGTGGGCGGCCGAGCTGGGCGAACTGATCGAATACCTCGATGCCGCCTGACATCGAAGCGATCGCCGAACAGGTCTTCGTCGCGTTGGCCGACCCGAGCAGGCGGAGCATCCTCGCCACGCTCGCCTCGGGCGGCCCCGCCACGGCGACCGACCTGGCCGAGCGGCTGCCGATCACGCGGCAGGCCATCGCCAAGCACCTCGCCCTGCTCACCGACGCCGGCCTGGTGACCCCGGAACAGGGGGAGCGGCGCCGCGTCCGGTATCGCCTGCACTCGGCCCCGATGCAGGTGGCCCAGCAGTTCCTCGCCGCGCTCGCCCGCGATTGGGACGGGCCGCTCGCGGCTCTGAAAGACCATCTGGAGGGAACATCATGAGCTTCACGACGAGTTTCACCGTGGACCAGACGCCGCAGGAGGTCTTCGACGCCTTCACCGACGCCCGCCGGTGGTGGTCGGAAGAGATCGAGTACACCGGCGACGAATTCGAGTACCACTACGAAGAGGTCCACCGCTGCCGGATCCGGATCACCGAGTCCGTACCGGGCCGCAAGGTCTCCTGGCTGGTCCTGGAAAACCACTTCGACTTCACCCGCGACGACACCGAATGGGTCGGCACCACGATCACGTTCGAGATCGAGGAGAAGGACGGCAAGACCGAAGCGCGGTTCACCCATCACGGGCTTGTCCCGGAGTACGAATGCTTCGACGTCTGCCACAAGGCGTGGACGTTCTACGTCGGCACCAGCCTGCGGGACCTGATCACCACGGGCGAGGGGCAGCCGAACCGGCAGAGCGTGCTGCCCGCGGAGCTGGCCCGATGAACACGGTGTCCGCGGCCGAATGGGAGGAAGCGCGCCTTCGGTTGCTGGTGAAGGAAAAGGAGCTGACCCGAGCCCGCGACGCGCTCGCGGCCGAGCGGCGGCGGATGCCGTGGCTCGCGGTGGAGAAGCCGTACGAGTTCGAAGGCCCGTCCGGGAAGGTGAACCTGCTCGACCTGTTCGAGGGACGCCGTCAGCTGATCGTCTACCGGGCCTTCTTCGATCCCGGCGTGGAGGGTTTCCCCGACCACGCCTGCAAAGGCTGTTCGCTGGTGGCCGACCAGGTCGCGCACGTCGCGCATCTGAACGCCCGCGACACCACACTGGCCTTCGCCTCGCGAGGCACGCAGCCGGACATCGCGCGGCTGAAGACCCGGATGGGCTGGACGATGCCGTGGTACACGATCACCGGCGACTTCGACGTCGACTTCGGCGTCGATGAATGGCACGGCACCAACGCCTTCATCCGCGAGGGTGACCAGGTGTTCCGGACGTATTTCGTCAACGATCGCGGCGACGAGACGATGGGGAGCACCTGGAGCTACCTCGACATCACCGCGCTGGGACGGCAGGAGGAGTGGGAGGACTCGCCGGAGGGCTATCCGCAGACGCCGCCGTACGAGTGGTGGAACTGGCACGACGCTTACGGGGATTCCGCTTCGTCCGGTGGCGGGTGCTGCTCGGGTTCGTGAGCCTGGGCTAGGGTCCGGCCGGTGGAGAGTCTGTTTCTGACCCGGGTGCTGGACGCGCTTCGTTCGGGTGGCGACGAGGTGCTGTTCGTCCAGGACGGCGTCGAGACCGGCTACGGGCAGGCGCTCGAACTCCTGCGCCGGATGTACGCGGGGCTGCCGGAGGGCGGGGTGGTCGCCATCGACGCCGGCAACCGGCCCGAAACCGTCCTCCTGCAGATCGCCGCCCTCCTGCGGGGTTCGACGGTCCTGCTCGTCGCCGCGTCGGCGAGTTCGCCGGATCGGCTCGCCGCGGTCGAAGCGGCCGGGGTCACGACCCTGGTGGCCGAGCAGGCGGCGGACTGGCCTGACGGCGACGCGAGGGTGACCATCCTCGACGAACTGGTGGACCGCGAGGGTGCCGACCCGGCGACGTTGCCGGAGTCGGTCACCGTCGTCTTCCCCACCGGTGGCACCACCGGAACGCCGAAACTCATCCGGCACAGCGGGATCTACGACGGGATGGCCCATATCTTCGCGCCTGATCCGGCGGGGCCGGGACGCACCCTGCTGATCGCGCCGATGACGCATATGACCGGCAACGCCACCGTGCTGGGGGCGATCCTGCGGCGGGAAAGTGTGGTGCTGCTGCGGGGTTTCGACGCGGGCGACGTACTGGCCGCGATCGAGGAACGCCGGATCACCACGTTGTCCCTCACCCCCGCGCGGCTGGCCGCGGTGCTCGATCATCCGGCCATGACGTCGCGCGACGTCGGCAGTGTGCGCGGGCTTTCGCTGGGGGCCGCCCCGCTTCCGCCACGGCGGCTGGCCCAGGCGCTCGACGTGTTCGGGCCCGTGGTCGGCCAGGGATACGGGCTCACCGAGGCGCCGATGATCGCGAGCATCTCCGCGGCGGAGCTCGACGGGCGGCCGGAACGGCTCGAGTCCGTGGGCCGGATCGTCCCGGGCATGGAGGCCCGGATCGACGACGGGGAGGTCCTGGTGCGCGGACTGTCCATGATGGACGGCTACCACGGGTCGGCGCCGATCGGGGACGGCTGGTTGCGGACCGGTGATCTCGGGCGGTTCGACGACGAGGGTTACCTCTATCTGCTGGACCGGGCGAACGACGTCATCATCACCGGTGAGCACGGCACCAAGGTGTACTCGACGGTGGTCGAGAACGCGCTCACCCGGCATCCGCTGATCCGCTCCGCGGCCGTGTTCGGCGTGCCGGGCGACGGCGGCGAGGGCGAGCGGGTCCACGCCGTGGTGGTCGCCTCGGGAGCGCTGTCGGCCGAAGATGTCCGTGCGCACGCCAGGGAGTTCTTCGGACGCGAGCATTTCGTACCGTCCGATGTGGACTTCGCCGAGGCGCTGCCGCTGACCGCGATCGGCAAGGTCGACAAGCGGGCGCTCCGGGAGCCGTTCTGGGCCGGGCACCGCCGCCACATCGCCTGACCGTGATCCGCGCCTTGACCTCCAGCCAAGTGGAGGTCGCAGGATGGGCTCATGAAACTGGGTGTGATCCTCCCGTCCGGCGACCTCCGTGTCTCCGCCCGGCAGGCCGAGGACGCGGGCCTCGACAGTGTGTTCCTCGGCGACCACCTGATGACCGGCCGTCCCTCGCTCGACAGCACGGTCGGGCTGGCGGTCGCCGCCGCGGTCACGACCCGGATCCGGATCGGGCTGAGCGTTTTCGTCCCGGCGATGCGGCCGTTGGCGTGGGCGGCCAAGCAGATCGCGACGCTGCAGCAGGTGTCTGGCGAACGGCTGATCCTCGGCATCGGCTCGGGCGGGGGAGAGGCCCAGTTCGCCGCGGCCGGGGTACCGTTCGGCGAACGCGGCCCCCGCACCAACCAGGCGCTCCGCCTGTTGCCGGAGCTACTGGCGGGCAACGAGGTGCGGATCGGCGATGCCGTCGTCGCCTTGGCGCCCGCGGTGGCGGTTCCGCCGATCTGGGTGGGCAATCGGGGACGGCTCGTGCTCCAGCGCGTCGCCGAACACGGCACCGGGTGGTTCCCGTCGCTCCTGCCGCCGGACGCGGTCGCCGGCGGACGGCGACGGCTGACGGATCTCGGCCTCGCGAATCCGGTGATCGCGGTCGGCGCCACCGGCGCGCTGGGCGAAGGCGCGGACCTGCCGACGGCGGCGGATCTGGCGTCAGGGATCACCGGCACCTATGGGATGCCGCTCGACCAGGCGCTCTCCTTGCCGCTGACCGGTTCCGCCGAGGCCGTCGCCGAACGGCTGGCGGCGTACCGGGACGCGGGAGCGGCCCACATCGTCGTCGGGCTGGCGGGCCCGCGCTGGGCCGACCAGGTGCGGGCACTCGGTCGGGTGAGAGCGCTGCTGGGGCCGTAGACCGGTGCTACGGTCCGCCTGATCAGGCATTTCCGATCAGGAAGGACCCGGTGATGACCGCCGCGCACACCGAACACGCCGGCCATACGCACGCTCACGGCGAAGGATGCGGCCACGTCGCCGTACCCCACGGCGACCACGTCGACTACGTGCACGACGGTCACCTGCACCGCGCGCACGACGGGCATTTCGACGAGTGCGAAACCGGCGACCACATCCCGCACCAGGGTCACGACCACGCGCACGGCGAGGGCTGTGGCCATGTCGCCGTGCCGCACGGCGACCATGTCGACTACCTGCACGACGGCCACCGCCACGCCGCGCACGGGGACCACTACGACGACCACTGACCCTCGTCCTCGTGAGTGGTAAGGACGGTTAGAACCGTCCTTACCACTCACGAGGCGCACTGCTCAGTGGACGTGCACCGCTTCCCACGCCGGGAACGGGTCCGCACCGGCGGGATCGGTGGCCAGGCACGACCGGAGCGAGTCCAGCAGAGCGTCCTTCTCCAGTCCCACGCCGATGAACACCAGTTCCTGACGCGGCGCCTCCTCGACGCCCTGCGGCTCGAACCGGGCGACCGAACCAGCCTGCGACCACAACCCGGTCACCCCAGGTCGCGACGCCAGCGAGAAGAACCCCTTCGACCGCAGGACCGTCCCGAACTCCCCGGTGTCGAGCCGCCCGACGAAGTCCCACAGCCGCTCGGCGTCGAAAGCGAGCGCGGCGCGGAAGACGACGCTGGAGATCCCGTACTCCTCCGTCTCCGGAACGTGATCGCCGTTGAGCTCCGCCACCCAGCCAGGTGCTTCCTGTGCCCGCTCGACGTCGTAGCGTCCGGTGCCGAGCACCCGGTCGAGCGGGATCCGGCCGTGCGTCGAAACGACGACGTCGGCGGCCGGGATGAGCCGCCGCAGCACCGCCGTCAGCCGGTCGAGCGAACCGGCCGGGACCAGGTCCGC
Organism: Amycolatopsis sp. NPDC058340; assembly: GCF_042723975.1. Classification (NCBI taxonomy): domain Bacteria; kingdom Bacillati; phylum Actinomycetota; class Actinomycetes; order Pseudonocardiales; family Pseudonocardiaceae; genus Amycolatopsis; species Amycolatopsis sp. NPDC058340. The sequence goes on along the minus strand of NZ_JBHXIB010000012.1, from coordinate 62,675 downwards.
CTTGTTGAGCAGGAGGACGTCCGCGAACTCGATCTGGTCCATCAGCAGGTCGCTGACCGTCCGCTCGTCCCCGTCGTACTGGTCCAGCCCGCGTTCGGTCAGCGCGTCCCCGGCCGCCAGTTCCCGTTCGAAGTTGACCGCGTCGACCACGGTCACCATCGTGTCGAGCCGCGCGGAGTCCAGCAGGGTCGCGCCGTCCTCACGGGCGAAGGAGAACGTCGCCGCCACGGGCATCGGCTCGGAGATCCCGCTCGACTCGATGAGCAGATAGTCGAACCGCCCGTCCTCGCACAGCCGCGAGACCTCCTCCAAGAGGTCGTCGCGCAAGGTGCAGCAGATGCAGCCGTTGGTCATCTCGACGAGCCGTTCCTCGGTGCGGGACAGGCTGTTCCCGTCCCGCACCAGCGCGGCGTCGATGTTGACCTCGCTCATGTCGTTCACGATCACCGCCACCCGCAGCCCGTCGCGGTTGGCGAGGACGTGGTTGAGCACGGTCGTCTTGCCCGCGCCGAGGAATCCGGACAGCACCGTGACCGGCGTCGTCACGCCCCATCCTGATGAAAGTGCTTCATGAGCTTGCGCGGCACGAGCTTCGTTTCGCCGTTCACCTTGATCGGCACCAGATCCGGCACGGCCGCCTTCCACTGCGAACGACGGGACCGGGTGTTGCTGCGCGACATCTTCCGCTTCGGGACGGCCATTACTTCGACCCTCCGCGCCGTCCGTAGCGACGGTGGAACTTCTCGACCTGTCCGGCGCTGTCCATGATCCGCTGGTTACCGGTCCAGAACGGATGCGACCACGAGCTGATCTCGACGTTCACCAGCGGGTAGGTGTTGCCGTCGCTCCACTCGATGGTCTGGTCCGAGGTGGCGGTGGAGCGGGTCAGGAAGGCGTCCCCGGTGGAGAGGTCCTTGAACACCACAGGGTGGTAGTCGGGGTGGATTCCCGGTTTCACTGCGTTTCGTCCTTTCGGTTCGACGCGTTCACGTCGTGCTTCTCGGGGTCGGTTTCCGTGTCCTCGCACGGTTCTTCGTGCCACTCGCCGAACGGATCCGGGTAGCGGAGCCATTCCCGCTCCCCGGCGGCGAGTTCCTCTTCGGTCAGCAGCGCCCCGTTCAGTGCGGACTCGATCTCGTCCGGTGTGGCCTGATCGGTGACGACGACCAGTTCCTGCGCGCGGTCGCCGAACAGCGGGTCCCAGCGCAGGGAGGCGAGGGTGCGTCGTTCGGGGGAGACGGCGGCCCAGTCCGGACCGTCCGGGGCGGCGAGCCACGGCCCGGCGTGCCCGACGCCGAGGCCGCCGCCGGCGGATTCGATCCACAGCGCCATATCCGGCTGGCTCGCCACCCAGAGCCGTCCCCGGGTGCGGACGACGCCGTCGAGCAGGACGTCGATCGCGTCGTGGAGGCGCTCCGGGTGGAACGGGCGCTGCGAGGTGAAGGTGAGCAGCCCGATCCCGCAGTCGGTGTGCAACGGCGGCTGGCCGCGCAGCAGCGGGCCGTGCATGTCGGTGACCTCGCCGCGCCGGGCATCGGAAGGTACGGCGTCGAGCACGGTCTTCCCGTCCACGGAGGACAGCTCGACGCGGGGGATCGATGGCGCGACCCGGTCGAGCACGGCCGAGGCCTTCGCCGCGGTCCAGGCGTCGGTCGCCGCGCCGGAGAGCACGAGCAGATCGGCGAATTCGACCTGGGACAGCGCGACCTGCGCGACGGTGCGCTCGTCCTCGGGGCTGGCCAGCAGGTTCCGCTCGGCCAGCGTGTCGTCGCCGGTGCTGTCGGCGAGCCAGCCCGCGCAGTCGACGACGGTCAGCACGGCCCGCAGGTCGACGTCCTCGATCACCGGCCGCTCGCCGACGAGGACGTTGTGCAGCGCCCAGCTGACCGGCTCGGGTTCCATCGCCTCGTCGAGCCGCACCACGATCCGCCGCACCTGCGGCATCTGGGAGAGCTTGCGCAGCAACGGCAACAGGTCTTCGCGCAGCGTGCACGACACGCAGCCGTGCGCCAGTTCGAGCACCGTCAGCTGGTCGCGGTCGCCGAGCCGGATCCGCCGCCGGACCACTCCGGAGTGAATCTGCCTCAGGTCGTGGTGCACGACGGCGGTGCCGGGTTCGGCGAGGCGCAGCCGCTCGGCGAGGTCGGCGTTCGGTCCCGGTGCGAGGCCACTGATCAGGACGAGGGGCACGCGGGGGTTGTCGGTCACTGAAGCTCCGGGGCGTCGAGGGCGTTCTGGTTCGGCTGTGTAGAGTAAATGAAAACGACAACCGATATCAACTCGGGAGGGTGTATGTCCGCCGTGTGCCAGGTCACCGGCCGCAAACCGGGCTACGGGAAGCAGGTGTCGCATTCGCATCGGCGCACGTCCCGGCGCTGGGAACCGAATCTGCAGGCCAAGCGGTACTTCGTGCCGAGCGAAGGGCGCTGGGTCCGGCTGCGGGTCTCGGTGAAGGGCATGAAGACCATCGACAAGCGGGGGATCGAGGCCGTCGTGGCCGAGCTCCGCGCGAAAGGGGTGAAGCTCTGATGGCCAAGAGCACCGACATCCGGCCGGTCATCAAGCTCCGCTCGACCGCGGGCACCGGCTACACCTACGTCACCAAGAAGAACCGCCGGAACGACCCGGACCGCATGGTGCTGCGCAAATACGACCCGATCGCGCGCAAGCACGTCGAGTTCAAGGAGGAGCGCTGATGGCCAAGAAGTCGAAGATCGCCAAGAACGAGCAGCGCAAGGTGATCGCCGCCCGCTACGTCGAACGTCGTCGCGAGCTGAAGGCCACCATCGCCTCGCCTTCCTCGTCGCCGGAGGAGAAGGCGGCCGCGGTGTCGGCCCTGCAGGCGATGCCGCGGGACGCCAGCGCGACGCGGATCCGCAATCGCGACACCGCGGACGGCCGTCCTCGCGGTTACCTGCGGAAGTTCGGTCTCTCGCGGGTCCGGATGCGGCAGATGGCGCACAACGGCGAACTGCCCGGCGTCACGAAGTCGAGCTGGTGAGCGCGATGGGCAAGCCGAACCGCGACCGTCCCCACAAGCGCAAGACCAACCTGTTGCACGCCAACAAGATCACCGAGGTCGACTGGAAGGACGTCGACCTGCTGCGGAAGTTCATCTCCGACCGCGGCAAGATCCGCGCCCGCCGGGTCACCGGGCTGACCCCCCAGCAGCAGAAACAGGTCGCCACGGCGATCAAGAACGCCCGTGAGATGGCGTTGCTGCCCTATCCCAACGCGGGGCGCTGACGCCGCCGGTCCGGGCGGTGCGACGCGCCGCCCGGACCGCGTCCGGTGTGGAAGAATCGGGCGCCATGACGGAGAACCCCGGACAGGCCGAGGAATTCGATCCCGAACTGCTGGAGTTGTGGGCCAAGGTGTTCGGCTACGCCCGCTCGGGCGCGACGGCCGAACTCGCCGCGTACGTCGACGCCGGGATCTCGGCGAACCTGACCAACGACCGGGGCGACACGCTGGTCATGCTCGCCGCCTACCACGGTCATGCCGAGACCGTCGCGGCGTTGATCGAGCGCGGCGCCGACCCGAACCGCGAGAACGACCGCGGCCAGAGCCCGCTCGCCGGGGCGGTCTTCAAGAACGAGCCCAAGGTCGTGAAGGAGCTCCTGAAGGGCGGCGCGGACGCGACGGCGGGGGAGCCGTCGGCGATCGACGCGGCCAGGATGTTCGGCAACACCGAGCTGCTGAAGCTGCTCGAGCGCTGAGGCGGTTCTCACTCGGATCGCGGTCCGGGGCTCTGAATCCTTACACTGCCCCGCATGGATGACCCGCATTACCTCTCCGGCCTCGACCTGGCCGGCCGTCGTGTCGTGATGATCGGTGGCGGGACGGTCGCCCAGCGCCGTCTGCCGCGGTTGATCAGCGCCGGCGCGCGGGTCGAACTGGTCTCGCCGCACACCACACCGTCGGTCAGTGCCATGGCCGACGCCGGCGAGATCGTCTGGCACGAACGCCGCTACGCCGACGGCGACCTCGCCGACGCCTGGTACGCGCTGGCGTGCACGAACGATCCCGAGGTCAACGCCGCCGTCTGCGCCGAGGCCGAACGCGCGCGGGTGTTCTGCGTCCGCGCCGACGACGGCGACCTCGGCAGCGCGGTCACGCCGGCTTCCGGCAGGCACGGCGGGCTGCTGGTCGGCGTCCTCTCCGGCGGTGAGCCGCTGCGGTCGGCCACCGTCCGGGACAGCGTTCTCGACGGCCTCCGCGCGGGCACCGTCGCCGACGGCCGCGTCCCCGACGCGCACGACGAGCTCCCGGGCGTCGCCCTCGTGGGCGGTGGCCCCGGGGATCCGGAACTGATCACCGTCCGCGGCCGCCGTCTCCTCGCCCGGGCCGACGTCGTCGTCGCTGACCGGCTGGCCCCGCGCGAACTGCTCGACGAACTCGCGCCCCACGTCGAGATCGTCGACGCCGCGAAGATCCCGTACGGCCGCGCCGCCAGCCAGGACGTGATCAACTCCACCCTGATCGAGCGGGCCAAGGCCGGGAAATTCGTCGTGCGGCTCAAGGGCGGCGACCCGTACCTGTTCGGCCGAGGCTTCGAAGAGGTCCTCGCCTGCGCCGAAGCGGGCATCCCGGTGACGATGGTCCCCGGCATCACGAGCGCGTTCTCCGTCCCCGCCGCGGCGGACGTCCCGGTGACGCATCGCGGCGTCGCGCACGAGGTCGTCGTGGTGTCCGGTCACGTCGCGCCGGACGACGAGAAGTCGCTGGTGGACTGGGATCTGCTGGCGAAGATGCGCGGCACGATCGTGCTGATGATGGGCGTCGAGCGGCTCCCGCTGTTCGCCAAGGCGCTCCAGGCGGGGCGGCCGGGCGACACGCCGGTGGCGATCGTCGAGGACGGCACCATGCGCACGCAGCGGGTGCTCCGCTCCACTTTGGACAAGGTGGTCGAGGACGCGGCGGCGGCCGGGGTGCGCCCGCCCGCGGTGATCGTCTTCGGCCCGGTGGCGGGGCTGGCTCAGCCTTCGTAGCCGACGTCTGAGACGTAGAACCAGTCGGTCCCGTCGTCGCCGGGGGTGTCGAGGTGTTCCGCGCGGACCAGCCCGGCTCGCAGCGCCACCCGCTGCGACGCGACGTTCTCCGGCCGGACGCGGGCGATCACGAGGTCGTCCGGCCGGTGGGCACGGGCCCAGTCCACCGCGGCGGTGGCGGCCTCGCCGGCGTACCCGTAACCCCAGGACGCGGGGAACAAGCGGTAGAAGAGGTTCAGGACCGGGCGGCGCCGGAAACCGACGATCTTCACCCCGCAGAATCCCAGTGTCTCCGCCGAGTCGTGGCGCCGGATCGTCCAGTACCCGAAGCCGTACCGGTTCCACTGGTGTGACCAGCGGAGCAGCAGCAGCTCGGCCTCCTTACGCGTGTCCAGGAGATCCGAAGGATTGTGCGCGCAGGCCTCGGGATCGGTGTGGAGGGCGAAGATCGCGTCGAGGTCTTCGGGCACCGGTCGGCGCAGGACCAGCCGCCCGGTCCGCAGTTCTTCCGAGCCGCGGACCGGCGCCGGGTCAACGGTCATGACAGCGCGCGGAGAAGTCGGCGATGGTGTCGGTCAGGCGGGTGGGGTCGAAGCGGAGCTCGACCGGGCTGCGGGCCTGGACGAACTCCGCCGCCGGCATGTCCGCGGCCAGCGTGTCCGCGTCGCCGAAGGGATGGATCGGGTCCCGCTCGTGCCCGATGACCAGCGCCGGGCTCTCGATCTTGCACCGGATCGACTTGGGCGGCGCGATCCGCCCGAAGAGCACGCCGTGCAGGAGCGCCGCCATCGGCGCGGGCTGCTGGGACAGCGTGTCGGTGACGACGTCGACCCACTGGTTGCCGTGCGGCACGAGTTTCGCCGCCAGCGCCACCCCCTGCACGGTCACCGGCAGGAACCGGGCGGCCATGAGCAGCGGCGCGAAGGTGATCAGCCCGGCGACGATCGCGTTGTCCAGCACGGGCATCTCGACGACCAGGCCGAGCGCCCGCTCGGGCGCGGCGACGCCCACTTCGAGCGCGACGTTGGCGCCCAGGGAGGTCCCGCCGATGACGGCGGCGTCGATCTCCAGGTGGTCGAGCAGCGCGACGGTCTGCTCCGCGAACGCGGGCATCGAGTACAGCCACGAGTCGGTGGGGCGGTCCGAATCGCCGTGCCCGAGCAGGTCGAGCGTCACCGCCCGGAAACCGGCGCGGGCCAGCCTGCGGGCGAGCGGGGCGTGCATCCGCCTCGTCAGCATGATGCCGTGGGTGAGCACGACCACCCGGTCGCCGGAGCCGAACTCGGTGTAGGCGAGCCGATGACCCTCATGGGTGAAGGATCCCGACAGTTCGATCGGCCGGGAGGATCGTTCCCGTCGCCGTCCGGGGGTCGGTGCGGGCAGGTCGGCGACCGCGGTGGCACTGCTGGCCGGGCTCATCTCCCACCGTCCTTCGTCGATCGTCGGTACTCACCGGTAGTACTCGCTGCTACCAGGAAAGCATCTCAGGCGCGGCCGGGCACAGTGGCCGTTGGCAGCCTGTCAATCACATGAGTCAAGATGACCCCATGACCGCTACAGCTGACAGTCTTCCCGATCTCGTTTCGCTCAAGGTGGAGATCGACGGGCACGTCGCCGAAGTGACGCTGCTCGGTCCGTCCAAGGGCAACGCGATGGGCCCCGATTTCTGGCGCGAGCTGCCGATCGTCTTCCGCGCGCTCGACGCGGACCCGCAGGTCAGGGCGGTCGTGCTGACCGGGAGCGGCAAGCACTTCTCCTACGGGCTCGACCTGCCCGCCATGATGCCCAGCTGGGGCGAAATGCTCGGCGGCGACGCGCTCGCGGGCCCGCGGACGAAGTTCCTCGACGAGGTCAAGACCCTCCAGGCGAGTGTCTCCTCGATCGCGGAATGCCGCAAACCGGTCATCGCGGCCATTTCCGGCTGGTGCATCGGCGGCGGCGTCGACGTGATCGCGGCCGCGGACATCCGCCTGGCGAGCGCCGACGCGAAGTTCAGCGTGCGTGAGGTCAAGGTCGCGATCGTGGCCGACCTCGGCAGCCTCCAGCGGCTCGCGCCGATCATCGGCGAGGGGCACCTGCGCGAACTGGCGCTCACCGGCAAGGACATCGACGCCGCCCGTGCCGAGAAGATCGGCCTGGTCAACGACGTCCACGCGGATCAGGAGACCCTGCTGACCGAAGCCCGCAAGCTGGCGGCGGAGATCGCCACGAACCCGCCGCTGGTCGTGCAGGGCACCAAGAACGTCCTCTCGGCCAACACCGAACGTCAGGTCGCGGACGGCCTGCGGTATGTCTCGGCCTGGAACGCGGCCTTCCTGCCCAGCAAGGACCTCGGCGAGGCCGTGCAGGCCTTCCTCGAGCGCCGCGCGCCCGAGTTCAAGGGAGAGTAGAAAGAACCGGCGGCCCAACCAGCGGACCAGGAGGACGATCGTGAGCGCTTCGGAGGCATACCGCACGTTCCGCGAGGCACGGGACTATCTGCAGGCCCATCGCGAGGACTACGAAACCGCCTATCGGGACTTCACCTGGCCCCAGCCCGCCGAGTTCAACTGGGCACTGGACTGGTTCGACGTCGTCGCGGCCGATCCGGCCAATCAGGACCGGTACGCGCTGTGGATCGTCGAAGAGGACGGCATCGAGAACCGCTGGACCTACCCGGAGATGGCTCGGCGGTCCAACCAGGTCGCGAACTGGCTCCGCTCGCTCGGCGTGGCCAGGGGCGACCGGCTGATCCTGATGCTGGGCAACCAGGGCGAGCTGTGGCAGACGATCCTCGCCGCGATCAAACTGGGCGCCGTCATCATCCCGGCCTCGACCCTGCTCGGCCCGGCGGACCTCACCGACCGGGTCGAGCGGGGCGCGGCGAAACACGTCGTGATCCGATCCGTCGACGCGCACAAGTTCGAGAACGTCGAGGGCGACTACACGCGCATCGCCGTCGGTGAGCCCGTCGAGGGCTGGCGGTCCTTTGTGGACGCCTACGAGGAAGTGGACACCTTCACCCCCGACGGCCCGACGGCGGCGGAAGACCCGCTCCTGCTGTACTTCACCTCGGGGACCACGGCGAAGCCGAAACTGGTGCAGCACACGCAGGTCTCGTACCCGATCGGCCATCTGTCCACAATGTACTGGATCGGCCTGGAACCGGGCGACGTCCACCTCAACATCTCCTCGCCGGGCTGGGCGAAACACGCGTGGAGCAACGTCTTCGCGCCGTGGAACGCCGAGGCGACGGTGTTCCTCTACAACTACGCGCGGTTCGACGCCGTCTCGCTGATGGCGCAGATGGAACGGTGCGGGATCACCAGTTTCTGTGCCCCGCCGACGGTGTGGCGGATGCTCATCCAAGCGGATCTGACCGTACTGAAGACGCCGCCGCGCAAGGTGGTCGGCGCGGGCGAACCGCTCAACCCCGAAGTGATCGACCAGGTCGAAAAGGCTTGGGGCGTCACGATCCGCGACGGTTTCGGGCAGACGGAGAGCAGCGTCCAGATCGCCAACACGCCCGGACAGGACGTCGTGCCCGGGTCGATGGGCCGCCCGCTGCCCGGGTTCACCGTGGCGCTCGTGGACCCCGTGACGGGGGAGCGCGCGCAGGAGGGCGAGATCTGCCTCGACCTCGCCAAGCGGCCGGTCGGGCTGATGGCCGGATACGCCGACGACGAGGAACGCTCCGCCGCGGCCTTCGCGAACGGCTTCTACCACACCGGGGACGTCGGTTCGATCGACGAACGCGGCTACATCACCTACGTGGGCCGGACCGACGACGTCTTCAAGGCGTCGGACTACCGGATCTCGCCGTTCGAGCTGGAAAGTGTCCTGCTCGAACACGAGGCGGTCGCCGAAGCGGCGGTCGTCCCGGCGCCGGACCCGATCCGGCTCGCGGTGCCGAAGGCGTACGTCGTCCTGACGAACGGGCACGAGCCCACGGCCGACACCGCGGTGTCCATCCTGGCCTTCTGCCGGGAACATCTGGCCCCGTACAAGCGAATCCGGCGCCTGGAGTTCACCGACCTGCCGAAGACGATCTCCGGCAAGATCCGCCGCGTCGAACTGCGCGGACGCGAGAACGAGGCCTCCGAACGGCCGGCGGGGGAGTTCCGCGAGGAGGACTTCCCGCAACTGAAGGGCTGACGCCCCGTGGCCTCGTGAGTGGTAAGGACGGTTAGAACCGTCCTCGCCACTCACG
>NZ_JBHXIB010000012.1:0-53485 GCF_042723975.1 Amycolatopsis sp. NPDC058340 | reverse complement strand
TTATAAGACACCCCCCGGGGCCTGGTGTGTGGACCCCACGGAACCACCCGTCCTCGCCACTCACGAGGCCACGCAGGCTCATCGTGTGGGTCGAACGACCCACAGTGCGGCAACGGGAACCGCGTTAGCATCCTCGGCAGTGAATCGTTGACAACCCGTGGGGGTCACGGGTCTCACCTTCCCTGCTTGAAAGGTGTTCCTGTCATGCGCATTCGTTTCCTCCTGCCGATGCTCGCCCTGGTGGCCGGGCTCGGTACCGCGGTGGCCACCCCGGCCGCCGCCGATCCAGGCCCGGTGACGCCGGGCGAAATGTCCGTCGCCGACGCCTGCTACTCCTGGGGACGCACGCTGTCCGAGGGAGCGTCCGGTGAGGACGTCCGGCAACTGCAGATCCGCGTCGCCGGGTACCCCGGTTACGGTGGCGTGCTCGCCCTCGACGGCCAGTTCGGCGCGGGGACCAAGGCGGCGGTCACCCGCTTCCAGCAGGCGTACGGGCTGGCCGCGGACGGTATCGCCGGTTCGGCCACGTTCTCGAAGCTCTACGCGTTGCAGGACGACGACTGCACGCCGGTCAACTTCACCTACGCGGAACTGAACCGGTGCAACTCCGACTGGTCGGGCGGCAACGTCCCGCCGGCGACGGCGAAGGCCAACGCGCTGGTCTCGATGTGGAAGCTGCAGGCGATGCGGCACGCCATGGGCGACCGGCCGATCGACGTCAACGGCGGCTTCCGCAGCGTCGCCTGCAACAACGCCGTCGGCGGGGCGACGAACAGCCGTCACCTCTACGGCGACGCGGTCGACCTCGGTGCCGGCTCACAGGGCTTCTGCGGGCTGGCGAAGCAGGCCCGCAACCACGGGTTCAGTGAGATCCTCGGGCCGGGCTACCCCGGCCACGACGATCACACGCACGTGGCGCACCGCTCCAGCCGGTTCTGGTCGGCGCCCTCCTGCGGGATCTGAGTCACTCCCAGCGCCACAGCGACGGCGGCCGTCCTCCCTTGGGGAGGGCGGCCGCGTGTTCGGTGGTACGCCGCAAACCGGGGACCCGCTCCATGGTCCGGCCGAGATTGGCCGGATAGGGGCGGTCCCCGGTCAGCGCTTCGGTGGCGTCCAGCGCCTGTGCCGTGGTGAAGATCGGTCCCAGCAGCCCGGCGGTGAAGGCGACGTCCCGCCACAGCCGTTCGGCCAGCATCGGACGGCAGTCGGCGACGATCCGGTCGTGGTCGAAAGCCAGCGGAGGGACCTCGTCCAACGGCACCCACACGACGTTCCCCGGGTCGTCGAGCGCGGGATTCACCGTGGCCCACAAGGCGATGGAGAGTGTGGGACCGCGCGGATCACGGTTCGGCTCGTCGAAGGTGGCGAGCTGTCCCGTCGCCGAGACCGCGTCGGACGGCAGGCCGAGTTTGCCCACCACCGCCCGGCTAGCCGCCTCCCTCAGCCGTTCCCCCAGCCCGAGCAGCACCCCGGGCAGCGCGAGTTCCCCCTCGAACGGCTCGGCCGCCCGCGGCGCGATTCCCAGCAGTACGTTCCGGGTGCCGGGGGCGAACCGCACCACGAGCACGTCAACGGACACCGGCGTCGACTCGATCACGCGTAGATTGTCGACCTTGCCTCCGCGACGCGGTAACCGGCCCTGTCCGGGCCGTACCCGGTGACGGCCACCGGCAGCCGCGCGCCGAACCACGCCAGTGGATCCGGCAGGTCGACGGCGGGGGAGCCGTCACGGGGCACGACCTTCAGCCCGGTCGCGTCGAGATGGGTCACCGCGAGCGCGTCCACGCCGTCGCAGGCCGCGATCGCGTAGTCCAGCAGGGCCGCGTCGAGATGGCCCGCCCGCCACGCGCCCTGGAATTCGCCGGTTTCGTTGTGCGCCTCGGGAAAACGAGCGAGCACGGCGGCGGATTCCGTGGGCAGCGGCCCCGCGCCGTGCCGGGTGAGGTAGGTCCGCGTGACCCCCACGACGGTGTGCGGGCGGCCGCCCAGCAGGGTGCGGGCGTTGTGCGGCGTGGTCGTCGACCAGGTCGTATGCGGATGGAATCCGTGGTACTGGTCGAGAAGAGCCCCCTGCGCTCCCTCGAACACCAGCCGCCCGGAATCCGCCAGCCGCCCCGTCTCGTCCCCGTCGGTGATCCGCACCGCGCCCGCGAAGTCGCGGTACAGCGCCACCAGTTCGCCCACGCTGTGAGGTGGCGTGGCGAGCGGCGCGTAGAACCGCGCGAGCGCGTCCAGTTTGCGCCGCAGTACCGTCGGCCGGGCGCAGTCGGCGACCGTGGGCGCTTCCCCCGGCGTCCCGATCACCTCCTGGCTCTCCACGACGTCACCCGGCGCGGCGCCGGGCAGCAGCGAGTACCAGACGGTCTCGCCGATGCCCTTGCCGCACGAACCGTGCCGGTTCACGCCACGGGCCTCCTCCCTGGCCCGGTTGGCGTGGATGTGGAACGGCGTCGTGAGCAACGCCCGGCCGTCGACACTCAGCAGTGAAAGCGGATTCCGGACACCTGCCGCTTCGAGCCGACGGGCCTCCGCGGCCAGCGCGAACGGCTCGACGAGCACGAACCGCGACAGATGGGTGGGCACGCCGGCGAACGTGCCCGCCCCGAACTGGCTGAAGGTGTGGTGCCGCCCGTCGACGACGACGTTGTGCGCGGCCTGCGCGCCCCCGTTGAAGCGGACCACCGCGGTGGTGGGCCGGGCGGCGCAGAGCGCGTCGACCACCGCGCCCTTGCCTTCGTCGCCGAAGCCGAGCCCGACCACCACCACGTGACCGTCCAGGAGACTCATCGCAGCACCACGTCGCTCGGCCCGTCCGGCTCCGGTACGGCCGAGGTGACGACCGATTTGGTACCCAGCCTCGCCAGCGCCTTGCCGACCGCCTTGCTTTCGGCGACCGAACCGACGTCCGCGAGGTCGGCGAGCGCGCGATCGACGTCGACGACCCGCTCTTCCAGCCCGATGGTGGCGGCGATCAGTTCGCACACCGCGCCGGGATCGTCCAGCTTCAGGAAGTTCTGGCCGAGCAGATCGCTCCAGTGCTCGCCGATCTGCGGGTCGTTGTAGTACGAGGACTGGTTCGGCAGCACGAAGTAGACGTGCCATTTGCGCGCCAGTTCGCGGTACACCGAGGCCGGGTCGATGTCCTCCCGCACGTCGTCCCCGATCACCCGGCGGATGTGGCGGGCCTCCAGCGCGGGTTTGTTGAGCTCGTCGCCGATGATGAACAGATAGCCCTTGCGGCCGCGGTTCTGCCACGCGTCGGTCACCACGTGGCGGGCCATGAAGTACGCGGCCAGCTCGTAGGACTCGCTCTTCTGCCCGCCGCCACCGCCTTCGAGGAAGATCGTGCGCAGTTGCTCGTCCATCCGGTTGTCCGATTCGAACTGCCCGACCTGCAAGGGAACCCGGTCGCTGTCGGCGTCGCCGATGGCGCCGAACAGCACCTGCGGGTCGGCCAGGTAGCCCCGGCGCTTCAGCAGGCCGTGCAGCTTTCCGAGCTTGCCCTGCATGATCCTCGGCACCCGGCGCATCGACCCGGTGACGTCGAACAGCACCGCGATCGGCGTCGAATCGGTGTGGTCGGCCGAATCCCGGCATTCCCGCACGGCGTTCAGCGGGTCGAGCGCGGGCGCGACCTTCCATTCCTTCGCGGGTTTGGAGCGGAGATCGGCGGTGTAGCCGAAATCGTCCTCGCCCTTGGCCGCGCGGAAGGTCTTCGCGGCGGCGTAGGCGTTGTCGTCCCAGTGTCCGTGTCCCATGGTCAGGCTCCTGTCTCGGGGATGGTGAACGGTCGGAAGGTGCGAGGGCCGTACAGGTCGGCGAGCAGTTCGTCGTACTCGTCGAGCAGATCGGCGGCCTCGGGTCGCTGTGCCGGGATCTCCTGGAGACACCACTTGGCGAACTCGCGCTGGCGGGTTTCGCCTGGTGCCAGTAGTTCCAGCATCAAGGTGTGGAGCATGTGGACGTCGGTGGCCGCGGTCATCGGCAGTCCTTTGTGGACTTCCGGTGGGTAGCCGACGGATTTGTCCGCCGCCAGCGGGAGCGCACCGCCCTCGACGGCGAAGGACCAGCCAACGACGACGATGCCGTGCTGTCCGGGATGGACGAGCACGTTGTCCGCGGTGAGATGCCCGTGGACGACGCCGGCGCGATGCGCTCCCGCCACGGCACGCAGGAGACGCCGGTGCATCCAGGCGTAGTCGCGGCCGTCGAGCCCGCCGGGGAAGGCCTTCTTGATGTCGGCGAGAGTGATGAAGCCGTCGACGAGCGGATCGAGAACGCTGAACGCGCGGTCGCCCCTCGCGACCGGCCCCGACGTGTCGAGCAGGCGCGGGTAGTAGGGGCGGAGCCAGCGGTGCCGTTCGGTGAAGCCGTCGAGCGCGCGCAACGCCTCCCATTCGGCGTGGATCAGCGGGTTGAGCGCCGGATCGCGGACGAGTTTGACCAGATGCGGGCCGGTGGTCCGGTAGGTCGTGGCCACACTGCCCACCGCGTGCGGCGCGACCAGGGTGTAGGCCGACGTCGCCGTGGTGACCGTCTGCCGCCTGCCCCGTTTCCACTCGTCGTGGAGGCGGTTGAGCAGGGCGGCCGCGCGGTGCACCCGCGCGTCGCCGGGGTTGCGGTCGGGGTGGAGCACGGCGGCCAGTTCGCGGTAGCGATGGCGGGCGAACAGCGCGGCCGCGTCGGCCGTGTCCTCGACCGCCTTCACGGCTTCTTCCCTGGTGAGCATAGTTTGAGTCTAGACGACTCTTACCTCGGGTGGCAAGGGGGTGGGTACAAATCCCGTGCCGCTCCGCCGCTCCGGTGAATAGCCTGGAACGACCGAACGGAAAGGACTTTCTTGTCAGGTGAACCGCGGAAACCCAGGGTTCCTTCCCGGATGCTGCTGGCCGGGATCCCGTTCGTTTTCCTGTTGTGGGTGGTCGGCGGAGCGATCGCCGACCGCGTGCGTGAGCTGGACACCGGCGAGGACGTCACGGTCACCGCTGTCCCGGGATGCGTCGAGGAAGGGCCGCCGATGAGCGGCCGGTTTCCCTATTGCGAGGCCGGGTGGAGGTTCGACGACGGGCGCACCGGTCGCGGGAGGATCGACGGCGACAGGGTCGCGGTGGGCGACAGGGTCTTCGCTGGTGACGGATTCGCTTACCCGTCAAGGTCGAATCGGGTCTTGAGCCTGTGGATGGTCGCGCTGTGCGGCCTGGTCCTGCTGGGCATGCTGATCGGACTCGGCGTCCTGTACCGGATGGACCGGACCCGGCGGCGTCGCGGGAAGTGACGCCGCCTGCCGTGCTCAGCCCCGGGTGGCTTCGATCTGCCGCTCGTCCTCGGTCGAACAGCTCGTCACCGGATCGTTCGGCCCGCTCCCGCACGTCCAGGCGCCGATCACCACCGGCCCGGGGCCCTGCGGCGACGCCGCTTCGGCGGGTGTCAGCTTGGCGAAGTAGTCCGTGAGCACTCGGGTCGCTTCGGCACAGTCGGTCTTCCCGCGCGCCACGACTTTGTTCTTCGCGCCTTGGAGGCCGGCGACTTCACCGCACGGTGTTCCGGCGAGGACCTGGTCGGCCGAAGGGGAGGGCGACGGCGCGGCCGCAGGGGCGGGATCGGCGCCGCAGCCGCTCAGCAGGACGACGGCGAGCGCGGCGGGAAGCACGGCGAGGCTCTTCATGGGCCCTTCTTCTCGGGGATGGTTCATTCGACGGGAACGACGGCGGCGAACACGTTCTGCTCGCCCTTGCCGCAACTCGTGCCGCCCTGGGCGGCGGGAGCACCGGAGACGCACAGCCAGCCGTCCACGGTCTCGCTGACCGGTTCGTCCGAGTCCGCGGACTGACGTCCGGCGATCCTCTTGTGGAACGAATCGACGATCCCGGTCGCCTCCGCGCAGGAGACGCCGGGCCCGTTGAGCACCTGCAAGGTCAGCCCGCTCGCCGCGGTCACCGTTCCGCAGGAACCCTGTACCGGTTCAGCGGGTTTCGGTTTCGGGGCGGGAGCCGGTGCGGCGGACGGGTTCGGCGCGGTTTGCGACGGGATCGGCGGCACCGAAACGGGGGAAGCGCTCAGCGGGAGCGAGGACGGCGAGACCGGCATCGAAGTAACGGGCGGTGGCGGGTCTTCGCCCGAACAGGCGGCGAGCGTTCCGACTGCGGCACAGACCGCGAACAGGCGCCGCCACGTTCCCGTGGTCGTCGAGACGGGCAAGGCGATCCTTTCGTCGGCCGGTCGTGGCCGGCCCATTCTGACCCGGCCGGGCCCGATGTCGTGGCATTGAGCCACGTTCGATTCGCGGGAGGCTATCGCGCCCCCGCCGCCGCGATACGTGAGGACCGCTCAATCAGTGTCCACTGTGGACAATTAATATGCCGTTCACGGCGCGGCAACACCCTGCTGTCGTCGCGAACCGATCGGACGAATCCGGCGTCGAGCCGTTAACGCGCGGCCCCGTTCTGCCGAAAAGGAAAGTAGCGCTCCGGCGTGTCCCAGTCCCCGTCACCGAAACCGTGAGAGCGATGAAAACCGACGAACAGACCGACCCCGCGTCACCCCAGGCCACCGCACCGGCGAGCACGGAGCTTCCCCCGACGGCACCGTGCACCGTCGTCTGGTGTGGCGGCCGCCCGTACGTCCTGGAGAGCTCGGCAGGCCACCACCGCTGGATGGGCACCGACCACCGGGGCAGGCCCGTGGCGCTGACCAGCGCGGACCTGCAACGCCGCGGCTGGACGCACACCCGGGCCAGCTGACGCGGGAGGACCTGCCGCCGCTGGCTAGGCTGAGCGGGTGAGTACGCCCCCCGAACCGAGCGTGACCAGCGAAGAACCTTCCCTGCTGCGGCAGGCCCTGAACGTCCCCAACATGCTTTCGATCCTCCGGCTCGCCGGAGTGCCGGTCTTCCTGTGGCTGCTCCTCGGCCCGAAGGAGGACGGCTGGGCGCTCGCGCTGCTCGTGTTCAGCGCGCTCACCGACTGGCTCGACGGCAAACTCGCCCGCTGGCTCAACCAGATGTCGCGGCTCGGCCAGCTGCTCGACCCCGCCGCCGACCGGCTCTACATCCTCGCGACCCTCATCGCGTTCCTGATCCGCGACATCATCCCGTGGTGGCTGGTGGTCCCGCTGGTCGTCCGCGAGGCCGTCCTGGGCGTCTGTGTCCTGCTGCTGCGGCGCCGGGGGTTCGCTCCGCCGGAGGTCACCTACATCGGCAAGGGTGCCACCTTCGTGTTGATGTACGCCTTCCCGTTCCTGCTGCTCACCCAGGGCGGTTCCGACATCGCCGCGATCGCCCGGCCGATCGGCTACGCCTTCACGGCGTGGGGTGCGGTCCTGTACGTCTATTCGGGCGTGCTGTACGTCGTCCAGACCGTGCGTGCCCTGCGGACGCCCGCCTTGCGGGAGGCGCCGGGCGCGTGACCCGGCGGGATGCGAAACTGCGCGCGTCGGTTTCGAGTGAGGGCATCAGAAAGGGGAGCGGCGTTGTCCACTCCAGAAGAACTGCGGTACACCGAGGAGCACGAGTGGGTCTCCGTGCGCGACGGCGGGCTCGTGCGCGTCGGCATCACGGAGTACGCCCAGGACCAGCTCGGTGACGTGGTGTTCGTCGAACTGCCCGAGGTCGGCAAGCAGGTCGGCGCGGGCGACGCGTTCGGCGAGGTCGAGTCGACCAAGAGCGTTTCGGAGCTGTTCGCCCCGCTCGACGGCGAGGTGGTCGCGGTCAACGACGCGGTGACCGAGTCGCCCGAGCTGATCAACAGCGACCCGTACGGCGAAGGCTGGCTGATCGAGCTCCGGCTCGACGACGCGAGCTCGGTGGAATCCCTGCTGGAGGCCGAGGCGTACCAGGCGCTGATCAAGGAATAGCCGCAGGCCGCGGCCCTTCGGGAAGAGTAGGGGGAGCCGCGGGCCGGAGATTCGATCAGGCACGGTACGTTTGACCTCCACACGTTCTTGAGTAGTGGCAACACACATGCGTTAGGAGAGCTCAGGTGAGCACGAACGACGGGCCCGGCGTTCCCCCGGAGCAGTCTCCGGAGCGGACTTCTGTCTTCCGGGCCGACTTCCTGGCCGACGTCGAAGGCACTGAGGCTCCTCCGGCTGCCGAGGCCCCCGTCCAGGGTGTGGACGCGCTGCCCGCGGGTTCCGCGCTGCTGGTCGTCAAGCGGGGCCCGAACGCGGGTTCGCGCTTCCTGCTGGACCGCGACACCACCAGCGCGGGACGGCACCCGGACAGCGACATCTTCCTCGACGACGTCACGGTCTCCCGGCGGCACGCCGAATTCCGCCGTGAAGGCGGGGAGTTCGTCGTCATCGACGTCGGCAGCCTCAACGGCACCTACGTCAACCGCGAGCCGGTCGACCAGGCCGTTCTCGCCGGTGGCGACGAGGTGCAGATCGGCAAGTTCCGCCTGGTCTTCCTGACCGGCCCGGGATCCGGGGGCCAGGGGGCACGGTGACGGCGGCCGGGCGGCCTGATCGGGATGCGTCGCAGCGCGATGGGTTGAGCATCGGGGCCGTGCTGGCACAGCTGCGCGGCGACTTTCCCGATGTCACCATCTCCAAGATCCGGTTCCTCGAGGCGGAGGGTCTGGTCCAGCCGGGCCGGACCCCGTCGGGGTACCGGCAGTTCGCTCCGGCGGACGTGGAGCGGTTGCGGTTCGTCCTGTCCGCCCAGCGGGATCACTACCTGCCGCTGAAGGTCATCAAGGAACAGCTGGACGCGGCGGATCGGGGTGCCACGCCCGAGGCGGGGATGCCGAGGCTGCCGCGGAAACTCGTTTCACTCGACGCCCCCGGGGAGAACGGCGGATTGCCGTCCCCCGGGGACTTCGAGACCGATCGCGAGATCCGGCTGACCGAGGAAGATCTGCTCCGCCAGGCCGGCATCGACGCCGCCACCCTGGCTGAGCTGCGGCAATACGGTCTGGTGCGCCCGGGCGCGGCGGGGTTCTTCGACCCCGACGCGGTCCTCGTGGCGAAGACCGTGAAAGCGATGACCGAATTCGGTATAGAGCCGAGACATCTGCGTGCCTTCCGGGCGGCGGCGGATCGCGAGGTCGGCCTGCTGGAGCAGATCGTGACCCCGGTGTATCGGCATCGTGACGAGGACGCCAAGGCGCGGGGCGACGAGGTCGTCCGGGAGCTCGCCGCCTTGACCGTGGCGTTGCACACGCTCTTGGTGAAAGCCGGAATACGGGCTGTCACGGGCGGTTGAACGGTTCCGGGGGACCGGGAGCCGTTGTGAGGCCACTTGTCAATGCCTGAATGTTCGGCACCCTATGCCGTACCGTGAGAGTCGGGTTTGCCAGTGGCGAACCAGGAATGTCGGAGACAGCGAGCACAGCGCTCGGAAGACGGGTAGCGTCGGGACTACCGTCGCTTGGTCGTCGAGACAAGCGTTGCGGCCCGTGCGCACGAGAGGGAGGCGAAGCCCGATGAGCGAGATGCGCGTCGTCGGCGTGCGGGTGGAGCTGCCCGCGAATCAGCCGATCTTGTTGCTGCGGGAAACCGAAGGCGAGCGTTACCTGCCGATCTGGATCGGCTCGGTCGAGGCCACCGCCATCGCCTTGGAGCAGCAGGGAGTCCGCCCGGCCCGTCCGCTGACCCATGACCTGCTCAAGGAGGTCATCGGAGCGCTGGGCCGTGAGCTGGAGCAGGTCGTCATCACCGACCTGAAGGAAGGCACGTTCTTCGCGGAACTGGTCTTCGACGGGGACATCCGGGTTTCGGCGCGGCCGAGCGATTCGGTGGCGCTGGCGCTGCGGGTGGGGGTGCCCATCCACGCCGTCGACGCGGTGCTGGAGGAGGCGGGCCTCATCATCCCCGACGAGCAGGAGGACGAGGTCGAGAAGTTCCGCGAGTTCCTCGACTCGGTCTCGCCGGAGGACTTCCGCGGCGCGGACACCTGATCCCGAGACTTGACGGAAGGGGCGGCGCCTGCTGGTGCCGCCCCTTCTTCATATGCGTTTAGTCCTCTGAATGCGGTTCGCGGCGGCCACGGACTTCGTGAAGGGGCCCCCGCCGCGAGTCGTCCGCCCGAACACGCGTGTCGTCCATCGGCTCACGCGTGTCGTCCGCCTGATCACGCATGTCGTCCGTCGGTCACGTGAAATCGCCGGTCCGTGTCGCCCGTTTGCCCCACCCGCACCAGCGGTCACAACCGGTGCCGAGTACTCGTGAGTGACAATTCGGGTTAGAACACGAATCGCCACTCACGACCCCCGGGACCTAGGGCACTCAGGCCGCGGTCGCCTTGACGAACAGGTCCGCCAGTTCCCGGCCGTACCGTTCCAGGTCCAGCTTCGGGTCCGCCGCGAACTTCGCCGCCACACCGTCGATGGCCTGCGCGATAGACAACGCCATCACGTCCGCCGCGAAGTCGCCGAAAGCGCCTTCCTGCTGGCCCTGGCGTAGCTGGCGTTCGAGCCGCCCGGTCCGGAACTCCTCGACGAGCGGCGCCGACATGAACCAGCCCTCGGCGTCCGAGCCGCTGGAAGCCATCTCGACCATGACCCGCACCAGTTCCGGGTACGAGCCGAGGAAGGCGATCTCCGACTCGATGTAGCCGCGCAGCAGCCCGGCGCGATCGGTCGTGCCCTGGATCCGTTCTTCGAGGAACTTGTCCTTCATGCCGGTCGCGGTGGTGACCACGGCCTGCATCAGGCCCGCCTTGTTGGTGAAGTGGTAGGAGATGATCCGGGTGCTGGACAGCCCGGCCCGCTCCTTGATCTTCGCGAACGACGTCTTGTGGTAGCCGAGATCGGAGATCGTCGCGATCGTGGCCCCGATGATCTGTGCCCGCCGGGCCGCCTCGGTGACCGAAAGCCCCAGCTCCGCCTGGACCTCTTGCATGGCGCTCTGCGTGGAGGGAGTTACTTGCATGAGTAAAAATTAACACGGTCGAGTAAATCCGGCAACCATGCCGCCGAACGGGGGACTGTCCTCGACAAGCCTCAAGAAGAGCTTGAGGCCGACCGCGCGTCGCGTTGACCGGTTTGCCGGACGCGCTTACCGTCAATGAAGGTGAATCGCCAAGGTGTGATTCGGATGTCTGGGGCATCCGTCTTGACGAGGAACTCCGGTGCGGACTCCCGTGGGTCCGCGCGGCTTTGTTCGCCGGCCGCCAGGTCGGGCGAGGGGAGGCATGGCGTGGTCGAGGCTGGTAGCCCTCAAGAGCCGCTCGTTCCGGTCGCTGACGGCGAGCAGGGCGAGCTGTTCCCCGACTCTTCCCTCCCGGACGAACTCGTCGGCTACCGCGGCCCCGCCGCCTGCCAGATCGCCGGGATCACGTACCGGCAGCTCGACTACTGGGCCCGCACGAAGCTGGTCGCGCCGAGTATCCGCACGGCGCACGGTTCCGGTTCGCAGCGGCTCTACTCGTTCAAGGACATCCTCGTCCTGAAGGTGGTCAAGCGGCTGCTGGACACCGGTGTCTCCCTGCAGAACATCCGCGTCGCCGTCGACCACCTGCGCCTGCGCGGCGTCCGCGACCTCGCCAAGGTCACCCTGTTCTCCGACGGCACCACCGTCTACGAGTGCACCTCGCCCGAAGAGATCGTCGATTTACTCCAGGGCGGGCAGGGTGTCTTCGGTATCGCGGTCAGCGGCGCGATGCAGGAGATCAGCGGCACCATCCACGAGTTCCCGGCCGAGCGGGCCGACGGCGGCGTGATCGAAACGGTCACACCCGACGAGCTCACGCAGCGCCGTAACGCCCGTCGCACCGGCTGATCATGAGGCCGCGCGAGCGGCAGGGTAGGCTACTTCCGCGGTCGACGAATCCGCGCGGGAGAGACCGAGCCGATAACCGTTGAGCTCGGCGCCGAAGGAGCAAGTCCTCCCCGGAACCTCTCAGGCACCCTGGACCGCGCGGAAGAGACGCCTCTGGAAAGTGGTTCGCCAGGTCACAGCCTGGCGGCCCCGCCGACGGTGCAAGCCCGGCTCAACACTCGGGCGAAACTCTCAGGCGCCCCCTCGGGGGTACGGACAGAGTGGGGAGGGCCAGGACAATCGTCCCGGCCCCACCCCCGCGTCTTGGGAGGTCCCCGTTGGAGCCCGTTTCACTGGCCGCTCTCGAATCCGGAACCCCCTTCGCGGACCGGCACATCGGTCCCGGTGCCGAAGAGCTCGCGCGCATCCTCGACGTCGTCGGCGCCGCCTCCCTCGAAGAGCTCGCCGAGCGGGCCGTCCCCGCGTCGCTGCGTGCGTCCGCGAGTCCGCCGGACCTGCCGCCACCCGCCACCGAGACCGGCGCGCTCGCCGAACTCCGCGCGCTGGCCGCCCGCAACCGGCCGATGGTCCAGATGATCGGCCTCGGCTACCACGACACCGTGACCCCGCCGGTGATCCGCCGCAACGTGCTGGAGAGCCCGGCCTGGTACACCGCGTACACGCCGTATCAGCCGGAGATCTCGCAAGGGCGTCTCGAAGCGCTGCTCAACTTCCAGACCATGGTCGCCGATCTGACCGGCCTGCCGATCGCCAACGCGTCCATGCTGGACGAGGCGACCGCGGCGGCCGAGGCGATGACACTGGTCCGCCGCGCGGGCAAGGCGAAATCGAGCCGGTTCGTGGTCGACGAGGACACCCTTCCCCAGACGATCGAGGTCCTGCGCACCCGCGCCGAACCGCTCGGCATCGACCTGGTGACCGCGGATCTGTCCCAGGGCATCACCGGGCTCGGGCTCGGCGGCGACTTCTTCGGGGTGCTGCTGTCGTATCCGGGCGCTTCGGGTGTCGTCCGCGAATGGGACCACACCATCGCCGAGGTCAAGGCGCTCGGTGCCGCCGTGGTGATGGCCGCGGATCCGCTCGCGCTGACCCTGCTGCGGTCGCCCGGTGAACTCGGTGCCGACGTCGCGATCGGGTCGACGCAGCGGTTCGGGGTCCCGATGGGCTTCGGCGGACCGCACGCGGCGTACCTCGCCGTCCGGAAGGGCCTCGAACGGCAGCTGCCCGGCCGGCTGGTCGGGGTGTCGAAGGACGCCGACGGCGCGCCCGCGTACCGGCTCGCGTTGCAGACCCGCGAGCAGCACATCCGCCGCGAGAAGGCGACGAGCAACATCTGCACCGCCCAGGTGCTCCTGGCGGTCATCGCGTCGATGTACGCGGTGTACCACGGGCCCGAAGGGTTGCGCGCCATCGCGAACCGCGCGCATCGGATGGCCACGGTACTCGCGGCGGGTCTCGCCGAGAGCGGTGTGGACGTCGTGCACTGTGAATTCTTCGACACGGTCACGGTTTCCGTCCCCGGCCGGGCGACGGCGATCGTCGGCACGGCACGGGAGCTCGGGGTGAACCTGAGGCTCGTGGACTCCGACCACGTCGCCGTCGCCTGCGACGAGACGACGACCCGTGAACATCTTTCGTTGGTGTGGAAGGCGTTCGGGGTCGCGGTGTCCGATGTGGACTCCCTTGACGCGGACACCGCCGACGGCTTTCCGCCGGATCTGCGCCGCACCAGCGGCTACCTGACCCATCCGGTCTTCCACGCGCACCGCTCGGAAACGGCGTTGCTGCGGTACCTGAGGTCGTTGTCCGACAAGGACGTTGCGCTCGACCGCAGCATGATCCCGCTCGGCTCCTGCACGATGAAACTCAACGCCACGGCCGAGATGGAGCCGATCACCTGGCCGGAGTTCGCCGGTCTGCATCCGTTCGCTCCCGCCGAGGACGCGGCCGGTCTGCTCTCCGTCGTGCGGGATCTGGAGCGCTGGCTCGCCGGGATCACCGGCTACGACGCGGTCTCCCTGCAGCCGAACGCCGGAAGCCAGGGCGAATTCGCCGGGCTGCTGGCGATTCGCGCGTACCACCGCGAACGCGGGAACGCGGCGCGTGACGTCTGCCTGATCCCGTCGAGCGCGCACGGGACGAACGCCGCCAGCGCGGTGATGGCCGGGATGCGGGTGGTCGTCGTGAACTGCGACGACGAGGGCAATATCGACCTCGGCCACCTTAAGTCCACTGTGGACGAGCACGCGGACGACCTCGCCGCGATCATGATCACCTATCCCTCGACGCACGGCGTCTACGAGGACACCGTCCGCGAGGTCTGCGCGCTGGTGCACGACGCCGGCGGCCAGGTGTACGTCGACGGCGCGAACCTGAACGCCCTGATCGGCGTGGCGCAATACGGCAGGTTCGGCGCCGACGTCTCGCATCTGAACCTGCACAAGACCTTCTGCATCCCGCACGGTGGCGGCGGGCCGGGTATCGGGCCGATCGGCGTCCGCGCGCATCTGGCGCCGTACCTGCCGAACCACCCGCTGCAGCCGGACGCGGGCCCGGCCACCGGCGTGGGCCCGATCAGCGCGGCGCCGTGGGGGAGCGCGTCGATCCTGCCGATCTCCTGGGCCTATGTCCGGATGATGGGCGCGGAAGGCCTCAGGCGGGCGACGCTGACCGCCGTCGCGAACGCCAACTACGTCGCCAAGCGGCTCGCGGAGCACTATCCGGTGCTGTACTCCGGGCACGACGGCCTGGTCGCGCACGAATGCATCCTCGATCTCCGCGCGCTCACCAAACGGACCGGCGTCACCGTGGACGACGTCGCCAAGCGGCTGGCCGACTACGGACTCCACGCGCCGACGATGTCCTTCCCGGTCGCGGGAACGCTCATGGTCGAGCCCACCGAGAGCGAGGATCTCGGTGAACTCGACCGGTTCTGCGACGCGATGATCGCGATCCGCGGCGAGATCGAGAAGGTCGCCGCGGGGGAGTGGCCGGTGGAGCGAAGCCCGCTGCGGAACGCCCCGCATACCGCGCGCTGCCTCGCGGGCGAGTGGGATCGCCCGTACAGCAGGGAGATCGGGGTCTTCCCGGCCGGGTACACCGCATCGAAGATCTGGCCCCCGGTGCGGCGGATCGACGGGGCCGCGGGGGACCGCAACCTCGTCTGCTCCTGTCCGCCGCCGGAGGCCTTCGCCTGATGCTCAGCCGGGCATCTTGTCGAGAAAGCCCAGCACCTGCTTGATCCGCCCGTCCTCGACGGTGATGACGTCGAACCCGATCGCCAGCGGCTCCTCCACCCCCTCCGGGCCGAGGTACCACTGGAACCGCGCGATGTCGTGGTGCGCGTCGGGCACGGCGGGCAGGCTGAACTTCAGGCCCGCGAACTGGGCCTGCGCGCCGGCGATGAAACCGTCGACACCGTCGTGGCCGGTGACGGCGCCGAGCGGGTCGGTGTAGGCGGCGTCCTCGGTGAACAGTTCGGCGATGAGCGCGCGGCGCTGGTCCGCGTCGGTCTCGTTCCACACGGCGATGTACTGCTCGGCGACGCGCTGGATGTCCGACATGGTGTCTCCTCGTTTCGTTGTGGGGTAACCGATGCCGCAACTCTGTCGGCCGGGGGTGGGTCCCGTCGATTACGCGGGAGGTAATGGCGGCTCCGCGCGCGGAGCCGTAGGTTCGTGATCGTGACGACCACAGTGACCGCGGGCCGCCCCGTCGGCGAGCTCCTCCGCGAATGGCGTGACCGCCGCCGGATCAGTCAGCTGGATCTCGCCATCTCTGCGGATATCTCCACCCGCCATCTGAGCTTCGTGGAGACCGGCCGGTCCAAGCCCAGCCGCGACATGGTGCTGCGGCTCGGCGAACACCTGGAGGTGCCCTTGCGGGAACGCAATCAGCTGTTGCTGGCGGCGGGGTATGCGCCCGCGTACGCCGAAAGCGGCCTCGGCGCCCCGGAAATGGCGGCGGTCCGCAAGGCGGTCCGGCAGCTGATGACCGGCCACGAGCCGTACCCGGCCGCCGTCGTCGACCGGTGGTGGAACCTGGTCGACGCCAACGCGAGCATCTCGCTCATGACCGGCCTGGTCTCGCCCGCCTTGCTGACGCCTCCAGTCAACGTCCTGCGGGTGACGCTGCACCCGGACGGGATGGCGCCGCACGTGCTGAACCTGGGGGAGTGGCGCGCGCATCTGCTCGGCAGGCTGCGGCGGCAGGTGACCCAGACGGCCGACCCGGCGCTGACCGGACTCCTGGAGGAACTGGCCGCCTATCCGTGCGCGGATCCCGTCCCCGAGGTGGAGGTCCCCGGGCCGGGTGACATCTTCGTCCCGTTGAAACTGCGGCACGAGGGCGCCGAACTCACGTTCTTCAGCACGGTCTCCACGTTCGGGACGCCGTTGGACGTCACGGTCGCCGAGCTGGTGATCGAGTCCTTCTTCCCGGCCGACGCGGACACGGCGGAATATCTGCGCGCGTACGCGGCGCGCGGGGTGGAATGATGCCGGACAAGAAGTCCAGCCACAGACTCCAGTGAGGATTCCTCTTCCATGGCCGTGCCTTCCGTCGTCCTGAACAACGAGGTAGCCATCCCCCGGCTCGGTTTCGGCGTCTGGCAGGTGCCCGCGGGCGATACGGCCAAGGTCGTCCGGACCGCCATCGAGACCGGGTACCGCAGCATCGACACCGCCGCGTCATACGGGAACGAAGCCGGCGTGGGCGAGGCGATCCGCTCATCGGACGTGCCCCGCGACGAGCTGTTCATCACCACGAAGCTCCCCAATCCGGGCCACGGCTACGACGAGACCCTCCGGGCGTTCGACGCGAGCCTCGCGGAACTCGGCCTGGACCGCGTCGACCTGTATCTGATCCACTGGCCGATACCCGCCCGCGGGAAGTACGTCGAAACCTGGCGGGCGCTGGAGAAGCTGTACGCGGACGGGCGGGCGCGAGCGATCGGGGTGTCGAACTTCCACGTCCCGCAGCTGCGGCGGCTGTTCGACGAAACCGGGATCGTGCCCGCGGTCAACCAGGTCGAGCTGCATCCCCGGCTCCAGCAGAAGGCGTTGCGGGAGTTCCACACCGAACACGGCATCGTCACCGAGGCGTGGAGCCCGCTCGCGCAGGGATCCCTGCTCTCGGACGCGACGCTGACCGCCCTCGCCGCCAAATACGGCAAGAGCCCGGCGCAGCTCGTATTGCGCTGGCATCTGCAGCTCGGCACGGTCGCCATCCCGAAATCCGTGACACCGTCCCGGATCCGCGAGAATTTCGACGTATTCGACTTCGAGCTCGCCGAAGACGATCTCGCGGCGCTCGCCGAGTTCGACGACGGGACGCGCACCGGCCCGGACCCGGACACCTTCGGCTCGTGATCGGCTGGACGGTTCTCGAGGGCAAAGGTGGCGTGCTCGTCAGGTGGCGCTCACACGCGCCCGCGTTGCCGGGGCCTCAGTGACGATCGTGTGGTCCGTGAGGGCCTCCTTCCCTACCTTGAGGGTAGGCAAGGAGGCCCTCACGGACCTGCGACCAACGGGCCGCCACGATCAAATAGGTGCCAGAGACCCGTCCCTGCCATTCACGAGGCCGGAGGTACGGGAAAGGCCCCTTCCCGAGCGGCGAAGGGGCCTTTCCCGTGGTTCGGGGCCTCAGGTGGCCTTGATGCCCGCGGCCGCGAAGTCGGCCTGCTGGGCGGGCTGCTGCAGGTACTGGCGGAACGTCTGCGCGGCGCGCATCTGGACCTCGTCGATGTTCTTGCCGGCGAGGCCGACGAGCGGGTAGTCGGCCGAACGCGCCGTCGCGACCGACTGGGCAGGCGAACCGACCAGCTCGGGCTTGGCGGTGTTCAGCTCGGTCACCCAGTAGGAGGACTCGGGGATCCAGGCGGCGGGAAGACCGCCGATGGAGTCGAGGTTGGTCCGCCCGACGAGGCCGTCGAGCACGGAAGCGGACGACAGCGCGTCGATCTGGATGACCACGCAGTGGTCGCGGACCACGGTCGCGGCGTTGTTCCACCGCTCGGCCGCCGCGCGGACCGGCTTCTCGATACTGGGGGTGACGATGACCCGCATCGGGGTGTCGCCGGCGCTGCACGCCTTGGCCTGGGCTTCGGCGCGGGTGTTGAGCTCGCCGTCCGCCCAGTTCCAGCCGAACACGCCGATCGCGACCAGGACCACGAGGACCAGGCAGGCGATGGGCCATTTGGCGATCCGCCGCCGCGGGGCCTTCTTCCCGACGAT
The DNA here is from genome assembly GCF_042723975.1 of Amycolatopsis sp. NPDC058340. NCBI lineage: Bacteria > Bacillati > Actinomycetota > Actinomycetes > Pseudonocardiales > Pseudonocardiaceae > Amycolatopsis > Amycolatopsis sp. NPDC058340. The sequence goes on along the minus strand of NZ_JBHXIB010000012.1, from coordinate 35,534 downwards.
CCGGTGCGAACCGGTCGCCTCACCGCGACCCTGAGGCCGCTTCGGCGGGTCGAGGGGATGCGGCACCGGCTCCTCGACCGCGCTGTGTCGCCCCATCGTTGTCCTTTCGAAACGTGCGCGCTCGCGCTGCGTATGCAATCAAACCGTTATCACTCTAACAGGGGAGGATGTTACGGGGAATGCGACGACTCACAGTTGTTTTCCGCGTGTCGCGGGGACCTTCTTTAACTCGGCAAGGAGTCGTTGGCAATGCGCTATCAGGTGCTCACGCAGCGGCGCGGCCCGGCGGGCGAACCCGGCCTGCGCGCGGGCGTACTCGGCACGGCCTTCCGCGGTCTCGATCCGCACGGGCGAGTACCCGAACGACGCCAGATCGTACGGGCTGGCCCGCATGTCCAGTTCCCGGATGTCCGCGGCCAGCTCGAAGCAGTCCCCGACCAGCTCGGCGGGGACGAACGGATCGAGTTTGTACGCCCACTTGAACAGGTCCATGTTGGCGTGCAGGCAGCCCGGCTGCTCGAAGTCGACCTGGTCCTCCCGGGCCGGCCGCAGGGTGTTGAGCGGCCGGGCGGGCTCGGTGAAGAAGCGAAACGCGTCGAAATGCCCGCACCGGATCTCCAGCGACTCGACGACGCCGTCGGTCCCGGCCGAACCGAGCCGGAGCGGAAGTTGTGAGTGACGAACCTCATTCGCCGATTCCCGGTAAACCATTGCCCATTCGTGAAGCCCGAAACAACTGAGTCTCGGCGAGCGGGACGCGGTCGCGGAAAGCAGCCTGAACACGAATTCGGCGGTCTTGGCCCGCCCCTCGGTGAAGCCCTCCGGGTCGAGCATGACGCCGTCCGCAGTCTCCAGGTAGCCCTTCCGCTCCAGGAACCGGCGCGCGGACGCGCCTTCGAGGACGACACCCGGACCCGGTTGCCAGCGTTCGAGATGCCCTGGCCGGTGCGAGTAGTAGCTGAAGAGGAAGTCGAGCACCGGATGCTTCTCGCCCCGCGAACGGCGGCGCTGGTGCGGTGTCGTCCAGCGCCGCATCCGCGCGACGTGCTCGTCCTCCCTGGCTCGCCAGACGGGCTCGGGAAGGACGACCGGGCCGGTCATGACATGACGTGGGTGCCGTCGCGGACGGTTCCCACGTATTCCTCGACGAGGTCCTCCAGCGCGACGACGCCGACCGCGGCCCCCGCGGGGCTCAGCGCCCGCGCCAGGTGACTGCCTTCCTTGCGCATCGCCGACAACGCCTCGTCCAGCCGGGCGTCGGCGTGCAGTTCGGTGAGCGCCCGCGTCTTGTCCGACGGCACCACGGTGGTCGGGTCCTCGCCCACGAGGTCGAGGATGTCCTTGACGTGGATGTAGCCGGTGAGCGTCCCGTCGTCGGTGCACACCGGGAAACGGGAGAATCCGGTCGAGGACACCGCGCGTTCGACGTCGCCCAAGGTGGGCGAGCAGGGCAGCGTGGTCAGCTGAGCCGTCGGGACGAGCACGTCCGCGACCGTCTTCTCGACCGAGGACAGTGTCTTGCTCAGCCGCTGGTGCTCGGAGTGCTCCAGCAGCCCCTCCCGCCGCGACTCGCTGAGCAGTTCCGCGAGCTCGTCGGAGGTGTAGGCCGTCTCCAGCTCGTCCTTCGGCTCGACCTTGAACACGCGCAGCAGCGAGTTGGCCACGAAGTTCAGCAGCCAGATGAACGGGTTGGCGAGCTTCACCCAGGCCACGTGCACCGGGACCAGCCACAGCGCCAGCCGCTCCGGCTCGGCGATCGCGAGGTTCTTCGGCACCATCTCGCCGATGAGCACGTGCAGGATGGTGATGAACGCCAGCGCGATCGCGAACGAGATCGGGTGCAGCAGGACCTCGGGAATCCCGAACAGCTCGAAGAACCCGGCCAGCTGGTGCGCGACGGCGGGCTCGCCGAGCCGTCCCAGCAGCAGCGAGCAGATCGTGATGCCGAGCTGTGCGCCCGCGAGCATCAGCGAGACGTTCCTGCTCGCGTTGATCACGATCCTGGCGCGGGTCTTTCCCTGCTCCAGCAAGGCTTCCAGCCGGTCGCGCCGCGACGAGATCAGCGCGAACTCGGCGCCGACGAAGAACGCGTTGGCCAGCAACAGGACCACGACGAGGAAGATGTTGAACCAGTCGTTCATCGGGCGGGCTCCTGCTCGGCGGAGGTCGCGGTTTCGCTGACCCGGCGGACCTCGACCTCGGCGATGCGGAGACGGTCCATTTTGGTCACCGTGAGCCGCCACGCGTCGAGATCGGTCGCATCACCGGGGGAGGGGATCCGGCCGAGCCGTTCGAGGATCAGCCCGGCGATGGTCTCGTAATCGCCGTCGGGCATCCGGAACCCGGTCTCGTCGGTGACTTCGTCGGCGCGAAGCTGTCCGGACACGAGCCAGTTGTCGGCGCCGACCTGCTGGGACGACGGCGCTTCCCGCTCGTCGTGCTCGTCGCGGACGTCGCCGATGATCTCCTCGACGACGTCCTCCAGGGTCACCAGACCCGCCGTGCCGCCGTACTCGTCGACGACGATCGCGAGCTGGAACCGGGAATCACGCAGCCGGTTGAGCAGCGAGTCGCCCGGCAGGGATTCGGGCACCGTCGGGATCGGCCGCATGACCGAACCGATCCGCACCGTGGCGCGCTGGGCGGCCGGGACGGTGAACGCCTGCTTGATGTGCACCGCGCCCTGCACGTCGTCGAGATCCTCGGTGTAGACGGGGAAGCGCGAAAAGCCGGTGCGGCGGGAGATCTCGATGAGGTCGGAGATCGTGTCGTCCACGGTCAGCGATTCGAGCTGGACGCGGGGCGTCATCAGCTCGTCGGCCGTCCGCTCGCCGAAGCGCAGCGACTTGTCCAGCAGTTCGGCCGTCGACGTGTCGAGCGTGCCGCTTTCCGCGCTGGAGCGCACGATCGAGCCGAGCTCCTGCGGCGACCGGGCCGACCGCAGTTCCTCCTGCGGCTCGACACCGAATTTGCGGACGAGGAAGTTGGCGCTGTTGTTCATCAGGGTGATGAGCCAGCGGAACAGCGAAGAGAACCGCGAGTGGTACCCCGCGACGGCACGCGCGGTCTGCAGCGGCCTGGCGATCGCGAGGTTCTTCGGCATCATCTCGCCGAGGATCATCGACAGCGACGTGGCCAGGATCAGCGCGACCGCCAGCGACACGCCGTTCGCGACGCCCTCGGAGAACCCGACGGCGGTGAAGAGCGGGTGCAGCAGATCACCGATCACCGGTTCCGCGAGGTAACCGGTGACCAGGGTGGTGATGGTGATCGCCACCTGTGCGCCGGAGAGCTGGAACGAGAGCGTGCGGTGCGCCTTCTGCACGGTGTGCGCACGTTTGTCGCCGACCTGGCGGACGTTCGCGTCGACCGTGCTGCGCTCGAGCGCGGTGAGGGAGAACTCGGCGGCGACGGCGAGGCCGGTGCCGACGGTCAGCAGGAGGAAGAGAAGAATGCCGAGAACGGCGAGCAGGATTTCCATCATTCCCTGCCGGCGGGGTCGGCGGGAAGAGCCGCGGAACAGCCGGGTGTGCCACCCGGCTCGATACTGTCACCAGGTGACTGCGCGTCGCGCACGAAAAGTGTCACTCCTCGATCGGAAACCAACAGACACCGCCGCTGTACTGCGACGATGGGACAATCTTAACGCGTTCCCCCGGCCGCGTGGGCACGGTGCCGCCGCACGCTCTCCTCGACCAGGTCGAGAACGGGGCCGAGATCGTCACCGGGCTGGCCCATCGCGAGGTGGGAGACGAGACCTTCGAGAACGAGTTCGAGGTACGCGGTCAGGACGTCGACGTCGACGTCGTCACGCAGGATCCCGGCGTCGCGCTGACGCTCCAGGCGGCGGCGGGTCGCGGCGGTCAGCTGGTGGGACCGCTCGGCCCAGCGGGCACGGAACTCGGGGTCGGTGCGCAGCCGCCGGGAGACCTCCAGCCGCGTGCCGAGCCAGTCGGCGGGGTGTTCGCTGCGATTCGTCAGCAGCTCGCGCATCACCTGGACGAGACCCTGCTCGGCGACGATGTCGGCCATGCGCACCGCGTCGTCCTCGGCCAGCGCCAGGAAGAGGGACTCCTTGTCGCGGAAATGGTGGAAGATCGCGCCGCGGGACAGGCCGGTGGCTTCTTCCAGCCGCCGGACGGTGGCGCCCTCGTAGCCATAGCGTGCGAAGCACACACGCGAGCCGTCGAGGATCTGGCGCCGGCGTGCGTCGAGGTGATCCTGGCTGACCCGTGGCATCCTGGAATCCTGACACCGGGTGCCCGGTCAATGCAATCCGTACGTACGTACTGTGACCAGTTCGCGGGATGTTCGCCCCGACCGGGAACCGGACGGCTCCGAGACACGTCCGACCACTCGGCCGGATCGGCTGACACGCCGTCCGCCGCTTGGCTACTCTTTGTCCATCACCGTGTGTGAGTGCTGAGGGGAAGGTGCGGGTGTGAACATCATCGGCGATGCCGCGAGCGCGATCAAGGCCGTCTGGGGTGACCTCACCACGCCGAAGGAACCGACCGTGTACGGCGGTGGGGGCGGCGGTGGCGGCGGGTTCGAGATGAGCCCGGAGGAGCTGAAGACCGTCATCGGGCTGTGGCAGGACGAGCTGAAGAAGGTCTCCGAGGACGGCATGAAGATCGAGGACATCCTCGCCGATCTGAGACCGCCGGGCCGGGACGAGGCCAGCTCCAGCTACGTCGATTCCGGCGTCGATTCGCTGCTCGCCTTGCAGAAGCAGAACGACTCGATGAAGGAGTACATCACGGGCTACATCGCGAAGCTCGAGATCGCCCGGACGAAGACGATGGCCACCGACCAGGCCAACACCCTGCGCACGACCTGAGGATGCCGAACGTGTTGAGGAAACGCGCCGCCGTGGCGGCGCTCGTGCTCGTTTCCGTCGCGGTGGCGGGCTGCACGGGGGAGAACCCCGGGACACCGTCGCCGAGCAGCGGATCGGCGCCGTCATCCGAATCGTCGGCGGCACCGGAGGATCCGAACGTCCCGAAGGTGGCGAATCCGCTGGACGCCTCGGCGTACGTCGGTGACGCCTGCAAGCTGCTTCCCCCCGCCGCCGCCGCGGAACTGGGGTTCACCGAGCCGGGCGAGCCCCGGTCCGAGTCGAGCAATCCGGGCTGCGGGTGGTTCATCAGGGGCAAAGGGGAGACGCTGCAGATCATCCTCGGCAGCGGGAACCGCGAAAAGGGCGTGGGTGGCCTGGCCGGAATGTACAAGGCCAAGGAGTCCGGGCAACTGAGGTTCCTGGAGCCCGGCCCCGAGGTCGACGGTTATCCGACCGTCTATTACGGAATCCAGGACAGGCGGGCCCGGGGCAACTGCGATCTCGCGGTCGGCGTCGCGGACGACCTGACGATCAACACCCTGGCCGCCGGCTACGGCGACGAACAGAATTCGTGCGGGACCGCGCAGAAACTCGCGTCGGCCGTAATCAAGACACTCAAGGGGGCATGAGAGTGGACGGCAAGCAGATCTTCGAGAACTTCACCCAGGGCGACACCCGCAACCTGCGCTCGGCGGCCGATCGCATCGCCGAACTCTCGGACGCCTATGTCGAACGTGGCATGGCCATCAAATCCCTGCAGACGCGGATGACCTCCTCCTGGACCGGTTCGGCCGCCGACGCGGCGAACGCCGGTGCGGGCCCGCTCGAGCAGGCCTTCAAGGAGACCGCGGAGCCGCTGTTCCAGACCAGGGATTCGGTGACGACGCAGGCCGACAGCTTCGACGACTCCGGGCAGACGGTCGTCCCCGTGCCGCCGAAACCGGACAAGCCGAACCCCTGGACCACCGGCCTGAAGGGCGCGATCCCGATCGCCGGGCCGTTCATGGTCAACAACGACATCAAGAACTACCAAGAGGGCGTCGCGAAGCACGAAGCGGCGAACCAGAACAACGTCCGCGTGATGGACCAGTACGACTCGGTCACCAGCAGCACGAGCTCCAGCCTGCCGACCGACTACGGCGTGCTGAAGAACGACGGCGCGAACGTCAGCGTCAAGACCCCGGGCGGTCCGCCTCCGATCCAGCCGCCGCCGGTCATCCCGGTCAGGCCCGGCAGGAACGGCAGCGGGGACGACAACGACGGCACCGACACCAGCGGCACGGACGACAACGGCACCAACCCGAACCAGAACAAGCCGGGCGGCGACCAGAACCCGACCAAACCGGGTACCAACGACGACCGTCCGGTGATCCCGAGGGACAAGCCCGACACCAACATCACGACGCCGACGCGGAAGCCACCGGGTACCGGGGACGGCGACACCACGCGCCCGAGCGGTGGCGGCAAGGGCAAGCCGGGCCCGACGACCGAGATCCCGGGCCGGATCCCCGGACGTGGTCCCGGCGGTGGTGACTCGGACAACGTCATCGGCCTGCCGAACGGCCCCGGCCAGAACTACAACCCCAACGGCCCCGGACAGAACCCGCCGGGAAGCACCGGCGGTCGCAACGTGCCCCCGTCCAACAGCGCCGCGGGCAGGCTGCTCGGTGGCGAGGGCGGCACCGGCGGCAGGGGCGGCGCCCCCGGTTCCGGCGGCCTTGGCGCGGGCAGGGGATCGGGAATGGGCGGTCTCGGCGGCCTGGGAGGCGCCGACCACCTGGCCGGCGGTCGCGGAGCGGCCGGACGCGGCGGCGCCGGCCAGATGGGCCCGATGGGTGCCGGTGGCAGGCGCGCCGATGGCGACGAGGACGACGAGCACCAGCGCCCCGACTACCTGATCGAGGCCGACCCGGACGCGATCTTCGGCACCGACCAGCGGACCAGCCCGCCGGTCATCGGCGAGTAGCGGATGACCGTGAGAACAGGCCGGGTGGACGTCCCGGTCGAAGCCCTGGCGGTGCTCGCCGAACGCGAACGCGTCGGCGACCTGCACATCACGCTGCGTCCCGAACCGCGCTGGCTGTCCAGGACGGCCCGCGCGGAGGCGGACAAGCGAGTGGAGGCGGCGCTGGCGCAGGCCGGGCTGCTGGATTCGAGCGGCCGCGCGTCGGTCGACTTCCTGGACTGGCTCCCGGTGCTCACGAAACCGGCCATCGAGTACTACGGCTGGGTGAACACCGGAGGCCAGACCTACGGCGTTCTCGCCGCTTCGCTGGGGCTTCAGGCGGTCTTGGCCGTGGCGTCCGGCGACTGGGTCGGGCTGCAGGAGATCGATCGGCGACGGCTGCCCGAAACCCTGATCGAGCAGTTGCCGCCCGTTCCGGCGGGCGGCGGCAGGCTGCGCACGGTCCGCGCGTACGAGCTCGAAGAAGCGGCCCGCCGCAGCCCCGACACGCATTCGCTGCCGCCGGTGATCGCGGACATCGTCAGCCTCGTGCAGCGGCCGGTCGAGGGGAGCGGCGAGCTCTACGTCGGCAAGCGGGACGAGGTCGGCAGGCATGTGGCCGCCGAGGATCCGCTCCATTTCGCCGACACCGATTGGGGCAGGTACCTCAGCTACACGACCGGTCACGGCAACGACGCGGTGGTCCACATCGGACCCGCCGGCCCGGCGGAGCTGGTGGACGCGCTTCAGCACGTCTCCAGCACCCTGGGCGGCTAGGCCGTCACATCGGAAACACCGCCCTCAGCGCGGCCGAGATCGGTTCGAGGTCGGCGACGAGGCGCTCGAGTTCGTGGGCGCTCAGGGCGTCGTACGGTGTCTCCGCGAGCCTGTCGGTCATGGCCTCGACGCGTTCCTTCGTGGCGCGGCCGTCGGTGGTGAGCCAGCCGTCCGTCCCGACGAGACCGCGGTCGCGCATACCGTCGACGACCGCGGTCAGCCGGGCGGCGGGGAGGTGCCAGACCCGGCCGAACTTGTTCGCGGGGATGCCGACGGACAGGGCGTGGAGCACGTGGCACTCGGTGCCGCCGATACCCTCCGCCAACAGGGCGACGGTGTGGCCGTCGCCCCGGTGTTCACGCAGGAGGGTGGCCGCGTGCCACAGCCTGGCAACGGGCTCCCGCGGGACCGGAACCGTGCGGAGGGCGGCGTAGAGGGCGCGTCCCTCCACGGGTGCGCTGGTCGCCGCTTTCAGCAGAAGGTCGCCGGCGCGGGTGACCGCGGGGTCGTCGGCGAGTTCGCCGAGGATCCGCCGTATCCCCGCGACGCATCCCCGTTCGCGGGCGGCCAGCGCCGCCTCGGGCGTGGTCAGCTCCCAGACCTTCGGGATGTGGCGGGCCACCTCGCCGGGGGCGAAGTTGTAGAAGATCGCGTGGATCACCTCGGCGGGCACCGACCGGCCGAACGGTGCGGCCCGGCCGGCGAAGTAGGCGTCCCATGGGTTGCGCAGGCCGAGCGCGATCAGGGCCTCATCCGACTCGTCGGCGAAGTAGGGCACCAGACCGATGGGCTCGACCAGGTCGTACATGCGGCGCGCGTTCGACATCTCATCCCCTGAAGTTCGTGGCGGCCGCCCCTTCTTGGCGGCCCCTCACCTTCTCCACGAATCGCTCGTGCCGGAACAGACATCCGGCGCGGGGAATTTCGCGGAAGATCGTGGGCGGCGCTCGCCCAAGTCCGTGAAGGCCTCCTTGAGGGACTCTGGGTCCCTCAAGGAGGCCTTCACGGACGGTCGGCCCCCGGGCGTCGGTCCGCACTGCTTAATCCCGCGCGCCGGGGCATGCATCCCGCTATTGTGACAGCGCTGTTGTATCTGGCGGGAGGACGAGAACGTGACACGGCTGTATCCGGAAATCGAACCGTACGACCACGGGATGCTCGACGTCGGCGACGGGCACCTCGTGTACTGGGAGGTCTGCGGGAACCCCGGCGGCAAACCCGCCGTCACGCTGCACGGCGGACCCGGAACCGGCTGCGGCGCAGGCATGCGCCGGTACTTCGACCCGGCCAAGTACCGCGTCGTGCTGTTCGACCAGCGAGGCTGCGGCCGGAGCACCCCGCACGCGGGCGAGCCCGAGGCCGACCTCTCCACCAACACCACCGACCACCTGATCGCCGACATGGAACGGCTTCGCGAGCATCTGGGCATCGAGAAGTGGCTGATCTTCGGCGGCTCCTGGGGTTCGGTGCTCGGGCTGGTCTACGCCGAGCGGCATCCGGACCGGGTCTCGGAGATGGTCCTGATGGGCTTGGCCACCGGGCGGCGGAGCGAGAGCGACCTGCTCACCCGCGGTCTCGGCGGTGTCTTCCCCGAGGCGTGGGCGAAATTCCGCGACGGCGTTCCCGAAGAGGATCGCGACGGCGACCTGGCGGCGGCGTACCTCAAATTGCTGATGGACCCCGACCCGGCGGTCCACGGGAAGGCGGCGGCGGCCTGGTGTGCCTGGGAGGACGCGATCATCCCGACCTCCCCGCCGTACGAGAGCTTCGAGAGCCCGGAGTTCCGGCTCGCCTTCGCCAGGCTGGTTACCCACTACTGGAGCAATGGGTCCTTTTTGGACGAAGGCGTGGTGCTGCGGGAAGCCGGGAAACTCGCCCACATCCCGGCCGTGCTCGCCGAAGGAAGTCTCGACCTCGGCAACCTCATCGGCACCCCGTGGGAGCTGGCGCACGCGTGGCCCGGCAGCGAGCTGGTGCTCATCGACGAGGTCGGCCACAGCACCAAGGACGAGCCGATGCGTGAAGTCCTCATCGGCGCGACGGACCGCTTCGCCTCCTGACCGCGCGTGAAGGCCCCCTTCCCTCGGCTCAGCCGAGGGAAGGGGGCCTTCACGCGCATCCTCAGGGGATGACCAGCGCGGGGGCGGTTTCCGGGGCGGTGGCGTCCGAACGGGTGGTTTCGGCGAGCCGCAAACCCGTGGTGCGGGGTGGGATCCGGTCGAGGTTCCACGAGCTCAGCAGCAGGGCCACCTTCGCCCGCATCTCGGTCCGCAGGCGCAGGAACGAATCGGCCGGATCGGCGCCGACCTCGCCGAGCAGGAGCCACCAGGCCCACGCGGCCGCGCCGGCGTTCGCGACGAAATCCGGGATCACCGGGATGCCGCGGGCCGCCAGCCCCGCTTCGGCGTCGGGGGTGGTCGCCGCGTTGGCGGCTTCGATCACGACCTTCGCCTTGACCAGACCCTGATTCCCGGCGCGGAGCGCGTAGGAGATCGCCGCCGGGACGAGGATGTCCGCCTCGGTCGCCACGATCTCGTCGCGGGGGAGCAGCCGGACGTCGGCGGGGAGCCGGCTCCGGTCGATCTCGCCGTATTCGTCGCGCAGGTCCAGCAGCGCCGGGACGTCGAGGCCTTCGGGCCGGTACAGCGTGCCGGCGGCGTCGGCGACCGCGACGACCTTCATCCCGGCTTCGTGCAGGTACCAGGCCGCGCCGCCGCCCATGGTGCCGATGCCCTGGATGGCGACCGTGGTCTTGTCGGCGGGCCACTCCCACGCGTCGGCGACACCGAGGCAGGCCTGTGCGACGCCGTAACCGCCGATCACGTCGCCGAGCAGGAGCCCGCCGGGCACCGGTGTGCTCAGCCCGGCCTGCACACGCCGAAGGGTGTGCGCCGGATCGGCCGAACGACGGATGGCCGCGTGGTACGACTGCTCGAGCCCGAGTTTCGCGAACACCTCGTCGATCAGGTGCTGGGGCACGCCGAGGTCTTCGGCGGTCACCCAGTGGTTGTCGATCCACGGCCGCAGGAACGCACAGAACCGTTCCAGCACACCGAAAGCCCGTTCGTCCTTCGGATCGAAGTCGATGCCGCCCTTGGCCCCGCCGACCGGCAGGCCGAAGGTCGCGGTCTTGTTCGCCATCCCCCTCGCCAGGTCCTCGACCTCGGTCATCGTGCAGCCCGCGCGCATCCTGGTCCCGCCGGTCGCGATACCGGAGACCAGGCTGTGCACTACGAGGTAGCCGGTGGCACCGGTGACGGGGTCGGTCCAGACGAGCCTCATCAGCGGTTCGGCGTTCCTCGCGGCCATGCGGCCACCTCCTTCGTGGATTCGGGGTCGTTCCTGCGCCACTTCCGAGGGTGCGCCCCCGCGGGCGCGCGCGTCCATTTACCGAATCTGAACGATGTCGTGCAGAGAAACTGGTGTAACGCGTCACCGGGCGTCCGCGACCGCACCCGATTACGTTGGGGCCATGGAGCTTTCGTTGCACCGCCTGCGGATGCTCCGCGAGCTGAGCAGGCGCGGCACCGTCACGGCGGCCGCCGCTTCGCTGCATTACACCGCTTCGGCGGTGTCACAGCAGCTGGCTCAGCTGGAGCGGGACGTGGGCGCGAAGCTGTTCGAACGATTCGGCAGGCGGGTGCAGCTGACCGAACTGGGGCTGTTGCTCACCGAGCACGCCGAAGAGATCCTGGGGTCGGTCGAACGGGCGACACTGGCCTTGGAGGAGGCACAGGAGACCGTTTCGGTGCGCCTCATGGCGGGGGTGTGGGCGTCGGTCGCTTCGGGCCTGTTGCCGCACGCGCTGGCCGCGCTCGCGGGTGAGCATCCGGGTATCCAGGTCCGGACCCGCGAGCTGGCTCCCGAGGACACCGCCGACGCCGTCCGTGACGGCGAACTGGACCTGTCGTTCGTCCTCGACTATTCCGACGCGCCGATGCCGTGGGACGCGGGCCTGGAGCGCGCGGTGATCGCGGTCGAACGGCTGCACGCCGCCGTACCCGCCGGTGCGGTGCCCGCCGGGAGCGCTTCCCTGCCCGAACTGGGCGAGCATCCCTGGATCCTCGCCAGCCCGAAGAGTCATTTCGGCCGCGCGGTGCGCACGGCGTGTCACCGGCACGGGTTCGAGCCCAAGATCAACCACGAGGTCGAGGAGCAGTCCACGGCGATGGCGATGGTCAGGGCCGGGCTCGGGGTGACGCTCGTTTCCGACCTCGGGCTCGGGCTCCGGCCGCCGGGGATCGACGTCGTCGCGTTGACCACACCGTTGCTGCGGACGGTTTCGATCGCCTACCGGACGACCTCGTCACGGCGGCCGGCGCTGCAGCTGGTGATCGAGGCGGTGCGTAACGCGGCGGCCGCACTGGGGCTGGGCACGGAGCCCGCTTTGCCCTGATCGTCCCGTCCCGGAAGGTGGTCCGGCGATCCTGCCCGGCAAGAACCGGACTGATTTTGTCGGACCTCGCGTGTAGCGTCCGAAGTCAAGGTATCTCAGTAATCGGACAACCGACTGGACGGCGGAAAGATGACCACTGTTCATGATTTCCCCGAGAAGTCCGGGAGCGCGTCGAACGCGACGGCGAAGGTCCTGTCGGACCGCGCCGAAGGTGAGGCGTATGTGGCTTCCGTGTGCTTCAAACACGGGCCGCCGAGACTTCTCGGCGTAGAGCTGGAATTCACCGTGCACTACGCCGACGAACCCGCCCGGCCTCTCGATCCCGACGATCTCGCCACCGCGCTCGGCCCGCACACACCGCGGACGCTGCGCCCCGACAGCCCCGCCCTCCCGCTTCCGGCAGGTTCACCGCTGAGCCTCGAGCCCGGATGTCAGGTGGAGATCTCCGCTCGACCACAGACCACGCTGCGCCATCTGGACGCCGTCGTCTCGGCCGATCTGGCCCATCTCGAAACTCTTCTCGCCGCACGAGGCCTGTACCTGGGGGACACCGGGATAGACAGGCATCGCGCGCCCGCCCGCAAGCTGGGCACCCCACGCTACGCCGCGATGGAACGCCGCTTCGCCCCGATGGGCGACGGCGGCGCGACGATGATGTGCAGTACCGCGGGCCTGCAGGTCTGCGTGGACGCCGGCGAGGCGCACGATCTGGCGGTCCGCTGGGCCGCCGTCCACGCGCTCGGCCCGCCCCTGCTCGCCACCTTCGCCAATTCCCGGATCCACGCCGGACGCGACACCGGCCACGCGTCCGCGCGGTGGCTCGCCGTGATGGAAACGGAAAAGGCCCGCACCAGGTCGGCGGAACCGGGCGAGGATCCGGCCGCGGAGTGGGCGGGCAGGATCCTGGACACCCCGCTGATGGTCCTTCCCGGCCCCGGCGGCCGCTGGGACGCGCCCGATTCCCTGACCTTCGCCGACTGGATCGACGGACGGGGCGAGGGCGCCGGGCTCGGCAAGCCGACCGAGGACGACCTTGCCTATCACCTGACGACGTTCTTCACGCCGGTCCGTCCACAGGGGTATCTGGAGATCCGCTACCTGGACGCCCAGCCCGCCGCCAGGTGGCTGCACCCGGTGGCCCTGCTGGCCGCGCTGCTCGCGCGCCCATCCACAGTGGACAAGGTGCTCGAACTGTGCGAGCCGGTCATGGGCAGATGGGAGTGCGCGGCCAGGTTCGGCCTCGCCGACCGGGAGATCGCCGCCGTCGCGAGCAAGGTGGTGGACCTCGGCTGTGCCGAATTGGGCGCGACCGGTCTGCCGCCGGAGACCATCACCGAGATCAGCGAGGGCGTGCAATCCCTCGTACGCGGTTCGAGGAGCCACCAGTCATGAGCGTGGAAAGCACCGAGACCAACCCGCTTCGCGCGCTGAGCCCGCAAGACCTGCGGGCGCACGCGGCCGAGGCGCTCACCAGGGCCCGTGAGCGGAGCGTCGCGCTGACGAGCGTCGACGACGAAGACCTGGTCCGCCAGCATTCGAAACTGATGTCGCCACTGGTCTGGGACCTCGCGCACATCGGCAGCCAGGAGGAGCTCTGGCTGGTGCGCGACGTCGGCGGCCGCGAGGCGCTCCGGCCCGACATCGACGACATTTACGACGCGTTCCAGCACGCCCGCGCGGATCGCCCGGCGCTGCCGCTGCTCGGCCCGGAGGAAGCGCGCAAGTACGTCCGCGAGGTCAGGGAGAAATCCTTCGACATCCTGGAAACCGTTCCGCTGCAAGGCAGGCGGCTCACCGAGGACGCCTTCGCCTTCGGCATGATCACCCAGCACGAGCAGCAGCACGACGAGACGATGCTGGCCACCCATCAGCTGCGCAAGGGCGACCCGGTGCTGCACGCGCCCGCCCCGCCGCCGTCGCGGTCCGGGCCGCTGCCCGCGGAGGTGTTCGTGCCTGGCGGCGCCTTCACCATGGGCACGTCGGCGGAGCCGTGGGCGCTGGACAACGAGCGACCGGCGCACGAGGTCGCGGTGGAGGCGTTCTTCATCGACACCACGCCGGTCACCTGTGGGGCGTACACCGAGTTCCTCGACTCCGGCGGGTACGAAGACCCGAAGTGGTGGAGTGAGCGCGGGTGGGCGTACCGCAGCGAGCACGGCATCGACGCGCCGCGGTTCTGGAAACGGGAGCAGGACGGCTGGTGGCGGACGCGGTTCGGCGTCTACGAGAAGGTGCCCGCCGCGGAACCCGTCGTCCACGTTTCCTTCCACGAGGCCGAGGCGTACGCCGCCTGGGCGGGACGGCGCCTGCCGACGGAGCCGGAGTGGGAGAAGGCCGCCCGGTTCGACCCGGCGACCGGCCGGTCGCGCCGGTTCCCCTGGGGCGACGAGGAACCCACCCCCGACCACGCCAACCTCGGGCAGCGGCACCTGCGGCCCGCGGAGGTCGGCGCGTACCCGGCGGGTGTTTCGCCGCTGGGCGTGCACCAGCTGATCGGCGACGTCTGGGAGTGGACCAGCAGCGGTTTCGAGGCCTACCCGGGATTCGCCGCCTTCCCGTACAAGGAGTACTCGGAGGTGTTCTTCGGCGGGGACTACCGGATCCTGCGCGGTGGCTCGTTCGGCACGGACGCGGCGGCCATCCGCGGTACGTTCCGCAACTGGGATCACCCGATCCGGCGGCAGATCTTCTCCGGGTTCCGCTGTGCCAGGGACGCGCGGCCGAGCGAGGTGGCCTGAGCGGCATGTGCCGTCACATCGCGTATCTCGGCGAGCCGCGCTCGCCCGCCGAGATGCTCTTCCACGCCCCTCATTCGCTGCTCGTGCAGTCGTACGCCCCCCGCGACATGCGGGGCGGCGGCTCGGTCAACGCGGACGGCTACGGCCTCGGCTGGTACGCCGGAGGTCCCGAACCGCTGCGGCTGCGCCGGTCCGCTCCCTTGTGGACGGACGGGGATCTGCCCGCCCTGGCCGGATCGGTCCGCTCGCACGCCTTCATGGCGGCGGTGCGGAACGGAACGACGGCGATGCCCGTGGTCGAGGCGGCGAACGCGCCGTTCACCGGCGGCGGCTACCTCTTCAGCCACAACGGGCTGGTGCGGGGCTGGCCGGACTCGATGGCCGAACTCGCCGCGAAACTGCCGATCACGCGACTGCTGACACTGGAGGCGACCACGGATTCGGTACTGCTGTGGGCTTTGCTGCGTGAACGGCTGGAGGCGGGCGAAGACCCGCTCGCGGCCGTCGCCTGGCTGACCGGAGTGGTCGAGGAGGCGGGGCCGGGTTCGCGGCTCAATCTCCTGCTGACCGACGGCCGGACGCTCATCGGTACCGCGTGGACGCATTCCCTGTCCTACCGGGACACCGGCGGCGGCGTGCTCGTCGCGTCGGAACCGTGCGACGACGATCCCGGATGGACTCCCGTTCCCGACCACCACGCCGTCCGGGTCACCGGCGCGGGCGTGGAGATCCTGCCCCTCGAAGCCGATCGGAGCCCTGAGGCACGATGACCGAACTCGACCTCGACGTACACCACAGCGAATCGGATATCACCGAGCAGCTGCGCGCGGACGTCCGCGCCGGCCTGGAGGCCGACCAGAAGTGGTTGTCGCCCAAATGGTTCTACGACGCGCGCGGCAGCGAACTGTTCGAGGACATCACCGCCCTTCCCGAGTACTACCCGACCAGGAGCGAACGGGAGGTGCTCGCCGCGCGCGGTGGTGAGATCGCCGAAATCTCGGGCGCGCACACCCTCGTCGAACTCGGGTCCGGATCGAGCGAGAAGACGAGGCTCCTGCTCGACGCGCTCACCAGGCACGGCACGTTGAAGGAGTTCGTCCCGCTCGACGTCTCCGAAACCGCGCTCGCCGAGGCCGCCGAGGCCATCACGGCCGACTACCCGTCCCTCGAGGTCCGAGGCGTGGTCGGTGACTTCACCCGGCACCTCGACCTGCTGCCGGGGGACCGGCCGCGGATGGTGGTCTTCCTCGGCGGCACGATCGGCAACTTCCTCCCCGCCGACCGCGCCACCTTCCTGCGCTCGGTCCGCGGCGTGCTCGACGAAGGGGAGTGGTTCCTCCTCGGGACGGATCTGGTGAAGGACAGGGAAACCCTGGAGCGCGCCTACGACGACGCCGCCGGGGTCACCGCCGAGTTCAACCGCAACATGCTGCACGTGATCAACAACGGCCTCGGCGCGAACTTCGACCCGGCCGCGTTCGACCACGTCTCGTATTGGGACGAAGAGAACGAATGGATCGAAATGCGCCTGCGGGCCCGTGCGCCGCTGACCGTCGACATCCCGGGCGCCGACCTGCGGGTGAAGTTCGCCGAGGGCGAATACGTGCGCACCGAGATCTCCGCGAAGTTCCGGCGGGAGGGAATCGCCGCGGAACTGGCCG
This sequence comes from Amycolatopsis sp. NPDC058340, assembly GCF_042723975.1. Taxonomy (NCBI): domain Bacteria; kingdom Bacillati; phylum Actinomycetota; class Actinomycetes; order Pseudonocardiales; family Pseudonocardiaceae; genus Amycolatopsis; species Amycolatopsis sp. NPDC058340. The sequence goes on along the minus strand of NZ_JBHXIB010000012.1, from coordinate 19,177 downwards.
AAGCCGGTTTCTCCGTGGAGAAATGGTGGACGGACTCGGAATCGCGGTTCGGGGTGAGCCTGGCAAGATCTGTCCGTGGCTAACCCTCTCACGTCGCTCGCCCGCGCGCTCGGCACCAAACCGTGGCTGATGGGGCTCGCGGGCGGGATCATCTGGGTGGACAAGAGACTCCACCGGCTGTTCAAGGGGAAGGTGAGCCTGGTCGCGCTGGCCGGGCTGCCTTCCCTCCGGCTGACCACGACCGGCCGCAAGAGCGGGCTGCCCCGCAGTACCAATCTTCTGTACTTTCCGCACGAGGAAGGTTTCGTGCTCATCGGCTCCAATTGGGGGAGGCCGAACGATCCGGCGTGGACGCACAATCTGCGCTCGCATCCCGAGGCGGTCGTCGCGCTGGCGGGCAAGGAGATCCCGGTCAGGGCCAGGGAACTGCGCGGCGACGAGTACGAAGCGATGTGGAAACGGCTTCTGGAGTTCTGGCCCGGTTACTCCATGGAGGCCGACGCCGCTCGCCGTGTGTTACCGATTTTCGAGTTGAAGACAACCACTCGATAGGTTCGTACCATCCTTTCGGCCGGTGACTGGGTTACCGGCTTGTGCGAGGCTCGCTTGGTGTTACGCGCCGTGACGTCGACGGCGCGCCGTGCGACGTGGTCCGTCACGTCGCCAGCCGAGGGAGGAGTCGTTTTGCCGAGATCCACAAGGAGGCCGGTGCGCGGTTTCGCACTGGTAGGGGCACTCGTGGCCGGCGCCGCGCTGACCGGGGCGTCCGGGACGGCGGTCGCCGCCCAGGAGGCAGGCCCGCCGGCCGCCCAGGTCGGCGCGACGGCGCCGGTGAACTGGGGTGCCTGCACGGCGGACCAGCTCCGCGGTGTTCCGGCCGATCAGGTGAAGTTCTACAGCTGCTCGCGGTATCGCGTGCCGATCGACCACGACAACGCGGCGCTCGGCACGATCGACATCGCGATGCTGAAGCGGGCGGCGAAGACGCCCGACAAGAAGGTCGGTTCGCTGTTCCTCAACCCGGGCGGTCCGGGTGGCTCCGGGTTCCGGATGCCGATCGGTGCGGCGAACTACTTCCAGCCGCAGGTGCTGGACCGGTTCGACCTGATCGGGTTCGATCCGCGCGGCGTCGGGGCCAGCAACCCGCTCAAATGCTTCACCACGCAGGAGGACGCGGACGACGTCTTCGCCGCGCAGATCCCCGTGCCACTGTCTCGGCAGGAGATCTCCGGGACGCTGGCCTCGTACCGCGATTACGGCCAGTTCTGCAAGAACAACGCGGGCGCGCTGCTGAACCACATGTCCACCAAGGACGTGGTGCGCGACCTCGACAAGATGCGGGCGGCCGTCGGCGACCAGAAGCTGACCTTCGTCGGTTTCTCGTACGGGACCCTGATCGGGTCGACGTACACGTCGATGTTCCCGAAGCAGAGCCGGGCGATCGTCATCGACGGCAACGTCGATCCGGCGCTGCGCACCAGCGACGGCGTGCAGTACGACCGCGAGCGCGCTCGCGGGTTCGAGATCGCGCTGGACGCCTTCCTGCGCAAGTGCGCGCAGGTCGGGCCGAAGTGCTCATTCAGCGCGGGCACGCCGAGGGAGAAGTTCGACGAGATCCGTGACCGCCTGCGCCAGCAGCCGATCAAGCTGCCGGACGGGAGCAGCTACGACATCAACGCGTTCACCAGCACGGTGGCCGGGGTGCTGTACTCGCCGACGTCGTTCCCGCCGCTGGCCGACGACCTGCAGGCGCTGTACAACGTCGTCCACCCGCCCGCGGCGCAGACGCAGACGGCGCAGGCCGTCGAGCTGAAGGTGCTGCGGTCCGGGGCGAACGGGCGCGCGGACGTGAACCCGGACAGCCCGTACACCGGCGACGACTCGTACTTCGCGGTGAACTGCTCGGACAAGAAGATCACGATCAAGCAGGAGAAGGTCCCCGAGATCGCCGCGAAGTGGGAGAAGGAATCGCCCACTTTCGGTCGCTACCAGGCGTTCTCGGACGTGGCGGGCTGCCCGGTGTGGCCGGTGAAGAAGCCGGACGTCTACCGCGGTCCGTGGCAGGCCAAGACCGACACCCCGGTCCTGGTCGTCGGCAACTACTACGACCCGGCGACCCAGTACCTGTTCTCGAAGCGGATGGCCGACCAGCTGGGCAACGCCCGCCTGCTCTCGGTCGACGCCTTCGGGCACTGCATCCTCGGCGACTCGCTCGGGGTGGACAAGGTGACGGCCGACTACCTGATCGATCTGAAGGTCCCGGCCAACGGCCAGGTGTTCCAGCCGAACGTCCAGCCGTTCGAAACCGCCTGATCCCGGACTGAAGGACACGAAGGCCACCGTCTCGGCGGTGGCCTTCGTGGCGTCCGGGGACCGGTCCCGAACTCCGGGCCCTAGGGTTCCTGACGGGGAGGGCCGGATCGGCCGGACGACCCCCTCGTCCAGGAGATCCGGGTGGGTAACCAGGGCACCGGCTTCGGCTCGGTCGCGGCTGCCGGTGCGCCTGGCCCACCCCACCGGCATGCTGGACGGATGGATCCCGTCCGGATGGCCCGCGAAGTGGTCGAGACCCGTTTTCCCACCGCGAGGGCCGCGATCCTGGGCGGAAGCGCGAACACCGGATCGCGTACCGCCGAATCGGATCTCGACGTCGTCGTCTTCCTCGACGGGCCGCCCGCGCCGTATCGCGAAACGACCGAACACGACGGTGTGCCGGTGGAACTGTTCTGCCATACCCCCGAGTCGTACGAGGGCTTCGCCGAGCAGGAGACCGCCAGCCGTCGTTCGCCCTTGCTGCACATGTGCGGCGAAGGTGTCGTTCTGCTCGACCGCGACGGCTTCGGCCACCGGACGCGGGTGGAGGCCCAGGCACGACTGCGTGCCGGGCCTCCACCGCTTTCCGCGGCCGAGCTGGAGGATCACCGCTACCTGCTCACCGATCTACTGGACGACCTCGACGGGGCGAGCGATCCCGACGAACTGGTCTTCATCGCCGACCGGCTGCTGATCGCGGTGGCCGAGCTGATCCTCCTCGCGGGAGGGCGATGGCGGTCCCGCGGCAAATGGCTCCTGCGACGGCTTCGGGAGGCCGATCCGGAGACCTGCCGGGAACTGTTGCTCGGCTACCGGCAGGTCGTGTGCACGGGAGATCCGGTGCTGTTCCGGCGGGTCGCCGCCGGTGTCCTCGACGGCGTGGGAGGCCGACTTCTGGCGGGCTACCGACGGGACGCTCCCACCGGGCTCAGACGTTGACGCTCGCGTAAGCGTCCATGCCGTAGTTCGTGGCGTACGCGTTCTCCACCCCGACCAGGAGTTCGACCACCTCGAAGTACCGGTCCCAGAACGGCGTCTCGCGCAGCGCCTCGACGAGCAGTTGGTACGAGTGGTGGTCGTCGGCCTCCCACACCCACACGTCGGTCACTCGCGCGGAGTAGAACTCGGTGTCGAAGAACCGGGACCGGACGCCCTTCACCTTGCTCTCGACGGCGGGGAGTACCTCGGTCTTGAAGGCCTTCACTCGTTGTTCGACGGTGAGCCCGAGCCATTCGGGCGTGGTCTTCACCAGCATGAAAGCGGTCACTTCGGACATGGTGTTTCCTCTCGATCAGGCGTAGGCGCCGGCTTCGATGTCTTCGGCCAGGCTCGGTCCGGACGGGGTCCACTTCAGGAGTTCGCGGGTGCGCGCGCTGGACGCGGACATGTCCAGTGCGAAGAACCGGCCGACGAATCCGAAGTGCTCGGCGGCGTTCTCCGGTGCCACGGACACCACCGGGACGTCGAGTGCCCGTCCGATGGCTTCGGCGATTTCCTTCGTGGTGACGGCTTCTTCCGCGACCGCGTGGAGCAGCGAGCCGGTGGGCGCGCCTTCCAGCCCCAGCCGGACGAGCCGGGCCGCGTCGGTGCGGTGGACGGCGGCCCAGGCCGCGCCGCCGTCGCCGAGGTAGCCGGACACGCCATGTTCACGAGCGGCCGCCACGAGCGCGGCGACGAAACCGCGGTCGCCCGCACCGTGCACGGACGGCGCGAAGCGGGCACTGATCACGCGCATGCCCTTCTCGGCGTACTCGAGCGCGAGGTTCTCGGCACCGCCGCGGTGGGAATCGGGGCCGACGGCAGGCGAGAGGTCGGCCTCGGTGGCGGGGCGTCCGGTGACCAGGGTCGAGAGGCCGGCAGCGAGGACGAAGGCCCGCCCGGTACCGGACAAGGCGTCGGCGAAGGTCTGGACGGCCGCCCGCTCGGCCCGGTTGGACTCCGTGGGGTTGGCCCAGTCGTGCTTGTTCGCCAGATGGATGACGGCGTCGGCCGCCTCGGCGCCCGCGCGGAGGCCGTCGAGGTCGTCCAGGTCGCCGCGGTGTGTGCGGGCGCCTTTCCGCTCCAGCGCGGCGGCGGAGGCGTCCGATCGGACGAGGCCGGTGACCTCGTGCCCGGTGTCGAGCAGTTCGTCCACGACGGCCGAGCCGATCCAGCCGGTCGCCCCGGTGACGAATACGCGCATGGGAATGCTCCTTCTACTTGATGGTGCGGGAAAGCCGTGATTGCAGGACGACGAGCGCCCCGAGGACGAGCACGCTCACGCCGATCACCCGGAGCGCGGTGCTCGCGCCGGTGACGAACGCGGAGATCACCTCCGGCGAGCGGCCGGGCGCGGCGGCCAGCGCCTGCGCGACGGTGTGCGGATCGTGGTCCGCGCGGATGTCGGACGGCAGCGCCGCGACGAACCGTCCGGTGAGGACGGTGCCGATGACCGCGACACCGAGCGCGCTGCCGAATTCGCGCGTGGTGGCCTGCAGCCCGGCACCGACACCGGCCTGCGCCGGAGGCAGTGAACCGGAGATCGCCGCGGACAGCGTCGGAAGGGCCAGCGTGACACCGATCCCGGTCACCACGAGCCAGGCCGCGTAGACCGGATACGGCGTCGAAGCGTCGCTTGTGGACAGTCCGATGAGGCCGCAGCCGCAGGAGAGGAACGCGATGGCGACGACGACGTCGACTCCGAAGCGCTGGACCGCCTTGCCAACGTGCCGCGCGCCGAGGATGACCGGGACGGTCAGCGGGATGATCCCGAGCCCGGTCGGCAGGACACCGAAACCCTTGCCGTACTGGAGGAAGGACGCGTTGACGTAGAACAGCGCGAACATCCCGAAGAAGATCGCGGTCATGCCGAGACAGGCACTGCGCAGCGTGGGCACCCGGAACAACCGGGGATCGAGCAGCGGGTGCCCGGCCTTCAGTTCCACGAACGTCCACAGGGCGAACAGCACGACCGAACCGGCGAATCCGGCCAGGACGATCGGGCTGGTCCAACCCGCTTCGGGACCTTCGACGATGCCGAGCAGCAGCGCGACCGAAGCGCCCACGAGCAGGACGGTGCCGAGCGGGCTGAGCGGCCGCTCGTGCCGCGGGGACACCGGCGCGATCCGGGCGACGAGTGCGACGAGCACCAGGGACAGCGGGACGGCGGCCGCGAACAGCCATCGCCACGATCCGCCCGCCAGTACGGCGCCGCCGCCGGCGTTCCCTGCGACACCGCCGATCCCGGTCATCGACGCCCAGGTCGCGATGGTGACGCCCGTCCGCTCGGCCGGGACGGCGTGCAGCAGGACGGCGAGCGTGTTCGGCAGCACCGCGGCGGCCCCGATCCCGGTGATCGCCCGGCCGGCGAGCAGGAAGGGCACATTCGGCGCGATCGCCGACAGCAGCGCGCCGAGCGCGAAGAGCGCCAGGCCGGCGAGCAGGACGCCCTTGCGGCCGAAGCGATCGCCCGCCGCTCCGCCGGGGATCACGAGACAGGCGAAGAAGATCACATAGGTGTCGACGATCCAGATCAGCGCCGACGCGGACGGGTGGAGGTCGCTCGCGGCGAGCATCGGGACGGCGAGGTTGATCGCGGCGACCATCCCGACCACGAGCACGACACAGGCGCACATGGCGGTCAGCAGGCCGCGCCGCGAGTCTGCCGGGGCCTCGCGGGTTTGAAGTCGGAGTGGCATGTCCACGACGCTATGGGCCAGCGGGTTCTTCGTGCCACGCAACTTTGGCAACGCAGACTTGCGTACGATGCAACAATGGCCGATCAGCTGGACCTCAACCTCTTGCGGGTGTTCGACGCCTTGCTGCGGGAGGGCAGCGTGACGGCGGCCGCCGAACGACTGCATCTGTCGATCCCGGCGGCCAGCCGGGCGCTGGGCCGGTTGCGGCGCGCGATGGGGGATCCGATCCTCGTGCGCGCCGGCCGCGGGATGGTGCCGACGCCGTTCGCGCTCCGCACGGCACCGCGGGTGCGATCACTGCTCGACGAGGCGTCGGCGCTGATCAGCGCGGACCGCGAACTTTCGATCGGCGACCTCGAACGCACCTTCACCATCCGCATCAACGACGGCGTCGCCGCGACACTGGTGACGGCTGCCGTCGAGGCGACCGCGGCCGTCGCCCCGGGCGTCGTCCTGCGCTTCGTCGCGGAAGGCAGCGAAAGCACCGAAGCCTTGCGCGACGGTTCGGTGGACCTGGACATCGGCGCGGGTGACATCACGGCCCCCGACATCCACTCGACGCTGCTGTACCACGAACGTGTGGTCGCGATCGTCAGGGCGGACGGTCCGCTCGGGAGTGTGCGGCGTCCGACGCTGGCGCAACTTTGCCGCTATCCCCACGTTTCCGCGTCGCGGCGTGGCCGGGGCAGGGGACCGCTCGACGACGTGCTCGAGGCGGCCGGTCTCCAGCGCCGGGTCGCCGCGGTCGTCCCCACTTCCGCCGTCGCCGCGTTCCTGGTCGCGTCGAGCGACTACATCGGGCTCGCGCCCCAGCGGCTCGCCGAGCAATACGGCCGGTCGCTCGGCATCCGCTGGTTCCCGATCCCCGCCGGCCTCCCGCGGATCGAGGTCTGTCAGCTCTGGCACGCGCGGCTCGACGCCGACCCGGCCCAGCGCTGGCTGCGTGACACGATCCACGCCGCGCTCGGCCCGTCCGGTGGTAGAGTCCCGAAGGTTGATCAACACCGATCGAGTACGAAAGCGAGGTGAGCGGCACATGCCGGAAGACAGTTCTGGACCGACCGGACGTGGTCGCCGTTCACCCGTGTGCGCGGTGCGCTGACCTTCTCCGGTCTCCTTTCCCTGTCTGGCTTTGTGTACGCACGCCAGAAAAGAGCCGGGATCATGAACACCTTCGAAATGCTGCTCAGGGTCGGCACCGGTGTCGGCCTCGGCGCCGTCATCGGCATCGAGCGCCAGTACCGCGCCCGGATGGCCGGACTCCGCACCAACGCCCTCGTCGCCGTCGGCGCGACCCTTTTCGTCCTGTTGTCCGCCCACGGTTTCGGCGGGCTGAACACCAGCGGTGACGCCGACCCGACGCGCGTCGCGGCCCAGATCGTCTCCGGTATCGGTTTCCTCGGCGCCGGGGTGATCCTGCGGGACGGGCTGAACGTGCGCGGGCTCAACACCGCGGCCACCCTGTGGTGCTCGGCTGCCGTCGGATCCCTTGCGGGAGCGGGACTTTACGTCGTCGCGCTCGCCGGGACCGTGGTGATCGTCGGGGTCAACGTGCTGTTGCGCCCGCTCGGCCGCGTCGTCGACCGCCGCCCGGAACACCGGGAAGACGACCTCGTGAGTGGTAAGGACGGTTAGAACCGTCCTTACCACTCACGAGCAGGCCAGGAAATCCAGCACTGTCCGCGAGAACTCGGCGGGTTTCTCCAGATTGATCATGTGCGCGACCCCGGGGACGACCTGTTTCCGGGCGTCGCGTGCTTCGCTTTCGATCCGGCAGGCGATGGCCAGGATGTCCGAGGAATCCAGATCTCCCACCAAGGTCAAGGTGCGCGGGGCCAGCTCGCCGATGCGTTCGACGGCCCGAAGTTCGTCCATCAGCGTGAAGCCGGAGAGTCCGTGCCGCACGACCGTCTGCGTGTACATCTCCTGGCACAGCCGCCGGACTCGCTGATCGACGTCCGCGGGTGCGCGCCGCGGCCCGTCCACCCACATGCGCAGGATGCATTCGATGGCGCCAGGGAGATCGCCCCTGGAGCCGGCCTCTTCGAGCTTCTTGTTCTGTTCCAAGACGAAAGGATCTTTCGTCACCATCGCGCTGAGGCCGGTGGCGACGAGCACGAGGTTCTCGACCAGATCCGGGTAGGTCAGTGCGAAGTCGACCGCGATCCGGCCGCCACCGGACAAGCCGACCAGTGACGCGCGGGGGAGCCCCAGCGCGGCCATCAGCTCGCGGAGATCCTCGTAGTGCTTGAACCGCTCCGTCGGCGTGGACGACTCGCCGTGCCCGCGCGCGTCGTACCGGATGGCGGTGTGGTGTGGTGCGAGCGCCGTCATCTCGGCGTCCCACATCCGGGAGTCGAGGATCCCGCCGTGCAGCAGGATCACCGGATCGCCGTCGCCCCGGGCCTCGTACGCCAATTCGCCGTTTTCGACCTGAACTCTCCCCGTGGTCATACCGCACGGTACCGAAGAACGCGAAAGGCTCCTTTCCCCAAAGTGCGGGGAAAGGAGCCTTCGTGTGCCGTGCTTACGCCTGGGTCATCTTCCGCAGGACGTACTGCAGGATGCCGCCGTTGCGGTAGTAGTCCGCCTCACCCGGGGTGTCGATGCGGACGTCCGCGTCGAACTCCACCTTGGTGCCGTCGGTCTTCGTCGCGGTGACGTGGACCGTGCGCGGGGTCTCGCCGTCGTTCAGCTTCGTGATGCCCGAGATGTCGAACGTCTCGGTGCCGTCGAGGCCGAGCGAGGAGGCCGACTCGCCCGCCGGGAACTGCAGCGGGATGACGCCCATGCCGATCAGGTTCGACCGGTGGATGCGCTCGAACGACTCGGTGATCACCGCGCGCACGCCCAGCAGGCGCGTGCCCTTGGCCGCCCAGTCACGCGACGATCCGGAGCCGTACTCCTTGCCGCCCAGGACGACCAGCGGGATGTCCTGCGCCGCGTAGTTCTGCGCCGCGTCGTAGATGAACGCCTGCGGGGCGTCGGCCTGGGTGAAGTCGCGGGTGTAGCCGCCCTGCACGTCGTCCAGCAGCTGGTTGCGCAGCCGGATGTTCGCGAAGGTGCCGCGGATCATGACCTCGTGGTTACCGCGACGCGAGCCGTAGGAGTTGAAGTCCTTCTTCTCCACGCCGTGCTCGGTCAGGTACTGCGCGGCCGGGGTGCCCGGCTTGATCGCGCCGGCCGGGGAGATGTGGTCGGTGGTGACCGAGTCGCCCAGCTTCGCCAGCACGCGCGCGCCGGAGATGTCGGTGACCGGGGCGGGCTCCGCCTGCATGCCCTCGAAGTACGGGGGCTTCCGGACGTAGGTGGACTCCGCGTCCCAGTCGAAGGTTTTGCCCTCGGGGGTCGGCAGCGACTTCCACCGCTCGCCACCGTCGAAGACGTCGGCGTAGTCCTTGGTGAACATCTCCTGCGTGATCGCGTAGTCGATGGTCTCCTGGATCTCCTTGGCCGACGGCCAGATGTCCTTCAGGAAGACGTCGTTGCCGTCGGAGTCCTGGCCGAGCGGCTGGGCCTCGAAGTCGAAGTCCATCGTGCCGGCGAGCGCGTACGCGATGACCAGCGGCGGCGACGCGAGGTAGTTCATCTTCACGTCGGGGTTGATGCGGCCTTCGAAGTTCCGGTTGCCCGAGAGCACCGAAACCGCGGTGAGGTCGTTCTCCTGGATCGCGGCGGAGATCTCGTCCGAGAGCGGGCCGGAGTTGCCGATGCAGGTGGTGCAGCCGTAGCCGACCAGGTGGTAGCCGAGCTTCTCCAGGTACGGCCAGAGGCCGGCCTTGTCGTAGTAGTCGGTGACGACCTGCGAACCCGGCGCCATCGAGGTCTTGACCCACGGCTTGACCGAGAGGCCCTTGTCGACCGCGTTCCGCGCGAGCAGCGCCGCGCCGAGCATGACCGACGGGTTGGAGGTGTTGGTGCACGAGGTGATCGAGGCGATCACCACGGCGCCGTGGTCGAGGATGAACTCGCCGCGGTCGGCGCTGCTGACCTTGATCGGGTTGGTCGGGCGGCCGGTGTGGCCGTTCGCCGCCGACTGGATGTCGACCGCGCCCTCGTCCTTGAACGAGAGGGCCGCCGGGTCGCTGGCCGGGAAGGACTCTTCGACGGCTTCGTCCACGTTGGTGTGCGGGACCTCTTCGCCGCCGACGTAGTCGTGGATCGACTTGCGGAAGGAGTTCTTCGCGTCGGTGAGCTCGATGCGGTCCTGCGGGCGCTTCGGGCCGGCGATCGACGGGACGACCGTCGACAGGTCCAGCTCGATGTACTCGGAGTACTCCGGCTCGTGCGACGGGTCGTGCCAGAGGCCCTGCTCCTTGGCGTAGGCCTCGACGAGCGCGACCTGCTCCTCGGAGCGGCCGGTGAGCTTGAGGTAGCGGACGGTCTCCTCGTCGATCGGGAAGATCGCCGCGGTGGAGCCGAACTCGGGGCTCATGTTGCCGATGGTGGCGCGGTTCGCCAGCGGCACCGCGCCGACGCTCTCGCCGTAGAACTCGACGAACTTGCTGACCACACCGTGCTTGCGCAGCATCTCGGTGATGGTGAGCACGACGTCGGTGGCGGTCACGCCGGTGGGGATCTCGCCGGTGAGCTTGAAGCCCACGACGCGCGGGATGAGCATGGAGACCGGCTGGCCGAGCATGGCGGCCTCGGCCTCGATGCCGCCGACGCCCCAGCCCAGCACGCCGAGGCCGTTGACCATGGTGGTGTGCGAGTCGGTGCCGACGCAGGAGTCGGGGTACGCCTGGCCGTTGCGGGCCATCACCGTGCGCGCGAGGTGCTCGATGTTGACCTGGTGCACGATGCCGGTGCCCGGCGGGACGACCTTGAACTCGTCGAAGGCGCCCTGGCCCCAGCGCAGGAACTGGTAGCGCTCGCGGTTGCGCTCGTACTCGATCTCGACGTTGCGCTCGAAGGCGTCGGCGCGGCCGAAGACGTCGATGATGACGGAGTGGTCGATGACCAGTTCGGCGGGGGCGAGCGGGTTCACCTTGTCCGGGTCGCCGCCGAGGTCGGTGACGGCCTCGCGCATGGTGGCGAGGTCGACGACGCAGGGGACACCGGTGAAGTCCTGCATGATCACGCGGGCCGGCGTGAACTGGATCTCGATCGACGGGTCGGCCTTGGCGTCCCAGTTGCCGAGCGCGCGGATGTGGTCGGCGGTGATGTTCGCGCCGTCCTCGGTCCGCAGCAGGTTCTCGAGCAGGATCTTCAGGCTGTAGGGAAGGCGCTGGGAGCCCTCGACCTTGTTGAGGCGGAACACCTCGTAGGAGGCGTCGCCCACCTTCAGCGTGTCTTTGGCGCCGAAGCTGTCCTTGCTGGCGGGTGCGGTCACTTCTAACTCCAGTGGCGGGTCAGTTCGGTGTGTTCTCCAGGTCGTTCGGGCCGACCCGGAGCGAGTGTTGCGCACCCCCACCGTAGGTCCGGACCCGGGATGGCACACCTCGTTCGTCCCTTCAAACAGTACGCCCGTCCTGTTTGGCTTGGCAAGCCGACACGCGGGTCATGAAGGTCTCAGCGCCTGCGGCCGTTCGAGTGACGAAACGTTCGTCTGTTCGTCCCCCGTTGAGGGGAAATGGTGCCTACGGTGTGTAAGTTCCTGGTGGTGCTTCTGGTAATGCTGTGACGGCAGTGGCACAGTGAGCTCATTGTTCAAGATCAGGAGGTGGGCGGATCGTGCGTGGTGAAGCCGGGTCGGGGACCGGTGCCCGCCGTGGCATGACCATCGGCGCGCTCGGCATCGCCCTGTTGCTCGGGGTGACGGGTACGGCCGTCGCGGTGCCGCCGCCTCCGCCGAACCCCAGCGACTCCGAGATCAACTCCAGCAAGGCCGACGCCAACGCCAAGGCGGGCGACGTCGGCAGGCTCACGAACCAGCTGGCCCAGGCCGAGTCGAAGCTCGCCCAGCTCAACGACGACGTCGAGCTGAAGATGGAAGAGGCCAACAAGGCCAGGGTCGACGCGGAGACCGCGCAGGACGAAGCCGCGCAGGCCGATCGCGAGGCGCGGTCCGCGCGTACCGAATCCGACGCCGCGCAGGCGACCATCGACAAGGCCCGCGCCGATCTCGACAAGTTCGCCGCCGCGAGTTTCCAGCAGGGCAGCACGATCGGCTCGGTGTCGGCGTACCTGACCGCCAACAGCCCGAAGGAACTCCTCGGCCGCGCCCAGATGCTCGACGCGGTCGGCGGCAGCAGGCTCAACGCCCTCGACGCGATGAAGCGGGCGCAGACGGACAAGTCCAACAAGGACGCGACCGCGCGCAAGAAGCTGGAGATCGCGCAGGAGCGCAAGCGGGCGGCCGAGGCGGCCAAGCACGAAGCCGACAACGCGCAGAGCGCCGCGCAGCACGCCCAGGACACCCAGGCCGCGCAGAACCAGAAACTGGAAGCCGACAAGGCCAGTGTCGAGAAGCAGCTCTTCGAAGCGCAGCAGAAGGTCAACGGCCTGCAGGGCCAGCGGCAGCGCTACGAGGACTGGAAGGCGCAGAAGGCCCGCGAGGACGAGGAACGCGCTCGTCAGGCCGCTCTCGCCGCGGAAAGGCCCAGCCAGGGCGGCGGTGGCCGTCCGTCCGGCAGGCCCGTCCAGTCGGCTCCCGCCGGGGCGAGCGTCGAGGCCGTCGTGCGGCGGGCGCTCTCGCAGCTCGGCGTGGTCTACGCCTGGGGTGGCGGCAACACCTCCGGCCCGACCCGCGGTATCCGCGACGGCGGTACGGCGGACCGCTACGGCGACTACAACAAGATCGGGTTCGACTGCTCGGGCTTGATGATCTACGCGTTCGCCGGGGTGAAGTCGCTTCCGCACTACAGCGGCTACCAGTACAACGCCGGGCGGAAGGTGCCGCTCTCCCAGATGCGCCGCGGCGACATGCTCTTCTGGGGCGGCAGCGCGCGCGGTATCCACCACGTCGCGATGTACCTCGGGAACGGCCAGATGGTCGAAGCGCCGCAGTCGGGCCTGCGGGTCCGGATCGCGCCGGTGCGGTACGGCGGCATCATGCCGTACGCGACCCGCTTGATCGGCTAAGCGTGCCTTACGCGGGGATCGTGCTGGCGGGTGGCGCCGCGCGTCGCCTGTCCGGTGTGGACAAACCCGCGCTCCCCGTCGGTGGGAAACCGTTGCTGGCCAGGGCATTGGCGGCGCTCGCGGACGCGGATCCGGTGATCGTCGTCGGCCCGGAACGGCCAGGCTTCGGCGACGTCGTCTGGACCAGGGAGTCGTCACCGGGAACGGGTCCGGTGGCCGCGCTGGCGGCCGGACTCGCGTTGGTGCGCACAGAGCTCGTCGTGGTGCTGGCCGGTGACCTCGCCGGCGTCCGGAAGTCCACTGTGGACCGGCTGCTGGCCGCGCTCGGCGGTGCTTCGGGGGCGGTGCTGGTCGACGCCTCGGGGGAGCGGCAGTGGCTGCTCGGCGCCTGGCGTGCGGATGCCTTGCGCGGTGCCCTGCCGGAGACGGTGGAGAACGCGTCGTTGCGGCGGACGTTGGGCGGGCTGGAGATCGTCGACGTGCCCGAAGAGCCGGGAGAGAGCGACGACATCGACACACCGGCGGATCTGGACCGGTTTTCCTGACCCGAGCAGGGGAACGCGGGCGGGAGGTTCGGCATCATAAGCCGGTGAGCGACCTCCATCCGGACGAGTACGAGTCGGACCTCCTGCGCGACGGCGAGGGATTCATCGAGGATTTCGACACCTGGTCCGCGCTGCTCGCACTGGAGGCCGTGCTCGACGAAGCGCTCACCGAACCGGAGATCGCCTCGGGACTCCGCAGGGAAGGACTCCGCGCCGAAGACGCGCGCAAGGCCGTTCTCGGCGATGTCACCGCGCTCGCGCGGATCCGCATGGAGCGGGAACGGGCGGGCGTGGTCTTCGAACGGCCCCGGCGCCTCCCGTTCCGGCGGGTGACCGTCCGGGAGGCGGGCTGGTTGCTCGTGACCTGCGCGCTCCTCGTGGGGTATCTCCGGATCCTGCAGCTGGCCTGGTCGTCGATGCCATCGCCGTTCCAGCTGGTCGGCGTGCTGGGGCTCGGCGCGGTGATCGGGATGGCGGTCCTGGTGATCGGCCGCCGGATCCCCGGGCTCTTCGTCACCGAAGGCTGGCAACGCGCCGAGGAGTGGGCACATCCGGAGATGATCGGTCTGGGCGACCGGTGGGAGTTCGCGTTGCGGGAGATCGTTCTGCCCGCCCTCCGTGACCATATCCGGGATCACCGGCGGATCCGCTCGGGCGTGAATCTCGTCTTCGAAGAGCCGGACGCGTCGGCGGAGCTGGAAGCGGGGCTCGTGCGGACGGCCGCGGTGAAGCGGCTCCGGCGGATCGTCGATCGGGCGGATTCGGTGGCCGTTGCGCTGGCCGGGCACCGGGGGACCGGCAAGACCACGTCGATCCGCTCGCTGGAACAGGGGCTGCTGAGCCGATCGGACCGGGCGGCGCCACTGGTCGTGGTCGCCTCCGCTCCCGCCGCGTATGAGGCCCGCGACTTCGTGCTGCACCTGCACGCGTTGCTCTGCAAGGCGGTGCTGGCGAAGATCTCGACGGGTTCGCGAACGGTGTCCGGCCGTCTCCGGCGGCGGCGGATGCTCGGGCGTTCACTCCGGAGGACGTTGGCGTTCCTGGTGTTCTGGGGAGTGGCGGCGTCGGCCGTCTGGCTACTGTGGGGCGGGGCGCCGTGGCACGACCTCTGGACGCTCGCGCTCGACGTCGTGAACGGGCGGGTGACGGCTGGGCAGGTGTGGACGGGACAGCCGAGGGCGAAGCTCTTGGCCCTCGGGGTGGTGTCGCTGTTCCTGCTGCGGGTGGTGCTCGGCGTGGTGGCGGCCGGAGCCGCGGTCGTCCGGTTGCTGATCGCGCGCCGCCGGGACATCCGGCTGGCGGGTTTCCGTCGCCTGACCGAACAGCAACTCGACCGGATCCGGTTCCTGCAGACCTACACGACCGGCTGGTCCGGGAAGCTCAGCATGCCGCTGAAGGGGGAAGCCGGCCGGACCTGGTCGACCCAGCGCGCCGAACAGCAGCTCACCCATCCGGAGGTCGTCGACAAGTTCCGCGAGTTCGCCGAAGAGGCGGCTCGGCGGCTGGAGGCGGAGCGGGTCGCCGGCCGGGTCGTGATCGCGATCGACGAACTGGACAAGATCGGCGAGCCCGACAAGGCGCACCAGTTCATCAACGACGTGAAGGGTGTCTTCGACGTTCCGGGGTGCCTGTTCTTCGTGTCCGTCTCGGACGACGCCGTCCTCGGCTTCGAACAGCGGGGGCTCGGCGTCCGGGACGCCTTCGACAGCGCGTTTTCGGAGATGGTGCGGCTCGAACCGTTCACTTTGGACGAAAGCAGGCTCTGGATCGCCCTGCGGTTGCGGGGGATCTCCGAACAGTTCTGCTACCTGGCGCATTGTCTGTCGGGTGGTCTGCCACGGGACCTCAAACGCTGCGCCACCGAGATGGTCGATCTCGCGAACGAGGTCTACCAGCCGTCACTGGCGATCGTCGCGCGAAGCCTCGTCACCGGGGAGCTGGCGGGGAAGGCCCGCGCCTTCCTCGCCACCGCGGCCACCTTGGACCGCTCGCCGGAACTGGTCGCGCTGACCACGGAGCTGCTCGGCATCCCGGGGACGGAGGCGCCGGAGGCACTGGCCGCGATCGCCGAACGGCTGGTGGCCGACGATGACGGCGATGCCGCCGCGATCAGCGATCTGCGCTGGCACGGCGGCTGTTTCGTGCTGTTCTGCGCGACCGTGCTGGAGGTCTTCGACGACACGCTGACCGTCGACCGGCTGACGCCCCGCCTGCACCGGCTCGCCGTCGTCCGGCAGAGGATGGCGATGCACCCGAAGCAGGCGTGGGACGACCTGGTGAAGTTCCGCGGCGAGGCCCCTTCACAGCCGTCATACCGCTGATCGGGTTGGCTACCGTCACGAACGGCTGTGTCACCGACCACTACGGTCACATCCGGACGCAAGAACGCAAGCGGGGAACACAGGAGGCACGAGTGACCGAGCCCGGCTACGCCGACGGCGCGCAGCAGCCCGGAACGCCGGCGCGGGACGCCCAGTTGCTGGAGCGGACCGTGTTCGAGGTCAAGCGGATCATCGTCGGCCAGGACAGGCTGGTCGAGCGGATGCTGGTCGGCCTGCTGGCCAGGGGGCACCTCCTGCTCGAAGGTGTTCCCGGTGTCGCGAAGACCCTCGCCGTCGAAACCTTCGCGCGAGTGGTCGGCGGCTCGTTCTCGCGCGTGCAGTTCACCCCGGACCTGGTCCCCGCCGACATCCTCGGCACCCGGATCTACCGTCAGGGCGCCGAACGGTTCGACGTCGAACTCGGCCCGGTGGTGGCGAACTTCGTCCTCGCCGACGAGATCAACCGCGCGCCCGCGAAGGTGCAGTCGGCGATGCTCGAGGTGATGGCCGAGCGGCACGTGTCGATCGGCGGCCAGACCTTCCCGATGCCCGACCCGTTCCTCGTGCTCGCCACGCAGAACCCGATCGAGAACGAGGGGGTGTACCCGCTGCCCGAGGCGCAGCGGGACCGCTTCCTGTTCAAGATCGTCGTCGAGTACCCGACGGCCGAGGAAGAGCGCGAGATCATCTACCGGATGGGTGTCACGCCGCCCACCCCGCAAGAGGTGCTCAGCCCGGCGGAGCTGGTGCGGCTGCAGAACGTCGCTTCGCAGGTCTTCGTGCACCATGCGCTCGTCGACTACGTCGTGCGCCTCGTGCTCACCACCCGTACGCCGAACGACCACGGCCTCGCCGACGTCGCGGGCTGGGTGTCCTACGGCGCCTCGCCGCGCGCCAGCCTCGGCATCATCGCCGCGGCCCGCGCGCTGGCACTGGTCCGCGGGCGGGACTACGTGCTGCCGCAGGACGTCGTCGACGTCGTCCCCGACGTGCTGAGGCACCGGCTCGTGCTGTCCTACGACGCCCTGGCCGACGGCGTCCCCATCGACCACATCATCACGCGGGTGCTGCAGACCGTGCCGCTGCCGCAGGTCTCGGCCCGTCCGCAGGGCGGCGCCGGACAGGGCGGCCCGGTCCCGGCCGGCGCACCGGTCAGGTAGGGAAACGAGCGTGAAGAACGAGAAGGGCGAACGTCCTTCCTGGGCTCCGCCGGTACTCCGCGGGGAGCGGATGGAGGCGGGCCTGCGCACGCTCGAACTCGACGTGCGCCGCCGTCTCAACGGACTGTTGCAGGGCAACCATCTCGGCCTGGTGCCGGGGCCCGGTTCGGAACCGGGGGAGGCCCGGCCGTACCAGCCCGGTGACGACGTCCGCCGGATGGACTGGGCGGTCACCGCGCGGACGACGAGCCCGCATATCCGGGAGACCGTCGCCGACCGCGAACTGGAGACATGGCTGGTGGCGGACGTGTCCGCGAGCCTCGACTTCGGCACCGCGCTGTGCGAGAAGCGCGACCTGGTCGTCTGCGCGACGGCCGCGGTCGCCCATCTGACCGGCGGTGGCGGCAACCGGATCGGCGCGCTCGTCTCCAACGGGGCGGGCAACATCACGCGGATCCCGGCGCGCGGCGGGCTCCCGCACGCGCGGGGGCTGGTCCGCAAGATCGCCGAGACACCGCGTGCCGAGGAAGGCGTCCGCGGGGATCTCGCCGCGGCACTGGAGAAACTGCGCCGTCCGCCGCGGCGTCGCGGGCTCGCCGTCGTGATCTCCGATTTCCTCGGCGACACCGAATGGCAGCGTCCGTTGCGCGCGCTCGGCGGGCACCACGACCTCATCGCCATCGAAGTCCTCGACCCGCGCGACATCGACCTGCCCGACGTGGGCACCGTCGTGCTGGCCGACCCGGAGACAGGGAAACAGCGCGAAGTGCACGCTTCGGCCTTGCTGCGCAAGGAATTCGGCGCCGCGGCGCACGCACACCGGCAGGAGGTCGCGGCCGCGCTGCGCCGGGCCGGTGCCGCGCATCTGGTGCTGCGCACCGATTCGGACTGGATCGCGGACATGGTCCGGTTCGTGGTGGCCCGCAAACGCCGCTGGTCCGGTGGTGTCGCGTGAGCCTCACCGGATTCGCCTCGCCGTGGTGGTTCCTGCTGCTGCTGGCGGTCGCCGCGGTGGCCGTGGGCTACGTGCTCTCCCAGCGCGCGCGGCGCAAGCGCACCATGCGGTTCGCCAACCTGGAACTGCTGGAGAAGGTCGCGCCGAAGAGCCAGGGCTGGGTGCGGCACGTGCCCGCCATCCTCATCGTGCTCTCGCTGCTGGTGCTCACCGTCGCGCTCGCCGGGCCGACGGCCGAGCAGAAGGTGCCCCGCAACCGGGCCACCGTGATGCTGGTGATCGACACCTCGCTGTCGATGGAAGCGACCGACGTCGCCCCGACCCGGTTGAAGGCGGCGCAGGAGTCGGCACGGTCGTTCGCGCAGAACATGACGCCGGGCGTGAACCTCGGGTTGATCTCGTTCGCGGGTACGGCGACCGTGCTGGTCGCGCCGACCACCGATCGCGGCGGTGTGGTGAAGGCGATCGACAATCTCAAGCTGGCGCAGTCGACGGCGACCGGTGAAGGGATCTTCGCCGCGCTGCAGTCGATCGAGAGCTTCTCGGCGATCGTCGGTGGCGCGGAAGGGCCGCCGCCCGCCCGGATCGTGTTGATGAGTGACGGCAAGCAGACCGTCCCGGACGACCTGTACGCGCCGCGAGGCGGCTACACGGCCGCTCAGGCCGCGAAGCAGGCTCAGGTGCCGATCTCGTCGATCTCGTTCGGCACCACGCACGGTTCGGTCGACATCGACGGCAAACCGCAGGACGTGAAGGTCGACGACGAATCACTGGAGGAGATCGCGCGGCTCTCGGGCGGCGACTTCTACAAGGCGGCGAGCGCGGACGAGCTGAAACGCGTGTACGACGACCTCGGCGAGCAGATCGGGTACGAGCTGAAGGATGCCGACGCGAGCCGGCCCTGGGTCGTCATCGGGACTCTGGTGCTGATGATCGGGGCGGCGGCTTCGCTCTTCCTGGGGCAACGCCTGCCTTAGCGGCTTTCTGGGCGGCAGGCTGTGTCGCGAAAGCCACTTTCGCAACGTTGAAGGTTGCGAAAGTGGCTTTCGCAACGGGCTCCGGTCGGTCGGTCGGCTGCGTGCCGGGTCGCGGGGGCGGTCCGCTCGTGGTCGTCCGGCGGCCGTGGGGGGGGAGCGTCCCGAGAGGCGGGAAAAACAAAATCAAAGTTGGGTGGGGAGAC
>NZ_JBHXIB010000011.1:176305-186733 GCF_042723975.1 Amycolatopsis sp. NPDC058340 | reverse complement strand
GGGGTGGTCCCCCTCATGTGCTTGCCGCGACGTGGAGCAGCGGGTCATGTCGGCGTCAAAGGATGCGTCAGGTCACCGATTGGTGGTCGAACGTCGACGTTCGACCACCGGCGATCCGAGGGCGGTGGTCCAACGCAGTCAGCTCGAAGGCCCACGCCAGGTCGTCGGCGCCGACCACGCCCGCCAGCCCGCCGGCCTGGGTGACCAGGACGAGATCGCGGCCGGATCGGGGAAAACCTCGATCGATGAGCGAGGCGACCTCGGCATCGGCGCCGACGACCGTGACCGCCTGATCCTTCCGCGCGACGTCGACGACCCTGGTCGCATGCCGGGCGTCGGCGGGCAGCTTGATCAGCTCGCCGAGGCTGACGATGCCGAGAGGAACGCCGTCGAACGACATCACCGGGAAAACGCGTTCGTGGCCCGCACCCGCGGCGAATTCGGCGAAGGCGTCCACCGTCCACCAGCCGGGTGCGATCACCGGTGAGGAGTTCATGATGTCGCGCACCCGCAACCCGGCTAGCCGTTCGCGCAACGGACCGGCGGCGAATTCTGCCTGCGCCGCGAAGATCAGGAACCAGCCGAGCAGGACGAGCCACAGGCCGGTGAACTGTCCAAGGAAGAGCAGCTGCGCCAAACCCGCCACGGCCAGGACGGCGCCCAGCACTTGGCCGGACCTGTCGGCGATGGCGCCTGCCCGGGCACGATCCCCCCGCCGCCACCAGATGACCGCCCTCAGGATCCTGCCGCCGTCCAGTGGTGCGCCGGGCAGCAGGTTGAACACCGCGAGCAGGAGATTGCTGACCCCCAGCCACGCCAGGCCGCCGACCGGCAGCGGTGGCAGCGCCCCCGCGGCCAGGACAGCGCCACCGAGCGCGGTACCTCCGATCAGCAGACTGGCTAGCGGGCCCGCCACCGCGATCAAGAAGTCGGCTTTCGGTGTCGGTGGTTCACCCTCGAGTTCGGCGGCGCCACCGAGTATCCACAGCGTGATCCGCCTGACCTTCACGCCGTGGCGCCGCGCGACCGCGGCGTGGGAGAGCTCGTGAAGGAGAAGCGAAGCGAGGAAGCCCGTCGCGGTGAGTCCACCGGTGACCCAATACCACAAGCTTTCCGCGCCAGGAGCCGCTTGGGGCAAGACGGCCGAGGCGAGGAGGTCGGTGATGAGGAAGAGCACGACGAGTACCGACCAGTGGGCTCGTACGACGACCCCGGCCCACCGGCCGAGCGGGATGGCGGTGCGGAACATCGGATTCCCTTCCCCGGGTGTCGCTCGGTGTTTTCGCGGATCGGACCCGCCCAACGGTTCTCCGGGCGCGGGCGGGCGACTAGGGCCGAACAGCCTCGATGGCGGGGACGTCCGCCGAGCCGGGACCTTCGGCACTTTCGACCGGTGCGGTCGCCGGAACACGGTGGGCCCGTAGGACCGACAACGGACCAAGGAGGCACGAATGCAGGAGAAGCGGTGGACCGTGGAGATCTTCATCGACGAGCACGAGGCACAGACGCGGGCGACCGCGCGTCTGGTGAATCGGGATGGAACCGGCCTGACGGGGGTGGGGGTCGCCCGGCTCAACCCGGCCGATTCGGATGTGCCCGAGATCGGTGACGAACTGGCCGCCTCCCGGGCGCTGAGCCACCTTGCGCACCGGTTGCTCGACGCGGCCGCGGCGGATATCGAGGGCGTCACGGGCAAGCCGGCTCACCTCGGCGGCTGACCGCCCAGGCCCGCCGTGGGGACGAAGTCCCGTCGCACCGGGACTTTGGGCAGCAGAGCGGCGACCGCGGCTCCGGCGAGCATGGATTCCTTGGAAGGCCAACGTCCGGAGGAAAGCGATGAGCTATGTACGCGACTTGTCGGCGGTCAGCCTCGCCGACGCCGAATCGGCGGGCGGGAAAGGCGCCAACCTCGGTGAGCTGATCACCGCCGGGTTCTCCGTCCCTCCGGGGTTCGTCGTGCTCCGCGAGGCGTACCTGGCCTCACTCGACGAAGCGGGAGTGCGCGGTGAGATCGCTGAGCTGCACGAGAAGGCACTCGCGTCCGCGGACGCGCCGGAGCAGCTGTCCGGGCTGTGTGACGAGTTGCGCGCTTTGGTCCGCCGGGCGGGGATGACGGCCGGCGTCCTGACGGACGTGATCGGTGCCTATCACGGGATCGGGCAGTCGACGCCCATCGCGGTCCGCTCTTCGGCGACGGGCGAGGACGGCGCGGAAGCCTCGTTCGCCGGGATGAACGCCAGTTTCACCAACGTATGGGGGGACAACGCCGTCCGCGAACGGATCGTCGACTGCTGGGCGTCGTTGTTCTCCCCCCGGGTGATCGGGTACCGGGCCGGCCGTGGCTTCACCGGGGAACCCGCGATCGCCGTGGTGGTGCAGAAGATGATCGCCGCCGATCGTTCCGGCGTCATCTTCACCGCGGATCCGCGGTCCGGCGATCGAGACCGTCTGGTGATCGAAGCGGTCTTCGGCCAAGGCGAAGCGATCGTCTCCGGGGCGGTCGAACCGGACACCTACTTGGTGGCCAAGGAAGACCTCCAGCTGGTTTCGGCGCGGGTCGGCAGCAAGTCCCACAAGATCATCGCCGAGGTGGGCGGGGGAGACGTCAAAGTCGCGCTTCCCACGCAGACGGCGGGCCGCCGGGTTCTCGACGACGCGACCGTCCTCGAGCTGGCGCGGCTCGCGACCAGGATCGAAGACCACTACGAAACGCCCCAGGACATCGAGTTCGCCATGACGGGCAAGGAAATCTGGATCGTCCAGTCCCGGCCCGTCACCACCCTGCCGCCGGAGCGTGAACAGGCGCCGGACGTCCTCGTCACGGGATTGGCCGCGTCACCGGGCGTCGGCGGCGGAGCGGTGCGGGTGCTGTGCGATCCGGCCGAAGGCGGGCAGCTGCGGGACGGCGAGGTCCTGGTCGCACCGATGACCAACCCCGACTGGGTACCCGCCATCCGGCGGGCTTCGGCGCTCGTGACCGACGGTGGCGGCATGACCTGCCACGCCGCGGTCGTCGCGCGGGAGCTGAGGGTTCCCTGCGTCGTCGGCACCGGCGACGCGACCCGGGTGCTCGCGGGCCGAGGCCCCGTCACGGTCGACGGCACCACCGGAGAGGTGCGGTCCGGTTACACCCGGCCCCGGGCGCACACCGAACCGATCGCCGCGCCCGTCGCGGCCGAGACGATCGGAACCAGGCTGTACGTCAACCTCGCCATGCCGGAACATGCCGAGGAGGTCGCCGCGCGCCAGGTCGACGGGGTGGGATTGCTCCGGGCGGAGTTCTTGCTGACCGAGGCGCTGGGCGGGCGCCATCCCCGCGACCTCATCGCCAAGGGCGAACAAGAGTCCTTTGTGGACTCGATGGCCGAGTCGCTGCTGCGGATCACCCGGCCCTTCGGCACGCGCCCGGTCGTCTACCGGACGACGGATCTGCGCAGCAACGAGTTCCGCGGTCTCGCCGGGGGTGAGGCCTACGAAGCCGTCGAGAGCAATCCGATGATCGGCTACCGCGGCTGCTTCCGGTACGTGCGGGAGAAGGATCTGTTCGACCTCGAACTCCGCACACTCGCCCGTGTCCGCGAACAGACGCCGAACCTGCACCTCATGATCCCCTTCGTCCGCACGAAGTGGGAGCTGGAGGCCTGCCTCGAGCTGATCGACGCCAGCCCGCTCGGACGGCAGCGCGGTCTGCACCGGTGGATCATGGCGGAGGTCCCGTCCGTGGTGCACTGGCTTCCGGAGTACGCCGGGATGGGCATCGACGGTGTGTCCATCGGCAGCAACGACCTCACCCAGCTGGTTCTCGGGGTCGACCGGGATTCGGCCGTCTGCGCCGAGCTGTTCGACGAAGCCGACCCCGCCGTGCTCGACACCATCGGACGGATCGTCGGCGCCGCCCGGGACGCGGGGATCACCTCCTCGTTGTGCGGTCAGGCACCTTCGGTGAAGCCGGGCTTCGCGGAGCACCTCGTGCGGTTCGGGATCACGTCGATCTCCGTCAACCCCGACGCGGTGGACGCGTCCCGGCGCGCGATCGCGGCCGCGGAACGGCGGGTCCTGCTGGACGCCGCCCGATGAACGCGATCGAGATCCGCGGCCTGCGGAAGAGCTTCGGCCGCACCCAGGCGTTGGACGGACTGGACCTGACCGTCCGGACCGGCGAAGTCCACGGCTTCCTCGGGCCGAACGGCGCAGGCAAGACGACGACGTTGCGGCTCCTGTTGGGACTGCTGAAGGCCGATGCCGGCGAGATGCGGCTGCTGGACGGGGACCCCTGGCGTGACGCGGTGTCGCTTCACCGGCGTCTGGCCTACGTGCCCGGCGAGGTGGCTCTCTGGCCGACCCTCACCGGCGGCGAGGTGATCGACCTGCTCGGCAGGCTCCGCGGCGGCATCGACGTGCGCCGTCGTGACCGCTATCTGGACCTGTTCGATCTCGATCCGACCCGCAAGGGACGCGCGTACTCGAAAGGCAACCGCCAGAAGGTCGCCGTCGTGGCCGCGCTGGCCTCCGACGCCGAACTGCTCCTGCTCGACGAACCGACCGCCGGCCTCGATCCGCTGATGGAGGACGCCTTCCGCGGGTGCATCCGGGAGGAACGCGACCGCGGCCGGACCGTGCTGTTGTCCAGCCACATCCTCTCCGAAGCCGAAGCGTTGTCCGACCGCGTCAGCATCATCCGGGGCGGGCGCGTGGTCGACACCGGGAGCCTCGACGAACTCCGGCATCTGACGCGGACATCGCTCACCGCACGGCTGACCGGCCCACCGGACGGGATCGCGGCACTGCCCGGTGTCCACGATTTCAGCCAGGACCGGGAAATCGTCCGGCTGACCGTCGACAACGCGGAACTCGGCGCGGTTCTCGTCGCGCTCGGCCGCGCCGGAGTCCTGGGTCTGACGAGTCAGGCTCCGACTCTCGAGGAACTCTTCCTGCGCCATTATCGCGAGCCTGCCCTGGAACCCCGATGAGCACACTGACCGGAACCGGCGTCCTCTTCCTTCTCGCGCTACGCCGCGAGCGCCTGCGCGTTCCTTTGTGGACACTCGCCTGCGCGGCCACCACCGCCGGAGCGGCCGCCGCCACGGCGGATCTCTATCCGTCGCAACGGGAGCTGACCGTGTTCGCCGAGGCGGTCAATGCGGTGCCCGCGCTGGTCGCCTTCTACGGGCGCATCTA
Source organism: Amycolatopsis sp. NPDC058340 (assembly GCF_042723975.1). Classification (NCBI taxonomy): domain Bacteria; kingdom Bacillati; phylum Actinomycetota; class Actinomycetes; order Pseudonocardiales; family Pseudonocardiaceae; genus Amycolatopsis; species Amycolatopsis sp. NPDC058340. The sequence continues at coordinate 181,555 of NZ_JBHXIB010000011.1, read as the reverse complement.
CGACCCCACCTCGCTCGGTGCCGCCGCGGTGCTCAAGCTGACCGGCTTCGGCGCGGCGCTGGTCGCGTTGCTGCTCATCACCACGGTGGTTCGCCACACCAGGGCGGAGGAGGAATCCGGCAGGCTGGACCTGCTCGGCTCCGGCGTGCTCGGCAGGCACGCGTCGCTCGCCGCGGCGCTCGCGGTCACCGTCGTCACGGGACTGGCCGTCGGGATCCTGACCGCCGGTGGACTCGTCGCCGCGGGATTGCCCTTGGCGGGGTCGGTGGCCTTGGGGGCAGGGTGGATGACGACGGGGTGGGCGTTCGGGGCGATCGCGGCGGTCATCGCGCAGTTGTGCCGGTCCGCGCGCCTGGCCACCGGGATCACCGGTGGCGTTCTCGGACTCGCCTACCTCGTGCGCGCCATCGGGGACTCCGGGCCGGAATGGTTGTCCTGGCTGTCCCCGGTCGGCTGGGCACAGCAGATCCGGCCGTTCGCCGGGGAACGCTGGTGGGTGGTGGCGCTTCCCCTCGCCTTCGCCGCCGTGCTGATGCTCGTCGCGGTCCGGCTGAGTGAACGCCGTGACCTCGGGGCGGGCCTGCTGGCCGACCGCGCCGGCCCCGCGCACGCCGGCCGTGGTCTGCGAAGCATCGGTGGCCTGCTCTGGCGGCTCAACCGCACCGGTCTGCTCGCCTGGACGGCGGTCTACCTGATCCTGGGTCTCGTCATCGGCAACCTGGCCGGCGGGATCGGCAAGTTCCTGGACAATCCCCGGGCCGAACGGCTGATACTCGCGTTGGGCGGGGAAGAAGCCCTGTCGGACGCGTTTTTCGCGCTGGAGCTCGGTATCGCCGGAGTCGTCGTCTCGGTGTACGCGATATCCGCGCTCACACGCTTGCACACCGAGGAAGAGACGCTCCGGGTCGAGCCGCTCCTCGCCTCGTCCGTCTCGCGAACCCGGCTTTTGACCGGTTATCTGATTCTCGCGATCGCCGGGAGCGTCGTCCCGCTGCTCGCGGTCGGCGTGGGCGCCGGACTCGCGAGCGGCCTGCAGACCGGGAACCCCGGTGCCGAGATCGGCAGGCTGACGGCCGCCGCGCTGGTGCAACTGCCCGCGGTATGGGTACTCGCGGGGTTGGCGTGCGCCTTGTTCGGGCTGGTCCCGCGCAGGCTCGGGCTGGTCTGGGTGGTGCTGGCGGCGGTCGTCGTGGTCGGTGAGTTCGGCGTGCTCTTCGGCGTCCCTCAACTGGTCCTGAACCTTTCCCCGTTCACCCACCTCCCCAGCCTGCCGGGTTCGACGGCGGGCATGACGTCCATTCCCTGGCTGGTCCTGACCACCTGCGCCTTGCTCGCGGCCGGTATGGCCGGCTTCCGGCGCCGAGACATCGCGGCTTGACACCTTTCGGAAAGGAGATCGAGATGAGCAGACGTCGTCGTGTGCGCGAGGTGATGCGCGGCCAAGTGCTCACGGTGCGGCCGGAGACCCCGTTCAAGGCGATCACCGTTCTTCTCGCGTCGTGGGGAGTGAGCGGTGTGCCTGTGGTGGACGACGAAGGCAGAGTGGTCGGCGTCGTGTCACAGCGCGATCTGCTGGAACGGCAGATCCGGCACCGCCTGCTGCGTGTCCGTCCCCGGTTGCGGCGCAAAGTCGAGGGAAGCCGGGCCGACGAGTTGATGACCGCGCCCGCGATCACGGTGACGCAGGATGGCGGCGTGGACGAAGCGATCCGGCGGATGGAGGTTCACCGGGTGCACCGGCTCCCGGTCCTCGACGACGACGGGAAACTGGTGGGCATCGTCGGGAGATCCGAGCTCCTGCGCGGCTTTCTCCGTTCTGACGCGGATTTGCGCGAGGAAGTCCGCACCGAGGTCGTCGAACGCGCGATGGCGATCGATCCCGACACGCTGTCGGTCTCCGTGCACAACGGCGTCGTGACGGTGCGGGGCCAGGTCGAACGCACGGGCATGATCCCGGTGATCGTGGCGCTCATCCGTCGGCTCGACGGCGTGGTGGACGTCCGTGAGTACCTCACCGCGGAGATGGACGACAGCCATCTGCCGATCGAGGAACCGGTCGGCACGGGGGTCATCGAGGCGTTGAAGCGTCATTCTTGACCGACACGGCCTCCCTTCCGGGCCACTGGGGAGCCGGAGGCGGGGCCGAACGTCCACAAGAGACACTTATCGACGAATCGGCGACCGATTGGTGTCTATATGTACGGTTTCGAAGGGGGTCGTGAGTGGTAAGGAGCGTTAGAACGCTCTTTACCACTCACGACCCCCCTTATAGACACTCGGGTCGAGGTCCGGCTTACGCTCGGCGGTCCGGGCACTCCTCGGGCTGCGCCGTCTTTGACTTGCCCCTCGATAACCTCTTTTACCGTCGGCGTGTCAGCCGCGGAAGAGCGCGACCTTGAGCGCGTCGCTGTCCTGGGGCCGGGCGAAGACGTCGTAGGCCTCGTCCATCTCGTCGAGCCCGAACCGGTGGGTGATGAACCGGGTCGTGTCGAGCCGTCCCGCCGCGAGCATCCGCAGCAGCATCGAGGTGCTCGACGTGTCGACGAGACCCGTGGTGATGGTGATGTCGCGGATCCAGAGGTCTTCCAGATGCAACGTCGCGGGCGCGCCGTGGACACCGACGTTCGCCACGTGCCCGCCGGGCCGCACGATTTCCGCGCACAACTCGAAGGTCTCGGGCACGCCGACCGCTTCGATCGCGACGTCCGCGCCGAGACCACCGGTGAGTTCGGCGATCGCCGCGGCCGGATTCTCCCCGGGCTGGAGGAGGACGTCCGCGCCGAAACTCTTCGCGGCGGCGAGCCTGCTGGGTTCCTTGTCGATCACCACGATGGAACTCGGTCCGAACAGCTGCGCCGTCGTGATCGCGGCGAGCCCGATCGGGCCGGCACCGACGATCGCGACGCAGTCGCCTGGCTGCACTTTTCCGTTGCGAGCGCCGACTTCGTAGGAGGTCGGCATGATGTCGGCCAGCATCAGCGCGGCTTCGTCCGCGACACCTTTCGGCAGCACATAGGTGGAGGTCTCGGCGAACGGAACCCGCACGAACTCCGCCTGCACGCCGTCGATCCGGTGACCCAGGATCCAGCCTCCGCCGCCGAGACACTGCCCGTAGACGGCTTTCCGGCAGTATTCGCACCGTCCGCAGGCGGTGATGCAGGAGACCAGTACGCGATCGCCCGGCTTCAGGGTCGTCACCGCGTCGCCGACCTCGATGATCGTGCCGACGGCCTCGTGACCGAGGACCCTGCCGGGCTCCACGGCCGGGACGTCGCCTTTGAGGATGTGCAGGTCGGTGCCGCAGATGGTGACCGCGTCGACGCGGACGATCGCGTCGGTCGCCGCGGCGAGCACCGGCCGAGGCCGATCGGTCCAAGCCCGTCGTCCCGGTCCGTCGTATACGAGAGCCTTCATGCTTCCTCCTGGTTTTCGGAAAGGCCTGCTGGTTCGAGCGTGTCGTCCGATCGCCGCTCGACACAGGGCCCAAAGCCCCTGCGGGGCGCGACGTCCGGCCGCATCACCCGCACTTTTCGGTTTGCAGAAGGGCGAGGTGACGAGCTGAGGGCCGCCGGCTCGCGCTCACTCTGTCCGCAGCGGCAGGACGACGTCGGTGACGTAGAGAGCGGGGTCCGGTGTGCTGTCCGGACCACGGAGGTACAACTCCCGTGGTGCTCCAGCGGGTTGACGCCCGTTTTCGTGAACCCACTCGTACACGGCTTCATACGCCGCACTGATCTCTTCGTAAGGCCCGTGATGCGAGGTGCGTACGGCAGGCCCGCCCGCGAGGGTGACGATGTCGATATCGCCTTGCGCCGGGAGGTCGCCGGGGATGGGCAGGTAGAGGTCGAGAGCGAGCTTTTCGCCCGGTAGGAAGTCTCCCCGATAGGCCGCTTGGGGAGGGCCGCTCGGTGCGGTCCCGTCTTCGGCGACGAAGGCGTACAACGTTTCGTACCCCGCTCCCACGCACTCGCCGATGTCGGCGATCGTGGTGTGGCGGCGCAGATGTGCGGCGGTGAGGGCTTCGAGTTCGGTGAGTTCCACTGGATAGGTCATGACACGAGCATCAGGCGCCGGGCGACCGCTGCAGAGGAGCCAAGGTCCCTTCCCAGACCGTCCTAGGTCACCGGCATACCAGCCGACCGCCACTGCCTGATCGGATGCTCAGTGGAGCGCGACGGTGAGCAGGACGGCGCTGTCGAGGAACGCCGTCAGGCTGTGCCGCTCCGGTGGGATGGCGGTGAGCTGACCGTGGTCGAGGAGCCGGTCGTGGTCGTGGGTGCTCAGGCGAACCCGTCCGGTGATGACGTGCAGTGTCGCGGCCGAGGGCGAGTCGTGTTCCGCCAATTCGGCGCCCTCGGCCAGCGCGATGAGGGTGACCCGCTGGGAGTTGCCTGCCACCAGGGTCCTGGCGGCACGTCGGGAGTGGTGTTCGCGGGCCTGCTGGAGCAGTTCGGCGGCCAGGACGCCGACGTCCGCGACCTCGGGACGGCCACGCCTCGCACGCTCGGTGTGCTGTTCCTGTTCGCTCAATGCCATGGGGGTTCTCTCCCAGCAAGGTGTCAGGGCGATTCGTGTTCGAACGATCCGGTCGTCCGCCGGGGGCGGATGGCCGAACCCGCGACGCCGGACAGCGTGATCGTGATGGCCAGCCCGATCGCCAGGTTGATGATCGCCGTCGCGAGCCGTGCGTCCAGTGCGGCACCCAGGCTCAACGGGATCACGACGGCGATCGCGGTGAACAGCACCATGATCCAGCCGAAGAACGTCCGGGGCTTCGGTGCCGTCAGCAGAAGAAGATGAAGCAGGGCTGTCGCCGCGAGGGCGATGGCCGCCGACGCGAGCGAGTAGGTGAGGCTGCTCGCGCCACCCCAGGCACCTTCGCGGCTGGGCGCCAATACGGCGACTTTGACCAGGCCGCGCGCGATCAGGATCCCGACGATCGCGGTCAAGGCGGCGGTCACCGCCGTCGCGGCACCGCCCGCCCACAGCCGTGCTCCGTTGACAGCAGGTCGCTCTTCTTCCTCGAAGTCGTTGTCCATGGTGAAACCTTGCTCGCCGGCCCAGTCGCGCAGAAGGGGCCGAGGAACCCCGATGGCGGGACCAACGGCCTGTGAACCGGGAGCGCCGCGGTCCGCGGTGCGTTCGGCTGCGCACCGGACGTGGGGGGGGGGGGGCGGAGGGGGGGGGGGGCGGGGGCCCCCCCGCCGTTGGGTGACACCCACCCGGCGACGGGCCGGGGCGGGCCCCGGC
>NZ_JBHXIB010000011.1:67101-176295 GCF_042723975.1 Amycolatopsis sp. NPDC058340 | reverse complement strand
CTTTCGGGGCATCAGACGTCCCCAAAGTGGCTTTCGCGACACGAAGCCTGTCCGCGGAGCGGCGGCCCACCGGTCACGCCTTGCCGGTGGGCGTGATGACGGTGCCTTCGGTGCCCCGCAGCATCGCGGCGGGTGAGTCGAGGGCACCGATGGCGGCGGTGTTGCCGGTGAGTTCGACGAAGCGGCAGGCGGCGTCGACCTTCGGGCCCATCGAACCGGCCGGGAAATCGCGGGACCGCAGCCGTGCCGGTGTGGTGTGGTGGATCGGAGTGGCGTGCGGGGTGCCGTAGCCGTCGACGACCGCGGGCACGTCGGTGAGCAGCAGCAGCGCGTCGGCGTCCAGGGCTTCGGCGAGCAGGGCCGCGGTCTGGTCCTTGTCGACGACGGCCTCGACGCCCCGCAAGCGTCCGGTGTGTTCGTCCCGCACCACGGGGACACCGCCCCCGCCGGCGCAGACCACGATCGTTCCGGCTTCGACGAGCGCGCGGATCACCGGAGTCTCCACTACGCGCTGTGGTCTGGGCGACGGGACGACCCTCCGCCAGGAAGAGCCGTCCTGGCGGACGGTCCAGTCACGTTCGGCGGCCAGTGCGGCGGACTGCTCCTCGGTGTAGACCGGGCCGACGAATTTGGTGGGATCGCTGAACGCGGGATCGGCGACGGAGACGAGTGTCTGCGTCATGAGTGTGGCGACCTGCTTGCCGGGAACGACGTTCTGCAGTGCCTGGCCGAGCAGGTAGCCGATCATGCCCTGGGTCTGCGCGCCGAGGACGTCGAGCGGGTAGGGCCGGCTCAGAGCGGGGTCCGCCGCGCTTTCCAGGGCCAGCATTCCGACCTGGGGGCCGTTGCCGTGCGTGAGCACGACTTCGTGCTCGGTGGCGAGGCCCGCGATGGCCTCGGCAGCGGCGAGCACGTTGACCTGCTGGAGGTCGGCGTCCGGCCGTTCACCGCGGCGCAACAGGGCATTGCCGCCCAGGGCGACGAGAATCCGCATGGTCAGCTCCCCAGTGTGGCGACCAGGATCGCCTTGATGGTATGCATCCGGTTCTCCGCCTGCTCGAACACCAGCGACGCCGGGGATTCGAAGACTTCGTCGGTGACCTCGACGCCGTCGAGCCCGAATTCTTTGAACGCTTCGGCTCCGACCTCGGTGTCGCGGTCGTGCAGGGCGGGCAGGCAGTGCAGGAACCGGACGCCGGGGTTGCCGGTGGCGCTGAGCGTCTTCGCCGTGACCTGGTACGGCGCCAGCAGTGCGACCCGCTCGTGCCAGGTGCCGGCGGGTTCGCCCATGGATACCCAGACATCGGTGTGGACGAAGTCCGCGCCCGCCACGGCCTCGTCGACGTCGTCGGTGACGGTGATCCGGGCACCGCTGGCCGCGCCTTCCCGTAGACAGGTCGCCAGGTACTCTTCGTCCGGCCAGAGCGCGCGGGGTCCGGCCAGCCGGACGTCCATGCCGAGTTTGGCGCCCATGGCGAGCAGGGATCGGGCGACGTTGTTGCGGGTGTCGCCGAGATAGCAGAAAGCGATGTCCTGGAGGGGTTTGTTGCTGTTCTCGCGCATGGTGAACACGTCGCAGAGTGATTGCGTGGGGTGGCTCGTCGCGGTGAGTCCATTGTAGACGGGTACACCGGAGTACCGGGCCAGCTCTTCGACGGTGACCTGCTCGTGGCCGCGGTATTCGATCCCGTCGTACATGCGGCCGAGCACGCGAGCGGTGTCACGGGCGGATTCCTTGTGTCCCAGGTGGGCGTCCTGGGGGCCGAGGTAGGTCGTGGTCGCTCCTTCTTCGGCGGCGGCGACCTCGAACGCGCATCGGGTGCGGGTGGAGGCCTTCTCGAAGATGAGCGCCAGATGTTTGCCCACCAGCCGGTTTTGCGCGATCCCGGCGTAGGCCGCGGATTTGAGCTGGGCGGCGAGGTCGAGCAGGAAGAGGAGTTCTTCCTTGGTGAAGTCGAGTTCGGTGAGGTAGCTGCGGTTGCGCAGGTTGAAGGCCATTTCGGATCCGTTCAGCTCGGGTCGCGGTCGATCGGGCAGGTCATGCAGCGCGGGCCGCCACGGCCGCGTCCCAGCTCGCTTCCGGCGATGGTGACGACTTCGATGCCGTGCTTGCGCAGCATGGTGTTGGTGGCGACGTTGCGTTCGTAGCCGAGGACGACCCCGGGGGCGACGGCGAGGTAGTTCGTACCGTCGTCCCATTGCTCCCGCTCGGCGGCGCGGATGTCCTCGTCGGTGCTGAGCAGCGTGATCTCGGGAACCTTCAGGACCTCGGCGAGGGTGTGCCAGAGGTTCCCGTTGGCGCGCACGCTCAGGGTGGAGGGTTCTTCTCCCGCGGTGACGGTCCAGCTGCGGGAGTCGTGGTCGAAGTAGGGGTAGACCACGAAGGTGGCACGGTCGACCATGCTCATCACCGTGTCCAGGTGCATCGTGGCGTGGGAGTGCGGAAGCTCGACGGCGACGACGGTGTGTGCCTGACCGGAAGAGAACAACGCCTTGGCGAGGATTTCCACGGCCATGGGCGTGGTGCGCTCGCCCATTCCGATGAGGACGGCGCCCTCGCCGAGGACGTGCACGTCGCCGCCTTCGATCGTGGCCGGCTGGTGGTCGGCGTCGTCGTCACCGTAGTAGGTGTGGAACCCGGCCCCGGCGAACATCGGATGGTGGCGGTAGATGGCCCGGGTGTGCAGGGATTCGCGTTGCCGGGCGGGTTTCGCCATCGGGTTGACCGAAACACCGCGGTACACCCAGCAGGAATCGTCGCGCTGGAAGAGATGATTGGGCAACGGCGGGAGGACGAAGTCGTCGGCGGCGAGGGTGTCCCATCGGAGACTCCGCGCCCGCAGCGGGGAAAGGTCGGCCTTCAGGACACCGCCCACCAGGTACTCGGCCAGATTCTCCCCGTCGAGGTCGTCGAACAGGGCACGCAACGGAGCGGCCAGCGCCGGGCCGAGGATTTCGGGAGTGCACACCCGGTCCAGCACGAACGCCCTGCCCTCGGGGAGTGCGAGCGTTTCCGCCAGCAACTGACCGTAGTAGTGCACGCGGACGCCCTTGTCTCGCAGGGCTTCGGCGAACGCGTCGTGCTCCTGCTTCGCCTGCTTGGCCCACAGTACGTCGTCGAAGAGGAGCTCGCCGATGTTGCGTGGGGTCAACCGGCTGAGCTCGAGGCCGGGACGGTGCACGATGGCCTGCCGCAACCGGCCGACCTCCGAATGAACGGCGAAAGTCATGACTGCTCCTGCGTTTCGGACGGAGACGGGGGAGCGTTCTTGGTGCTCGCGCCGTTGTTCCCGTTGGGAGAGAGGAAATAGGGACTGTCCGCGGGATAGCGGATGGGGGATACGGGGGTCTCGCCGTATTCCTTGCGCTGGGATTTCATCCAGACGTAGACGGGGATGCCGAGGAAGAAGGCGAACACGCCGTAGTACACCGCCTGGTATCCGCTGCCTGCCAGTGCCCAGAAGCTGAAGAGCAGCGCGAAGGCGGTGACAACCAGGTCGCGGATCAGATGCGGCCAGTTCAGCGCGCGGCCCTGGACGATGAGCCAGTAGAGGTGCGCGGCGGCGGAGTACAGGTAAGGGATCACCGCGGTGAAGACACCCAGCAGCACCACGTTGGTGAACACGGACTGGAAGTTCCAGTAACCGAACGCGGTGAGCACCGACGCCAGCACGGTGGCGGCCACGATGCCGAAGACCGGGATCTCCTTGCTGTTCAGCTTGGCGAACTGGGCGGGGAACAGCCGGTCACGGGCGGCGGCCATCGGCATCTCGGCGCAGATCAACGTCCAGCCGTTCAGGCAGCCGAGCCCGGAGACGATCGCCACCACGGCCATGGCCTGCCCGGCCCAGCTCCCCCCGAAGATGGCGATGGCCGAATCGGAGAACGGCGCCGTCGAGTCGATCAGCGCGCCTTGCCCCACGGTGCCGAACACCGTGACGGTCCCCAGAACGTAGACGACGGCGCAGACCAGCGTGCCGAGCACGGTCGCCCGGGACACGTTCCGGCTCGGGTCGCGGACGCGCCCGGCGGCCACCGAGGCGGTTTCCAGGCCGAGGTAGCTGAACAACGCGATCGCGGCCGCCGCGGAGATGGCCCCCAGCCACGACAACCCGCTGGGATTGAACGAACCGAGGTTCTCGACCTTGATGAAGAACAGCCCGATGGTCGCCATGAACACCAGCGGCACGAATTTGAGGATCGTGGTGACGATCTGGAACCATGCGAGGTTCCGGACGCCGGAGATGTTGATCGCTGCCGGTAGCCACAGGCCGATGAGCGCGATGGCGATCGACCACCACGGGTTGTGCTCGGTGTTGACGAACACTTCCACGTAGCCGACCCAGGCGACCGCGATACCGGCGTTGCCCACCCACGCGGTAAGCCAGTAGGCCCAGGCGGTGACGAAGCCGCCGAAGTCACCGAAGGCGTCCCGTGCGTACAAGTACGGTCCGCCCGAGCCCGGCACGCGTTTGTTGAGCCAGCCGAACACCAGCCCCAGCGCCAAGGCGCCGATGGTGACCAAGGCGAAGGCCAGGAGACTCGACAGGCCGTACGGGGCGAGTGACGAGGGAAGGGCGAACACGCCCGTGCCGATGATCGAGCCGACCACCAGCGCCGTCGCGGTCGGCAAGCCGAACCGCTTCGAGAACACTTTGCCGTCAGTCTCCGCCGGTGCGCCTGGTGCGGCTCCGCCCGGTTGTTCCTGCTCCGCCATCAGTCTTTCCGATCTTCCGCTTGGAGGGCTCATTTGCCTGAAGACAAAGGTGAAGTGGAGGCCGTGAGTGGCGACTCGGGCCGGTGAGGGGTAAGGCGAACGTGGCTGGTTGCGGTGGGCGGTCCATCCATGCCCGTTCCGCGACGTGCGCGACCGTGCACCTCTCGTTGATGTTGCGAAAGCGGCTTTCGCAACATCAGCGTGACCACCCGTTCCGGACGACACGGTTGCCTTCTCGACAAAGGATCTACGTACGTCGTGGCAGTGCCATGGGGCTTAGGTCCGCAGTCGATGGGCCGAAGGGCCGGCTCGGGCGGCAGGGTGCCGAAGGTCCCGGCTCGCCGGGGTCCACGGCCACTCCCGGTTGTTCCTTCAAGGAAAGAAGCTGGAAGACAGGCCGCCGACATCCGTGCCCCTGTACGACCCTGATCGAGGAGAGCACCATGCGAACACAGCCGGGTATCGTCACGGCGGTTCGGCGACGGCTTCACGTCGGCCGGAACCCGCTCGTCCGTCCAACTGACCGGGTCGAGACGGCACTGGTGATCGGTGTCGTCCTGCTCGCCCTGCTGGCGATTCCGTTCGCGGTGGCGATGGGGTCCGAGGCCTACGACGCTGGATTGCGGCGAGCGGGCGAGCAGTCCGCGAATCGTCACGAAGCGACGGCGGTGCTGGTGGCCGACGCGCCGCCCGCCCAGGTTCGGTTCGATGGAGTACCCATCGAGGAGACGGTGAAGGTGCGTGCTCGCTGGACCGTGCCCGGCGGGCCGGTCCGAGAGGGCGTCGTCACCGTGGATCCCGAGTCGACGACCGGCGCCGAAATACCGATCTGGCTCGACGCGAGAGGGAACGCGGTCGACGCGCCGGTGACGCGTGCCGACGTGGCAGGCCAGGGCGTCGGTGTCGGCGTCGCCTTCTGGATCGTGTGCGTGATGCTGCTTACGAGCGTTCTTCTCGCCGGTCGTTCGATGCTGGGGCGTCTGCGCAACGCCGTGTGGGAGCGGGAATGGCGGCAGGTGTCCGAAAAGTGGACCACGGCCTGAAAGCGGTGCGTGACGCACCGGCTCCAATTCTCCGGTGGCAGCCTTACAGGCCCCAAGGTCTCTCCTCTCGACGCCCTTGGTCCCTAGGTGAGGCAGGCGCCACCGGTGTCCGATGAAGAGGTGGAAATCTTGGGAAGGACTGAACGGATGCGGACGACCGGGATCACGGTGAAGCCGGAAGTGCGAGTGATGATTCGCGGAGACATCCCGCCCGCGCTCGCCGATCGTGCCGGAAAGAAGGTGGCGCGTCTCTTCGGGGCCGCGCACCGTCCGGTGCTGGCGGCATCGGTGCGGTTGAGCAGGCACGGAAATCCCGCGATGGACCGCCCGGTGATCGCGCAGGCGACCCTCGATGTGAACGGAAGACCGGTTCGCGCGCAGGTGACCGCGCCGACCGTCGAGGAGGCGATCGACCTGCTGGACGCGAAGCTGCGTCGTCAGCTGGAGCGGAGCGCACTGCATTGGGAGGCCAGGCGCGGAAGGCGTCCGAGCGCGGAGCCCGGTGAATGGCGACACGATTCGGTGCCGTCGCGGCAGGATCCGTGGTACCCGCGGCCGGCGGCCGAGCGGGAGATCATCCGGCACAAGTCCTATTCGCTGGCTCCCTCCACTGTGGATGAAGCGGCCGTCGATATGCACCTTCTTGACTACGACTTCCACCTGTTCACCGAATCCGGGACCGGGCAGGACAGCGTGCTCTACCACGCGGGCCCGACCATGCACCGGCTTGCGCAGCCGACACCGCCGGGGCCACATCTGCTCGCTCCGTTCAAGCTCGCGCTGACCATCAGCACGCAGCCCGCGCCGCTCTTGTCCACGACCGAAGCGGTGGACCGACTCGGCTTGCTCGGGTTGCCGTTCCTCTTCTTCCTCGACGCCGAACGCGGCCGGGGGAGCGTGCTCTATCACCGCTACGACGGCCACTACGGCCTCATCACCCCGGCCGTCTAGATGAGCGGCCGATCGTTGACCGAGCCGTCGCCCGCGCTCGCCGAGGTGCTGGCGGTCTCCGGGCTGACCAAGCGTTTCGGCGACCGGATCGCCGTCGACGACGTCAGTTTCGCGATAGCGCCAGGGGAAACGTACGGGCTGCTCGGACCGAACGGGGCCGGGAAGACGACGACGATCCGCTTGGTGTGCGGTCTGCTCCGGCCGGACGCGGGAAGCGTCGCCATCGCGGGTGTGCCCGGTGGCGGCGCGATGCTCGACGCCAGGGCCCAGGTCGGCTACGTCCCGCAGGACGTCGCTCTGTACCCGGACCTCAGTGCGCGAGAGAACCTGCGCTTTTTCGGGAAGTTGTACCGGTTGCGCGGAAAGGCACTGGAACGGCGAGTGGGGGAAGTGCTCGAACTGATCGGGCTGTCCGAGCGGGCGAAGGAAAAGGTCGAAGCGTACTCCGGTGGGATGCGTCGCAGGCTCAATATCGGCGCCGGCCTGATGCACCGGCCGACGCTGCTGGTGCTCGACGAGCCGACGGTCGGCGTCGACCCGCAGAGCAGGCACGCGATCATGGAGAACGTCCGATCACTCGGTGCCTCGGGCATGGCCGTGCTCTACACCACGCACTACATGGAAGAGGCGGAGCGGCTGTGCGACCGGGTCGGCATCGTCGATCACGGCCGTTTGATCGCCGAAGGCACCCGCAGGGATCTGATCGACCGGCTCGGTGAGCACGACCGGATCAACCTGACCGCGGACGGCGATCTGACCTCGCTCGTGAAGCTCTGCCGCGACATGCCGGGAGTCGAGCGGGCCGGCGTCGTCGGGGACGAACTGCAGTTGATCGTCCGTGACGGCAGGCATCTGCTGCCGGGAGTGCTGGACACGGTCGAGCGGGCCGGAGCGAGCGTGCGAGCGGTCGAAGTGACCGAGCCGGACCTCGAAGCGGTGTTCCTGCACCTCACCGGCACCGCCTTGCGGGATTGAGGAGTCAGCCGATGAACGCGGCATTCGTCGTGGCCGGAAAGGACTTGCGGCAGCGGTTACGGGACCGGTCCGCGTGGATACTCGGGTTCCTGGCGCCGGTGGCGGTGGCCATGCTGGTCAGCTTCGCCTTCCGCGGTGCGGAGAGCTTTCACACCGATGTCGCCGTCGTCAATGAAGACGGCGGTGTGCTGGCCGCCGCGTTCACCGCCCACTTGGCCGGCCCTGAACTGGAATCGGTACTGACCCTCGTCGAGGTGAAAGGAACGGCCGAGGCGCGAGCGCTGCTCGACGAGGGCGACCTCGGGGCCGCCTTCGTCCTGCCCAGCGGCTTCTCCGCTGCCGCCACCGGGGGCGAAATCCGGCCGATCACCGTGCTGTCCAGTGTGGACTCGCCACTGGCCGGTGCGGTCGCGCGGTCGATCGCCGAATCGTTCGTCGCGCAGCTGAACGCCGACCGCCTCTCGGTCGCCGTGGCCGTCGCCGCCGGAGCACCGCCGGGAAACCTGCCGGAGGAGGCGGCCGGGCTACGTCTGCCGGAGCGGGTCGTCCCGAAGGCCGCCGGCACCGAAAAGCTCACCGGTGTCGGGTATTACGGGCCTGCGATGGGGATCTTCTTCATGTTCTTCGCGATCGGTTTCGGTGCCAAGGGTTACTTCGAGGAACGCCGGAATGGGACTCTCGACAGGATCGGCGTCGCGCCGGTGCGGCCTCGTTCGATCCTGGTGGGCAAAGCGCTGGCGACGTTCGTCTACGGTGCCGCGAGCCTCTCGTCGGTCGCGGTCGTGACGAGTTTGTTCTTCGGCGCGGAGTGGGGTCCGCCGCTCGCCGTCGGCGCGGTGATCTTGGCGCTGGCACTGACGTTGGTCTGTTTGACGGCTTTCGTCATCGCCATCGCGGGAAGCGACCGGCAGGCCGACGGTATCGCCTCGATCATCATCTTCGGGCTGGTGTTGCTCGGCGGGAACTTCGTCCTGATCGGCGGTGCGCCGGAGTTCATGCGGCGATTGGCGCTCCTGACCCCGAACGGTTGGGCGTTACGTGCCTTCACCGACCTCGCCGGTGGTGCAGGCTGGACCAGCGTCATCCTGCCGGTGATGGCGATCCTCGCCTTCTGTGGCGTCGTCTCGGTGGCGACAGCGGTGTTGTACCGGAGGAGATCGCGATGAACATCCTGACGATCGCGGCGGTGTCGCTGCGGCGAATGGTGGGGGACCGGATCGCTCTGTTCTTCATGGTGCTGTTGCCGGTGGTCGTGATCTTGGTGATCGGGACGGTCGTGCAAGGCCAATCCGGGTTCAGGATCGGGCTGGTGGCAGGGGACGGACGGTTGTCCGGTGAACTGACGCAAAGTCTCGACAGGGCCGAAGCACTGGTGATCAGCCGGTTCAGTGGCGAGAACGAGGCAACGGATGCTCTGCGCCGTAACGAGATCGATGCCGTCCTGCTTGTTCCCGCCAACCTGGAGGGCACGTTGGCCGGCGGGGGATCGATCGAGTTCCCCTTACTGGTCACCAGTTCGGCCGGATCCGGGCAGGGAGCATGGTCCGCCGTGGCGTCGGTGATCGCCGACCACGCGTCGGCTGTGCAGGCCGCCGGTTTCGCCGCACGGCAGACCGGGCAATCCTTCGAGACCCTGCTCCCGATCGCCCGGTCTCTTGACGTCACGACACCCCAGGTGCTGGTCCGGTCGGAGGTGGTCGGCAGTGCGGGTGAGGTCCTGCCGCCAGGGTTCGGCTACAGCGCACCGACGATGCTGGTGTTCTTCGTCTTCATCAACGCGATGGCCTTGGGAGCGGCCCTGATCCAGACGCGAGATCTGGGCATCCACGCGCGGGTCATGGCGGGGCCGGTCCGTGCACGCGACGTCGTACTCGGCGAAACGCTCTGCTATCTCGTGCTTGCCCTGCTCCAGTCGGCGCTGATCATCGGTGCCGGTTCCCTGCTCTTCGGCGTGAGCTGGGGCGATCCGGTCGCGGCCGCCGCACTGACGATCACTTGGGCACTGGTGGGCGCCGGGGCGGGGATGTTGAGCGGGACCGTCTTCCGCACCGCTGATCAGGCGTCGGCCGTCGGGCCCGCCGTCGGGATCGGGGCCGGCATGCTCGGCGGCTGTACCTGGCCGCTGGAGATCGTGCCGCCCGCGGTCAGGATCGCGGGACACGCCACTCCGCACGCCTGGGCCGTCGACGCCTGGACGGCGATCCTTTCCCGAGGTAGCGGGCTGTCCGGCGTCTTGGGGCCCTTGGCGGTTCTCGTCGCGTTCGCCGCGCTGTTCCTCGGCGTGGCCGTCCTGCGGATGAGGCGATCGCTGTTCGCCTAGTGCGGCGTCGAACGGCCTGGAGCAGTGACGGGGTGCGTGCCGAAGCTTCTCGCCAGGTACCCTGGGGGGTACCAGAGGAGGTCGGTGTGGAGCTGAACGAAGAGGTGCTCGCGGATGTGCGCAAACGGCTGCGGCGGGCACAGGGCCAGGTCGGCGGCCTGATCCAGATGCTCGACGACGGCCGGGACTGCCGGGACGTCATCACTCAGCTCGCCGCTGTGTCGCGGGCACTGGACCGGGCCGGGTTCCAGCTGATCGCCAGTGGGCTGGAAAAGTGCCTGTCGGACGACTCCGAGCAGGGCGCCGCCGATCGCAAGCAGCTCGAGAAGCTGTTCCTTAGCCTGGCCTGACGCTCCAGGCGGCAGGGCGGAGCAGCTCCCCTGAGTGGCAGGCGCAAGTCGGCCCCGGTGACCTGGACGCCGCCGCGTGCCTGTTCGCGCGGCCGGTCGTAGGGGCCGTTCACCACCTCGTCCGGTGGTTGTGCCGCCGGTCCTTGCCGCGCTCAGCGGCGGCCGAACAGTCGCCAAGGCTTCCGCTCGGGCCGCTCGGCGGAACAGGCGCAGCGCTGAGCGGCGGGTACGTCACCCAGTACCTGTTCGACGTGGTTACCGCAGCCGCGGTAGGTCGGCTTCCCGCACTTCCGACAGACGATCCTCTGGCACATCTGGGTTCCTTTACGAGGTCAAGGCCATTTCGTGTGTTCAGCATACCCGCGGGGGTACTGGTCGAGTCAGGCGGATAAGGGACCAAGAGCACTGGATATTCGTGTTCCGGCGCTGAGATGCTGATCCAGGCCAAGGAAGTGCCGGTTTTCCACGATGCCCCCCGGGGTATCAGTATGTCGTCGGGCCGGTTGCGCTACCCTGGATTTGTATACCCCTGGGGGTATCGAAAGGAGGAGCATGATCGAGATCATCCCCATCGACACGCCGACCTTGGGCGACCGCGGTTACCTCGTCGGCGATGGCGAGGTGGCGTTCGTGGTCGACCCCCAGCGTGACATCGATCGCGTCCTGGACCTCGCCCAAGTGCGCGGGCTGCGGGTCACGGACGTGTTCGAAACCCATATCCACAACGACTACGTGACCGGTGGACTCGCGCTGGCTCACGCCACGGGGGCGGCATATCATGTGAACGCCGCCGATCCGGTCTCCTTCGAACGCGCACCTGTCGCGGACGGTGACGTGGTCGAAGTCGGGCGGACCATGCGCGTGCGTGCGCTGGCGACACCAGGGCATACGTTCACGCATCTGTCCTATGTCCTGGAAGCACCGGGCCGGGGCCCGGCCGTGTTCACGGGCGGTTCCCTGCTGTACGGCTCGACCGGCCGTCCCGACCTGCTCGGCCCCGAGAACACCGGCGAGCTGGTGAAGCGCCAGTACGCGTCCGCGCATCGGTTGGCCGAGCTACTGCCGGACGACGCCGAGATCTATCCCACGCACGGCTTCGGCAGTTTCTGCTCCGCCACCCAGTCGGCAGCCGACCGGTCGACGATCGGCCGGGAGAAGCAGGTCAACCCGGTGCTGAACCAGGACGAACGTGCCTACGTCGACGAATTGCTCGCCGGCCTGGACGCCTATCCGGCCTATTACGCGCACATGGGCCCGGCGAACAGCGCGGGTCCTGACGCCCCAGACCTCACCGCGCCCGTGAAGGCCGAACCCGGCGAGTTGCGCTCGCGCATCGAAGCGGGGGAGTGGGTGGTGGACCTGCGCTCACGGACCGCGTTCGCGGCCGGTCACCTGGTCGGGAGCCTCAACTTCGGCATAGACGGCAGTTTCGCCACCTACCTGGGCTGGCTCATCCCCTGGGGCACCCCACTCTCCCTGCTCGGTGAGACCCCGGGACAGGTCGCCGAAGCGCAACGTGAACTGTTCCGGATCGGCGTCGACCGCGTCGAGACCGCGGCCACGGGCGCTCCGGTGGACTGGTCGGGCGGTGCGTCACTGGGCACGTTTCCCCGTGCACGCTTCGAAGAGCTGGCCATGGTCCGCCATCACCGGCCGGTGACCGTTCTCGATGTCCGGCGCGACCTGGAATGGACCCGGAACCACATCGACGGCGCCCTGCACGTCCCCCTGCACGAGCTGCTGGGCCGCGTTGGCGAGGTGCCCGCCGGTGAAGTCTGGGTGCATTGCCAGGCGGGCTATCGTGCCTCGATCGCGGCTTCGGTGCTCGCGGCCGCCGGGCACCGGGTCGTCGCGGTCGACGACGAGTTCGATCGGGCGGCGCGGGCCGGGCTGCCGATGGTCGCAGGCTGAGGCCGACGCATGACGATGCTGCTGGCCGTGGCGTTCGGCCTCGTCATCGGATCCGCACTGGGCGTGCTGGGTGCGGGCGGCTCCATCCTGGCGATTCCGGCACTGGTCTACGGCGTCGGAATGCCGCTCAGTGCGGCGATCCCGACGTCGCTGCTGGTCGTGGCGGTGTCAGCGTCCGGTGGTCTGGTGGCCAGGTGGCGGGCGAGGGTGATTCGCTGGCCCGTCGCGCTCGTCTTCGCCGCGGCGAGCGTGCCGGCCGCGTTCGCCGGTACCGCACTCGGAAGGCTGCTGCCGGACCGATGGGTGCTGGTCGCGTTCGCCGTCCTGATGACGGTGGTCGCGGTACGGATGCTCACGGCCACCAGCGAGCCGGAAGGTGCCTGCCGCGTCGGCGTGGGCGAGGTGAACTGGCGCCGATGCCTGCCCAAGGCGCTGGGCGCCGGTGCCGTCGTGGGCGTGCTGACCGGTCTCTTCGGTGTCGGCGGTGGATTCGTCATCGTGCCGGCGTTGACCATGCTGCTGGGACTCACCGCGCCGGAAGCGGTCGCGACCTCGCTGGTGGTCATCGTGCTCACCTCGCTGGGCGGGCTGGCCGCCCACGCGGCCACTGTGCCGGACCTCGCCGTCGCACTGTCTTTCGCCGGAGCGGCCCTCCTGGCTTCGCTGGTGGCCGGCCGGTTCGGAGGCCGGCTGCCGGAGCGAACCGTCCGGCGGACGTTCGCTTCTCTGGTTCTGACGGTCGCGGCTGGAGTCGCGGCCGCGGCGGCATTCGCACCCGCCGCACTGCACGGCGGATGAGCCGCGGGCTCGGATAAGGAAAGAAAGGAATGATCACCATGAGGTACGACCTGAGTGTCACCCTGGAACTGCCGTACGAGAAGGCTGTCGCAGAAGTGCGCGCGGCACTGAAGGAGCAGGGCTTCGGGGTGCTGACCGAGATCGATGTCAAGGCGACCATGCGCGAGAAGCTCGACGCCGACATGGAGCCCTACGTGATCCTCGGCGCGTGCAACCCGACGCTGGCCCACCGCGCGTTGGAGGTGGATCGCATGATCGGTCTGCTGCTGCCCTGCAATGTCGTCGTCCGCGCCGTCGGCGCCGAGCGCACCCTGGTCCAGGCGCTCGATCCGCGGGTGATGATCGACGTGCCGGAACGCGAAGAGCTCCGCCCCGTCGCCGAGGAGGCGGGCAAGCGCATCCGTGCGGCGCTCGAAACCTTGACCACGCCCCTGGGGTGAACGGAAGGAGAGCGGACGTGAAGTGCATGTGGTGTCACGGAACAGGAGAAGGAAAGTGCGCATCGTGCCAGGGCAGGGGAAGAACGGCCTGCTCGTCGTGCCGGGGCACTGGCAGGAAGGCGTCCCGATAGCGGTGCCGAAGGGCCCTGGTCATCGGGGTCTACGGCCACTCCCGTGTGCACTTTCAACGAAACATGCTGGAAGACGACGGAAGTGAGGAATGCGATGCGAGTCCTGCTGACCGAGGCCGTGTTCGGCGATTCCGACGCAGTCGCGAAAGCGCTGCGCGAAGCGGGCTGCCGCGTCAGCGCATGTCATGTCCGGTCCGGAATCTGCCGGGCGTTCTCCCCAGGCGGGACCTGTCCCCTCGACGAGGCCGATCCGCCGGACCTCGCCGTCGATGTCCGCTCGCACGAGGCGGAGCTGACCGCTCGGGAATTCGGCGTGGTCTGCGCTCTGCGTGCCAGGGTACCGGTCGTGGTGACTCCGGCCCCGGGATCGGGTGAACCTCTGATCCCGCAGGGGATCCGGCAGCGTGTCGCGGTCGCCACCCGGGAAGACCTCCTTGGCGCGTGCCAGGCCTTCCTGCGCAGTCGCGCGGCCGGCGCCGGGCGGAACGTGGCCACATGACCGATGGTGGGCGCCTGAGCATTCCTTTCGGAAGGTGACGACTGTGGACAGTGAATCTCCGGTTCTGGCCTGCGTGGACGGTTCGAGTCCAGGTCTGGCCGCTGTCGGCTGGGCCGCGACGGAGGCCGCGCGCCGTCGTGTGCCCTTGGAACTTCTCTGGATCTACGCACCCGTCTCCGATCGGGACCCGGCCGGCGGATACGGCACACGGTGCCTGCGTGCCGCGTCGGCGGTCGCGACCGCGGCCGCTCCCGAACTGACGGTGCGCTGTGTGGCCGAACCCGGTGATGTGGTGGAGACCCTGATCCAGCGGTCCGCCTCCAGTTCGCTCGTCGCGCTCGGTGCGGCGGGACGCGACCGGCCTTACCTGGGGCATGTCACGAGAATGGTGGCCGCCCGGGCGGTGTCGCCGGTGGTCGTCCTCCGTGCGGCCGATCCGGCCCCGGGGCCGGTCGTCGTCGGCGTGGACGATTCACCCGCCGGCGAGACGGCGCTGGCGTTCGCCGCCGAGACCGCCGCCCTGCGGCAGCGCCCGCTTGTGCCGGTGCGGGTGTGGTACGACCGAAACGCCGAGTCCGATGCGGAGAAACTGCTCGCGGCATGCGCGGAGACCACGGCATCCGCCTGGCCCGATGTCGACATCCTGCCGCGCCTTGTTCGTCAGCGTGACGAGGCCCGGGGGCTGCTCGGGGAATCCGCCGACGCCGGGCTGCTCGTGGTCGGCTCCCATGGCAGGCGACTGCATACCAGGCCGATTCTCGGCGTCACCAGCCACGAGGTCCTGGAACGCGCACGGTGCCCGGTCGCCGTCGTCTCGGGTGTCTGTGCCGGTCCTGCGGCGCGGGCGGGCGGTCAGAGCATTCTCACCTGACGCCGGGAGAACAGAGCTCGCGACGAATCGTCGCGGCCAGAACCACCAGCCAGGCGAAGTAGGCGTAGGCGTTGATCCGCTCGAAGACCCCGGCCCACGGGGTGTCGTTCCGAGCGAGCCCACGCATCGCGAGCGAAGACGCGATGCCGAAGGCGACGACCACGATCGTCGTCGCGAGCGCGTAGCCGCGGAATCCGCCTGGGAAAGCGACGGCCGAGAGGATCATCATCGTCACGACGAGCAGGCTGAACACGCCCGACAGGGCGATGTGCATGGTGTCGTTGAATCCTGGCGCCGTTCCGCGTGAACTCATCGCCCAGAACGTGTGCGTCGCGATGCCCACGAGGACGAACTCCGCGACCTGGAGGGCGCCGAGCCACCCCACGATCCCGCGCCGGGCCACGCGGAGGATGCCGATCCCGAACGCCAGCAACAAGGCGTTGTGGATCAGGACGACCGTCACCATCATCGGCCGGACGGGCGACCCGAAAGCGGTCAGTTCGCTGATCGCCTGGTCCCGATAGCTGTAGCCGTCGTACAACGAGGCCGAGAGGATGTCCCCGGCGATGTACACCACGACCGCCGCGGCAGCGGCCATGAGCAGGCTCTTGTTCGCGGTTCGGTCGCGCAGAGCGACGATATCGCTGGGGGACATGGGTTTCTCCGTCATCTCGGTGATCCGGCAGACGTCTTCAGCTGCGGCAGGGCTCAGGCAAGGGCACCGATCCTCGCGCGCAGGGCCGCCGCCGTGTCTTCGGGTGTCGCGGTCACGACGGGAATACCGGTGGCCAGTTCGAGACCCGCGGCGATCTCCAGCCGCGGCAGGACCCGCAGGGACCAGGACAGGAAAGGCGCCCGTTCCCAGCCGGTCGGCGCGGTCTCCACGACGAGGTTGTACGCCGGATCACCGAGTTCCTCATCGAGTGCTTGAAGCAGCATGCGCAGGGTTCGCGCGACGTCGGCGAGTTCCGCACGCGGGACGGCGGCGAAGTCGGCCTGGCAGGCTCGCGGGACGATCCGGACCTCGAAAGCGGTGTTCGGGGCGAAGGGGGCGAACGCGACGCTGTGCGGCCCGGTGTGCACGATCCGGGTGCCTGCGGCGAGTTCAGCGGCTAGTTGCTCTTCGGCGAACCGGTGCCCACGCGGATGGTCGCGAAGTAGTTCGAGCCCCCGCCGCGCGGACCGCGAAAGCACGGGCAGCCCGGCGATCTGGGAATGCGGGTGAGGTCTCGAAGTCCCCGCTGCCAGGCCATGGTTACGGAAGATCACCACTTGGGCGGCGGTCTTTCGCAGAGCCAGATGCCGCTGCTGCCACGCGTGCAGCACGGCTTCGGCCTCGGCGTCGGCCGCGGTGCGGAAATCCCACTTGTGGTCGGGTGACTCGATGATCACCTCGTGCCGGTCGGACAGAGCGTAGCGATTGGGAACGGAGCGGACCTGCCAGCCACTCCCGCCCGGACCGGGCAGCCGCCACGTTTCGGGTGGGGTGTCCTCGCCGGCGCCGGGGCAGAACGGGCACGGTCCGCCGCTTCCGTGCGGCCGAGTCGCCCGGCCCGGAGCGAGTATTACCCAGTCGCCGGTGAGCCTGTCCTGCCGGAGCTCGCCGCCGTGCCATCGTCGCGCCGTCATGGATGTGCTCCCGCCCGGGACCGGGTGAAGATCTCTTGGCAGCGGCGCGAACAGAAGCGGAACCTCTGTCCGTCGAACTCGGCCGCCAGTGCGGGATCGGCGGTATAGGTGGTCATCCCGCAGACCGGGTCGCGATGGTCACCCGAGGTGGTCAGCTCGGACGGGGCCGCTCCGCGTCCGATGCCTTCGAGCAAGGTCAGCTCGTCCAGTAACAGGCGGGGCAGCAGGAAGTGCCGCCGGACGCGTTCCCGTCCGGCGGCCCCGAGTGCGGCGGCCGGCGCCGGATCGGCGAGCAGGGTGCCGATCGCCTCGGCGCAGCTGTCGACCGAATCGACGAGCAGGCCGCCTGACTCGTCCGCCACCTGAAGCGGGATGCCACCCGCCGCACCCGCGACGATCGGAGTGCCCTTCCAGAGTGCTTCCGAGACGACCAGGCCGAACCCTTCCCGGATGGACTTCTGCACCATCACGGTCGACATCCGTTGAAAGGCGTTGACCTCTATGTTCCCGACTCCGGTGAGATTCGTGAACAGGTGGATGGCCGGGTCGCCCGCGGTCTCGGCGCTGATCGTGCTGTACACATCCCACGCCTCCGGGTCGTCCAGTGCCATCGAACCGACCAGGGCGAGCTGAAGGTCCGGTACGTCGCGCCGCACTATCCGGAACGCCTCGATCACTCCGAGCGGGTCCTTCCACGGATCGAATCTGGAGACCTGCGTGATCAGCGGTCTGCCGGGTTCGATGCCGATCCAGTTGAGGACCGCGTGCACCGTGCGATCGTCGAGTGACATGTTCTTGGGACTCAGCGGATCGATCGCCGGCGGGATGATGTCGACCCGCCCACGGGGCAGATCCGGCGGTGCGAAGCTCGCCATCGTGAACACGGTCGCGTCATAGGGGGAGATGAACCCGCTGAGGTAGTCCCAGGCTTCGGGCGCCGGGGCCGAGGTGTCGATATGGCAGCGCCAGATCCACGACGCGGCCGTTATATCCACAAAGGACAGTACGGCGGACGGCTGTGGATCGTGGACGAAGACGAAGTCGAACTCGCCGAACTGCGGATCCGCCGAGAGTTCGGCCGCGTTTTCCCGGGCGGTTCGCTCGTAGAGGATCCGATCCGCCACGGTGATCGGCTGTTTGGTCTCGCCTTGGAGCGCGTTGTGCATCTTCTTCGTCACCGTGAAAAACGGCGGCTTCCCACTGATGATCTTCCATGTCGTCTCGATACCGAGATCGTTGTACAGCGGCACCGAGGAGCGCAGCAGCTCGGAGACACCGCCTCCGTACGGGGTGGCGCTCAGATGCAGCACTTTCACGCCGCGAAGGGCCCGTGCGGTCTCGAGCAACGGTTCCATGATCTGGTCGGGGACGATGGAGCGGTACGCCTCGATCGCCAGTTCGCCGACGTCCACGGTCTGGAGCACGGCTAGCCCCTTGTCAGCAGGAATTCGGTGGTGGAATCCAGTGTGGACAGCTTGGCGTAGTCGGCCTCTTCGATCCGTGTCCCGAGATCTCCGGATAGCCGTTCCACGAAGGTCAGGAAGTCCAGCGAATCCAGTTCGAGTGCCTCGCGAAGGTTCTCACCGGGATCCAGTGTCTCCAGGTCGGCTTCGGTGGCGAATCCGCGTAGCGCCGTGCGGATCGCCGCATGTGCCCGGTCTTGGGTGAGTGGCTGGGTCATAGCTCCTCCGGTTTCTGCAGCAGGGCGGTCACGAGCTTGAGGAATCGGGCGCCGGTCGCGCCGTCGGTCGCGCGGTGGTCGCCGGCGAGCGTCGCGGTGACGAGCGGCCGTACTCCGAGGAGGTCGCCGACCGCGAAGGGACGCCGGCTGATCGCTCCGAAGCCGGCGAGCGCCACCTGCGGCGGATGGATGACGCCGTGGACCGACTCGACGCCGTTGTCGCCGAGGTCGGTCACGGTGAGTGTGGCGGTCGTCAGCTCTCGCGAGCGCAGGGAACCCGATCGTGCCCTGGACACCAGATCGCGCAACCGCCGCATCATCTCCGGCAGGGAGAGCTGGTCGGCGTCGGCGATCGCGGGGGCGATGAGGCCGCCGCCGCGTAACGAGACCGCGACACCGAGATGGATCTCGGCCGACGGCCGGAAGGCACCGTCGACCCAGTGGCCGTTGAGCTCGGGAACCTCGCGAGCGGCGACGGCCGTTGCCTTGAGCAGCAAGGCCGCGGGGACGATCCGCTCGGGGATCGGCGCCTTGAGGTTGTGCTCTCGCAGCCAGTCGGTCGCGGCCTTCAGATCGATCGTCGTCGACAGGTAGTAGTGCGGGATCTCGCGCTTCGAACGAGCCATCAGGGTGGCGATCGTCTGCCGCAAGGCGGCTGGATCGACGGTGTGCCGCGGTGGTTCGGTCACCGGCGCCGTGGACGGCGGTGTGACGGCCGGAAGGTCGCGAGCGTGAAGCGCGCCGTCGGCGGCGCTGGGTTCGAGCGATCCCAGATCGATACCGCGTTCCGTGGCGAGCCGCCGGGCGTAGGGCGAGACCTTGAACGGCCGGGCACCGATCTCGGCCGTGCGGTGTCGCGCGCGGGCGCGTTCGACGTCGGCGTGGGTGATCCGGCCATCACGGCCGGTTCCGTGCACGGTGCCCAGATCGACCCCGACCTGGGTGGCGAAGGCGCGTGCCGGCGGGTTCGCCAACCCGCGCGCGATCTTGCGCGGCAGCTCCGCGCGTGGTGCCGGCACCGGGGCAGGTGCGGTGGGTGCCTCCGGCTCCTTTCCGGGTACGGCGGAGCCGATCCGGGCCAGCGGAGTACCGACCGCGACCGAGGTCCCCGGCGGCACCAGGATCTCTTCCACGGTCCCGGAGGTGAAGCATTCCACCTCGATGGCCGCCTTGGCGGTGTCGACGACCGCGACGATGTCACCGCGGTGGACCTCGTCTCCCGGCGCCACCAGCCATTCGATGACGGTGCCCGAGTCCATGTCCGCGCCGAGCGAAGGCATCAGGAAGTCGGCCATCTCAGCCCACCGCTCGTTTCGCCGCCGCCACGATGTCCGACGGCTGGGGAAGCGCCGCCTCTTCGAGCTGTCTGGCGTACGGGATCGGCACCTCGGCCGCACATACTCGTTCGATCGGCGCGTCCAGTTCGTAGAGCGCCTTCTCGGCGACACGGGCCGCGATCTCCGCGGAGAGGCTGCCGCTGCGCCAGCCCTCGTCGACGACGACCAGCCGATGGGTCCGGGTGACCGAGGCGATGACGGTCGCTTCGTCGAGCGGGCGGAGGACACGAAGGTCGATGACCTCGGCGTCGATGCCTTGCGTGGAGAGTTCGTCCGCGGCGGTCAGCGCGGTGCGCAGCGTGCCACCGTACGCGGTGATCGTGACATCTTTGCCGCTCCGCCGGACGGCCGCATGCTCGATGTCCACCGCGCCCGCGTCGTCGGCGAGCTCCTCCGAGACGTTGTAGAGCGCGCCGTGTTCGAACAGCAGGACCGGGTCGGGGTCGCGTAGCGCGGTCAGCAGCATTCCCCGTGCGTCTTCCAGTGTCGCCGGAGTGATCACCTTGAGGCCGGGGATATGCGCGTACCAGCCCTCGAGGCTGTGCGAATGCTGGGCCGCGAGCTGGCGTCCGGCGCCGGTGGTCATCCGGATGACGAGCGGGACGTTGAGCGCGCCGCCGGACATGTGCAGCAGAGTGGCGGCGTTGTTCAGGATCTGGTCGAGGGCGAGCAGGCTGAAGTTGACCGTCATGATCTCGACGATCGGCCGCATCCCGCCGAGCGCCGCGCCGATTCCGGCGCCGACGAAGGCGGATTCGGACAACGGTGTGTCGCGGATCCGGGTGGGCCCGAACTCCTCCAGCAGCCCGAGACTCACCCCGAAGCAGCCGCCGTACCGGCCGATGTCCTCGCCCATCATGAAGACCCGCTCGTCTTCCTTGAGTGCTTCGCGGAGACCTTCGCGCAAGGCCTCGCGGTACGTCGTCTTGGTCATGGTCGCTCCGAGTAGACGAACCGGGTCAGGTCTTCGACGGGCTCGAGCGGGCCGGCTTCGGCGGCCGCGATCGCGTCCTGGATCTCTTTGTCCACTTCGGACTCGATAGCCGCGATGTCGTCGTCGGTGAGTTCGCCGTCTTCTCGCATCAGCGTTGTCATCTTCTCGATCGGGTCGCGCTTTTTCCACTCCTGTACTTCGGACTTTTCCCGGTACCGTTCGGCGTCGTACATCGAGTGTGCGCGGAAGCGATAAGTGCGCAATTCGAGGAAGCACGGCCCGGAACCGCCCCGGATGCCCTCCAGCGCGCGCTCGGCGGCCTCGGCGACCGCGACCGCGTCCATCCCGTCGACCGGCCATGACCGCATTCCGTAGGACGCCGCGCGGACGGCGAGGTCGGTTTCGGCCTGCGCGCGTTCGATCGCCGTGCCCATCGCATAGAGGTTGTTCTCGCAGCAGAACAAGACCGGCAGCCGCCAGAGCGCGGCCAAGTTGAGGCATTCGTGGAACTCGCCTTCCGCCACGGCACCGTCTCCGAACAGGCACACGGTGGCGGTGGGTCTGCCGCGCATCCGGTCGGCGAGCGCCAGTCCAACGGCCACCGGAAGCCCGCCGGCGACGATCGCGTTGCCACCGTAGAACCGGTGTCCGGCATCGAAGAGGTGCATCGATCCGCCACGGCCGCGGCTGCATCCGTTGGTGCGCCCGTACATCTCCGCGAGCACCGCCTCCATCGAGAGGCCCCGCGCCAGTGCGTGCCCGTGATCGCGATAGGTGGACACCACCGGGTCTTCTGCCCCGGCGGCGTGCATGATCCCCGCGGCGACCGCCTCTTCACCGATGTAGAGGTGCATGAACCCACGGATCGAGGCCGCGCTGTACAACTCGACGCAGCGCTCTTCGAACCGCCGGATCCGTATCATTTGCCGGAGCAGCTCGTGTCGTTGTTTGGCACGAGGTGTCCGCGCTGCCTGCCGTTCGCTCATCGTGCACCTTCCAAAGTGGACACATCGCCTTCCGGGAGTCCGAGTTCCCGCGCCTTGAGCAGCCGCCGCATGACCTTGCCGCTGCGGGTGTGCGGAAGATGCTGGTCGAAGACGATCTCCTTGGGGGCCACGGCGCCGAGCGCTTTGCGGCCGAACGCGAGCAGGTCGAGGCGGAGGTCTTCGGTGGGTTCGTGACCCGGCTTGAGGGAGACGTAGGCCTTGACCAGCTCACCCGCGACCGGATCGGGTGTCCCGATCACCCCGGCTTCGGCCACCGCCGGATGGGCCAGCAGAGCGCTCTCCACCTCGAACGGGCCGACCAGGTGCCCGGCCGACTTGATGACGTCGTCGGCCCTGCCGACGAACCAGTAGTAACCGTCGGCGTCGCGGCGGGCGACGTCGCCGGTGAGGTACCAGCCGTCCGCGAACGCCTTGGCGTAACGGGCGGGATCGTCCCAGTAGGTACGGAACATCGACGGCCAGCCGGGCCGGAGCGCGAGTTCACCTTCGACGCCCGGCTCGGTGATCTCGCGGACGTGACCGCCGGCCACCTTCGCCCGGCCGTCGTCCCCACGTGCGAGCAGGCCCGCCTCGATTCCCGGCAGCGGCCTGCCCATCGAACCCGGCCGGATCTCCTCACTCGCGAAATTGGCGATCATGATCGCGCCCGTCTCGGTCTGCCACCAGTTGTCGTGCACCGGCAAGCCCAGCGCTTTCTGCCCCCAGACCACGACTTCGGGATTGAGCGGTTCGCCCACGCTCGCGATGAACCGCAACGCGGAGAGATCGAAGCCGTCGGAGATCGCGTCGCCTTCGCGCATCAGCATCCGCAGCGCGGTCGGGGCGGTGTACCAGTTGGTGACGTGCTGCGAGGAGAGAACGCGGTACCAGCGCCGCGCGTCGAACTCGCCCTCGTCGCTGACGAGTG
This sequence comes from Amycolatopsis sp. NPDC058340, assembly GCF_042723975.1. Classification (NCBI taxonomy): domain Bacteria; kingdom Bacillati; phylum Actinomycetota; class Actinomycetes; order Pseudonocardiales; family Pseudonocardiaceae; genus Amycolatopsis; species Amycolatopsis sp. NPDC058340. The sequence goes on along the minus strand of NZ_JBHXIB010000011.1, from coordinate 153,794 downwards.
TCGCACCGAGGGTGAGTGGAGCGATGACGCCGTAGGACATGCCGGTGACCCAGCCTGGATCGGCGGTGCACCAGAAGATGTCGTCCGCACGGAGGTCGAGCGCGTACCGCGCGGTGATCTGGTGGGCGAGGACGGCGGCATGGACGTGCAGGGCGCCCTTCGGGGTACCGGTGGTACCGCTCGTGAAATGCAGCAAGGCCGGATCTTCCGGTGCGGTGGCACCGATCTCGTACGTGGTGCTGCACGCGGCCATTGCCGGTTCGAGTGCGATGGTGTCCGGTTCGGCGTCGCTTCCCGTGAGCAGAACATGCCGCAGCGAGGGCAGCTCGGCGCGTAACCGGCGGACCTTCCGGCGGTACAACGCGGGGGAGGTCACCAGGACAGCGCCTTCGCCCAGCTGAATCCGCTGCCGGACCGGCTCCGGGCCGAAAGCGGAGAACAGCGGCGACAGCACACAGCCGGCCTTGAGCGCCCCCAAGGTCGCGATGTAGAGGTCCGGAACACGGCCGAGGAGTGTGAAGACCCGTTCACCCCGGCGCACCCCGAGCCCGGTGAGGAGATCGGCGAACCGGTTAGTACGTTCGGCGAGTTCGGCGTAGGTGAAGTCGTGGACCCCGTCGTCGCGATCCAGCCAGCGCAGTGCCGTCTTGCCGGCTTCCGGCCCGGTGGCATGCCGGTCGACCGCTTCGTAGGCGATGTTCAAACCACGCCCGTCAGGTAGTCCGGAGAGCAGTTCTCGGGCGCTCCGCCAGGAGAATTCCTCGTAGGTACGTTCGTACTCGTCGAGGTTCGCGGTGACGGCCGTTTTCGTGATGGGTGCCCAGTTCATGACGGCCTCCGGAGGGGATTCGGTGTGTCGTCCAGCAGTGCGAGCACATCGGCGTCCGCGAGTTGAGGGAATGCGTCGTAGCTGTGGCCGACCGAGCGGAACCGGCGGGGAGCGGACAAGCAGACCACCTGGTCGACATCGCGCCCGAGCTGGTCGATGACGTGTTCCGGGCCGACGGGGACAGCGAGGATGATCTTGCCCACCTGGCGGGCCCGCAGGACCCGGATCGCCGCGGACACGGTACTCCCGGTGGCGACTCCGTCGTCGGCCAAGACGACTGTCTGTCCGGCCACTGGGAGCGGTGGGCGGCCACGCCGGTAGAGTGCGGAACGGCGGGCCAGTTCGGCACGTTGCGCCCCCGCGGCCGCGACTACCTCGGTGCGGGTGATTTCCCCAGCGCGGACGACGTCGTGGTTGGTGACCAGGACGTCGCCCTCACCGAGAGCGCCCATGGCGAGCTCCGGCCTGCCGGGAACGCCGATCTTACGGACCAGCAGGATGTCCAGTGGTGCGCCGAGAACGTCGGCGATCTCCTTGGCGATGACGACGCCGCCACGCGGCAGTCCGAGCACGATGACCTGGTGCCCGCGGAGATACCGCAGACGCATGGCGAGTGCGCGGCCCGCTTCACGGCGGTCGCGGAAGCGCATCACGATTCCTCGTGTGGCCGTCCGACGGCCTCGGTGGCCGGGTTCATCGGCCGTCTGCCCCAGGTGAGATAGGCGATCGGGCCGGCGAAGTTGACGGCGATGATCAATGCCCACCGACGCTTCGAGCCACGGATCTCGGCCGCGGGCCGCATCGCGAGATCGGTCCACGCGACAACAGCGAGGGTCACCTGAACCCCGGCCAGGAAACCGAGCGCGCCCGGGTTGGGTTTGCGCCGGTCGCCGGATCGCTTGTTCATGGTGTGCTCCCGTCAGCTTCGAGGTCCTTCGAGCCTCGCCGAGGCGTTCGGTCGGCGGCGAGGGTCGTAGGTCCCTCCGGCGCGGTCTGTTCGGCCTCAGCGGGGCGGGCCGCCCTGGTCATACGCTGACCCGGTGGGCGAAGGTTCCGGTTGACACGGGCGAAACCGCGCGCAGGTCACGTGGTTCTCGACTTCGACCGCCGATACGCGATCGTGGCAGCGGACACCACGGATGCCGTGCTGAGCCTCGCTCCCGAACCGGACGAAGAGACGGAGGAATCCCATGGCGAATCGACCCGCGCTGGCGGAACTCGGCTTGAACACGGGAAAGAAGGCAAGGCTGCACCGGATCCTGCATCAGCACGGCCTCGGTAACGGGACGGCGTTCTTCCTGCCGTACGACCAGGGACTCGAGCACGGCCCACGGGACTTCTTCGAGAACCCGGCGGCGAGCGACCCTCGCTACATCGTCAAGCTCGCCGTCGAGGGTGGATTCAACGGGATCGTCGTGCAGATCGGCCTCGCCGAGAAGTTCTACTGGGACTACGCCGGAGAGATCCCGCTGGTGCTCAAGCTGAACGGAAAGACCGATATCCCTTCCGACGCGCGGGCCCTTTCCCCGGTGAACGCGACCGTCGAGGACGCCGTCCGGCTCGGCGCGGACGCTGTCGGATACACACTCTATGTCGGAACTCCTTCTCAGGAGGCGGATTTCGAGCAGTACCGGCGGGTGCGCGACGACGCGCACCGGCTCGGCATGCCGCTGATCGTCTGGGCTTACCCGCGCGGCGAGGCGATCGAGGCCAAGGGTGGTAAGGACTCCTTCTATGCGGTCGACTACGCCGCGCGTACCGCTTCCGAACTGGGCGCCGATGTCGTGAAGGTGAACTTCCCGCATCCGGAGAAGCGAGCGGAGGTCCCGGGAACGTACGACGCGGAGTTCACGTCGCAGCAGGCCATCGACGCGGTGGTCCGGTCGGCGAACCGGACGCTGGTGCTGGTCTCGGGCGGGACCAAGGCGGGGGACGAGGCGATGCTCGAGAAGGCACGGGAGTCGATGGAGGCCGGTGCGACGGGCCTGATCTTCGGCCGCAATGTCTGGCAGCGTGACCATGACGCATCACTGCGCTTCGTGTCCGCACTCCGGGAAATCCTGGCGAAGCACCCATCGACCTGATTCCATGACTCGCGGCTTCTCGCCTGGGTGATGTCCGTGAAGGCCTCCTTGAGGGACCCAGAGTCCCTCAAGGAGGCCTTCACGGACATCAGCGGTCGGTGTGCCAGAGGGCCGCGTGCCAGGCACCGTTCGCCGTGTAGGCGTTGCCGATCACGGTGCCACGGTCATTGATCGAGACTGCCTCGCTCGGCAAGGTGCTGCCAGGAAGGGTCCCCAGGTCGGTGATGCGGCCTGCGGCGTCCCATCGAACGGCGTGGCCGCGGCCGTCGTCGCGTTGAGCACTGCCCGCGACGGTGCCCCACAGGTTGATCGCCACGGCGCTGCTCGGCCCGCCGAGAGCGGTCAATTCCATGACGGCTCCGGTCCGGCTCCAGCGGACGGCATGAGTCCGCTGATCGGCCAGGTCGGCGCTGCCGACGACGGTGCCCCGGTCGTTGATGGCGCTCGCCCGGCTGCGCACACCGCCCGGCGGAGGTTTCAGTTCGGTGACCCGGCCGTGGCCATCCCACCGGCGAGCATGGGGACCGGAGTCGGATCGGTAGGCGTTACCGGCGCTTACCCCGTTGTCGTTGACGCACAACGGACTGCCAGTGGTGTCTCCGGGCAGAAGTGCCAGCGCGCCGGCGCCGTTCCGGTCCCAGCGCACCGGACGGGCGTTCGCCAGGTCCACATAGGAGGTACCGACAACCACGCCGTTGTCGTCGACGGCTGCCGTGTTCGCCTGAGAGTCACCGGGTAGCGCACCCAGATCCGTGATCCGGCCGTCCCGGTCCCACTTCACCGCGCGATGGCGGCGGTCGGCGAGCCGGGCACCCCCGATGACGATGCCCTGGTCGGTGATCCCGCCGGCCCAGCTGCTGATGCCGCCAGGGATCGTACCGAGATCGATCATCCGGCCGTCGGGTTCCCAGCGCACGGCACGGCTGTCGTCGAGGTCGGCCGTATAGGAGAAGCCGACGACCGTCCCGCGTTCGTTGATCGCGTTGGCCACGCTGCGTTTGGTCCCGGGCAGCACGCCGAGGTCCTTGATCCGGCCGCGGGAGTCCCAGCGCACGGCACGGGACGCGGCCAGCTGCCCATCGTGGGAAGTTCCGGCGACCTCACCGAAGTTGTTCAAGGCCACCGTTTCGCTGAAAACGTGCCCTGGCAGGGTCCCCAGGTCCACCGCACGGGGCGCCCGGCCGGTGGTTTCGGCACTCGCCTCACTCGTGGTGAGGCACAGCACGATCAGCAAGGACAGCCCTGTCGCCGCCCACTTCCTGAACGGGCCATCGCTCTTTTCCTGCATCGAAGCGTCCTCTCGCCGAGTTTTCCTCGGGCCGGATCGGCCGTGAGGGTTTGCGGATCGGAGCACGGCGATCACCCGCCGACCGCTGGCGGCTTACCAGCGGATGGCGCCGCCGCGGGCCAGTTCGTGCTCCATCGCGAGGGTGGCGGCGCGGATACGTCCCCGGACGTCCTCGCGGGCGTCCGGGGCGATGACCACCGGACAAATGGCTTCGTGAAGAGCATTGCTCGTCACCGACGTGGAGAGCGCGTCGCTGAAGGCACCGTAGCCGCGTGCGCCGACGACCAGGAGGTCGGCGTTCCGGGCGAGGGCCATCAGGGTGCCGGTCACCGCACCGGTTCGTTCGTGCATGTCCGCCTGCCGGATTTCGAAGCTGACCTCGACCTCGGCCAGCGGGCCGATGAGGATCTCCGTCGCCAAAGCCCGCAGAAGCCGTTCGGGTGCGGTCAGTTCGTCGTGGCCGGTGGTGCCGCCCATGATCAGTCCGGTGTCCGGATGGCGGCGAGGGATCGGCGTGGACGACGCGACGACATGGACGACATGCAGGTCGCACCGGCCGCCGTCCATGGTCCGGTAGAGGCTTTCGTTGGCGGCCCACCACAACGCGTCCCGCGCGCTGAAACTGTCATCGACACCGACGACGACTCGCTCATGTGCGGCTTCCGTCACGGCGTCTTCGGCCGGCACCACTGCGACCGGGCAGGTCGCGAACGCGACAGTGCGCCGGGCGATCGACTTGAACACCTCGGCGAACGCGCCTTGGACGTGGGTCCCCACGACGAGCAACGCGGCACCGTGTGAGGCGGCGATCAAGGTTTCGGGCGGTTTCGCCGACACCGAGAGCGACTCGATGTCGACCGCGGGCGAAGTCTTGAACGCCCGGGCCAATACCCGTTCCAGGTCGATGCCGTCGGTGCCTTCGGGATGACTGTGGACGATGTGCAAGTGGGTGTGGCGCAACCGGGCTTCCCTCGCTGCCCAGCGAAGCGCGGAGATCGACTGTGGTGAGTCGTCGATCCCCACGACGATCCGGTCACGGCTGCCGCACAGGGGGGTATGAGTGTGGCGGGGCATCGGGTCCCACCCGGTCCGCGGCCCGCCAGGGGTGGAGGTGGTGGTGAACTCTGGTCGTGACACGGTCGTATTCCCTTCGTCGCGAGGTCGAATCTGGATCGGCCCCTCCGAATCGGGATCTCGATCAGCTCCGGCCGTTCGTGCCGGTCGAACGACACCGCCGGTATCCGGAGTCCAGCGGATTCAGTGCTGCCCGGTGCGGATGCTCACTTGCACGTAGTGCTGGATGCCGAAGAACCGCCAAGCCCGTCGGCGTCCGGGTGAGACCTGTGGAAGGGCGATGGCCGCATCGACGATCGTGGGATTCACCACCTCGTAGCTGTCGCCCTTCAGGTCGATGGTGGCGTGCCCTGCAGTCCGCATGTTCCGCAGCCAATCGACTTCGGTGCCGTACGGCAAGGGAATGATGAAGCCGTTCTCGGTGCGGTTCGCGACCACAGGGGTGGCGTACGATTTGCCGGAACGACGGCCGGTGTGCCGGAGTACGGCGGTGTACCAATGCCGTCGCCCTGCCATTCGCAGCATCACGGGGTTCAGCACGCGCTTGTTGAAGGCGCGTACCGCGTCCGTGATGCGACCGTGCCTGGTCCGGCTGCGCCATTTCGCTTTCATTTCCATCGTCCCTTCACTTCACGAAAAGCAACCGGTCGGCGTACCTCGTCGCGCGTCGATTCGTCTTGTACTCAGACGATGTTCCCGGCCGGTTCCGTGGCCGGTGAGGGGCCAAAGCCCTCCGGCGGCAGGGTCCGTAGGCCTTTCACGTCATCGGTGCCGCCCGAAGGCGCTCAGCTCGATGCGGCGCCACACGAATGACCGGGTCACTGGTCACGAGCGTCCGCTCAGTGCGCGACAGTTCGGACGAACGGACTCACGCCGGTCTTCGCGCCGCTCGCCGGTGGCGTGCGCTCGACACGGCCGGCGGGCACGGACGACCTCTCGGGTGTCACGATCACCTGTACGACGTCGATGGGGGCCGCCATCCGTCAGCGCGAGCTGCGTCCCGCCGGCTCGCTCACCTGAGGGGGCCCGGTGCGGAATTCTCGTCGAGCAGGTCGGTCGGCTCGGGCTCGAGAATGTCGCCGGCGCGGTGCCGGGCGGCCAGGTCGTCGACCTCGCAGGTCACGCCGTCGAGTTCGCACCACCGCTCCACCACGGCAGTCGCCTCTTCATCGGACTCGCAGAGTTCGCGTCGCAGCAGCCTGCCATCCTGATAGACGCGGACCTCGACGGTACGGCCGTCTTCCAAGTCGTTACGCCATATTTCGGTCATACCGGCACCGTGTCGCAGTGCGGCCCGAGGGCGGTAGGGACCTATGGTCCCGAGAGGGAGGTCGTTGGCCGCCTCGGCAACCGCCGCTTCGAGCGGAGGCAGTACGACGTCGCGAGATACCGGGATCACTGTCGCGTCGGTTGGTTTCCCGGCGCGGAGCCTTCTTGCCCTGGCGCTGTCTTGGCGAGACGCGCGTGGAGCCGTTCGCGGATCTCGTCCGGGGTGTAGGCGCGGCGCCGCCGCTCCTCGCGCGCGATCACTGCTCCGGTCGCGGCGACTCCGACGAGCCCGGCCAAGCCCACTGCCTTCCACCAGCGCATATGCCTAGGCTACAGCTGTGCCGAGCACCGAACTCGATCTCGACGAGGCTGTCGCCCTAACGCGCACAGGAGATCTGTGGCTGTTTCGGGGGCAGACCGTGGCCGACCGCACCATCCGGGTCGTGACCAACAGCCCGGTCAACCACGTCGGCATGGCGGTGGTGATCGAAGACCTTCCACCGCTGCTGTGGCACGCCGAGCTGGGCCGTACCCTGCCGGACGTCTGGACGGGCGCCCGCCAGCGTGGTGCCCAGTTGCACGACCTCCATCGGGCTGTCGTCGTGTGGGCCGAGAAATACCACCAACGGGTCTGGCTGCGCCAGCTCGACCATACGGTCAGCGGCGAGATGGAGGATGCCGTACTGCGGACCATCGCCCGGCTGAACGGCACTCCGTTCCCGTCGACGGCCCGCCTCGCCTCTCGCTGGCTGGGCGGACGGCTTCCGTTCAAGAGGCGCGACACCGACGACCTCGCGTTGGAGACCGCCTATTGCGCCGAGATCGTCGCGATCACCTATGACGCCATGGGCCTGCTGCCCCAAGGACACCGGCCGAGCTGGTACGACGCCGGGCGGTTCTGGAGTGGCGACAAGCTCCGCCTGGCCGAGGGCGCCGTGTTGGGCGGTGAGATCGCCGTACGCATTCCGCCTGAGGCCGCCTCGGCCGACTTCTGACGTTCAGCCGCCTTCACGGATGCGGCCGGGCGGGTCAGCGATGGAGGGCCTTGCGGCGGGCGAATCCGATCGCAGCGGTGCCGACGAAGAGAACGATGCCGACGATCGCCAGCCAGAAAAGAGCTTCGAAGGCGAATCCGATGACGGCGACAATCAACCAGGTTACCAGGAGAGTGATGACGAGGATCAGCATGGTCGACCTTCCGGAAGAGTTGATTCAGTGGAGTTTCCGAGACGCTTGTTCTGATCAGCGAACTTTCTCGGGAATTTCCTCGAGGGCGCGCAGCAGTCGAATGGCGAGTACGTGACAGTCTTCGGCTGACAACGCTGAATTTTCCTTCAGCACATTTTCCACGAGCTTCACTCGCTGGTCGTATCGCGATACATAGGTCGGGTTCATGGTCATTGCTCGCCCCTTCCGGCAGTTGAGCCTTCTAGACAGAACGATGTTCTCTCCGTCGCGGTTGTGAAGGAAGTGCGGAAGGCACTGTTCTCGACAGATCAACGACTCTGGAGGCGAGGTCAGGTCTGATAGCCGAGGATGGTCGCCATGCCGGTTTCGTGGTGGTAGGTGTTGTGACAGTGGATCATCCATTGACCGGGATTGTCCGCGGCGAGATCGCAGGAGGCGGTTCGGCCGGGGAGCACGATGACGGTGTCCTTGCGGGGGCCGGTATCGCCCAATTGGAAGGTGTGGCCGTGGATGTGCAGGGGGTGCCACATCATCGTCCGGTTGCGAATGATGATCCGGACGCGTCGGTCCTCGCGGATCAGCAGGCGCCGTGCGGGGTCGAACGGCAGGCCGTTGATTCCCCAGTCGTAGCTCATCATGCCGCCGGTCAGGTCGAGCCGGTGTTCCACGTCGGGTGTCTTCACCGGCAGCTGCACCTCCTCGACCGGCACGAGCCGGTCGTAGCCAAGAGGCTCGCCATTCAGTTCCGGCGGACGGAACGACGACGGTGGCGGGGTTCCGCCGCCGGTGCGCACCAGTGCCAATGCGGTGGCGTCCTTGCTTTCGGCCAGCGCGACGAGCGGGAAGACCCCGTCGCCGAGGGTGACGGTGACGTCATAGCGTTCGCCCATCCCGATCAGCAGGGTGTCGGTGTCGACGGGCCGGACCGCGAAGCCGTCGGTGTGAGTGATCCGCAGGCGATGTGAGCCGAGGGCGATACGGAAGGCCGTGTCGGAGGCGGCGTTCAAGAACCGGATACGAGCCCGCTGCCGGGGCCGCGCGGTGAACGTGACCGGCGCGGCCGGGACTCGGCCGTTGATCAAGTAGTACGGGTAGCGGACGTTGCCGCCCGGTGCGAAGCTCCCACCCATCCCGTGCCTCGATCCCATGCCGCCCGCGCCTTGACGCAGCCGGGTGAGGACCTCGTCGGGGGTGGTGCCGGTGCCGTCGATCCAGTCGTCGAGCACGACGGTCCAGTCGTGGTCGTAGCCGCCGGGATCGGCTGGGTTTTCGACGATGACGGGCGCGTAGAGGCCGCGGTCGAGCTGGGTGCCGGAGTGGGGATGCAACCAGTGGGTACCGGGGGTGTCGGCGATGAACCTGTAGGTGAACGAGCCGCCGGGTGCGACGGGGTCCTGGGTGAGTGGAGGTGCGCCGTCCATGTCGTTGCGCAGCGCCAAGCCATGCCAGTGGATGGTGGTGTCGGCGGGCAGCCGGTTGGCCAGTTCGGCCTGGATGACGTCACCGACGCGGACGCGGACCTCCCTGCCGGGCACGGAGCCGTCGTAGGTCCAGGTGTTCACCTGCGGACCGCCAAGGTCGACCTGGGCCGCCTGGGCGGTGAACCGGAACTCGTGGGTGCGGCCGGTGGTTCGGCGCCGTGCTTCCGCCTCCCCGATCCGGGGGCTGGTGGGCAGGATCAGTGAGGCGCCGGTTCCGAGGGAGGTGCAGCCGGCGAGCAATCCCGTTCCGGCCAGCGCCAGCCCGGCGCGGACGAAGGTGCGGCGGTCGATGGTGTTCATCGTCGGGTGGGCACCCCCTCGGCTGCCCGGCCGGCGCCGGTTTCGACACGGGGTTCGACCGCCTCGGCATCGGCATCGGGCAGCGGTACGGCATGGTGGCGGCGCAGCCGGTTGGCGTTGCCGACGACCGACAGGGAGGACAGGGCCATCGCGGCGGCGGCGATCATCGGCGACAGCCGCAGTCCGAGCAGCGGGTAGAGAACTCCCGCCGCGACGGGCACACCGATGGCGTTGTAGACCAGCGCGAAGAACAGGTTCTGCCGGATGTTGTGCATGGTGGCGCGGGACAGGCGGATCGCGGTGACCACTCCGGCGAGTGAGCCGGAGATGAGGGTGATGTCGGCGGCTTCGATGGCGATGTCGGTTCCGGTGCCGATGGCCAGCCCGACATCTGCCTTGGCCAGTGCCGGGGCGTCGTTGATGCCGTCGCCGACCATGCCGACCCGGCGGCCTTCCGCTTGCAGGCGGCTGATTTCGTCGGCCTTGTGTTCGGGCAGGACTTCGGCGAGCACGCGGGTGATGCCGACCTGACGGGCGATCGCCGCGGCGGTACGGGCGTCGTCCCCGGTGATCATGACGACCTCGATGCCGAGCTGGTGCAGCGCGGTGATCGCGGCGGCGGAGTCGTCCTTGACGGTGTCGGCGACCGCGAGGACGCCCGCGGCGTGGCCGTCGACCGCTGCCAGGATCGGGGTCTTGCCCTCGCCTGCCAGCCGCTCGCTGATCGGGTCGAGCCGCCTGGTGTCGACCCCTGCCTCGGTCAGCAGGCGCGCGGTGCCGACGAGCACGTCGTGCCCGGCAACGACGGCTCGCACGCCTTTGCCGGTGACCGAGTCGAACCCCGTGGCTGACGGCACGGCGAGGCCGCGGTCGCGGGCTCCGGCGACGATCGCCGTGGCCAGCGGATGCTCACTGTCGGCTTCGGCGACAGCCACCAGCGCGAGCAATGCGGATTCGGACAGTGTCCCGGCGACCTCGACGTCGGTGAGGGCGGGCTCGCCGGCGGTGATGGTGCCGGTCTTGTCCAGCACGATCGTGTCGAGCTTGTGCGCTGTCTCCAGCGCCTCGGCGGATCGGATCAGGATGCCCGCGCGGGCGCCCTTCCCGGTCCCTACCATGATCGACAACGGCGTGGCCAGGCCGAGGGCACAGGGGCAGGCGATGATCAGCACGGCGACCGCGGACACCAGGGCGAGCGTCAGCGCGGGCGGTGGGCCGGCGACGAACCAGACGGCGAAGGCGGCGATGGCGATCGCCATCACGACCGGCACGAAGTAGGCGGAGGTCGCGTCGGCCAGGCGCTGGATCGGCGCTTTGGACGTCTGTGCCTGCTGCACCATCTTGACGATCTGAGCGAGCATGGTGTCGGCACCGACCTTGGCCGCCCGCACGCGCAGGGAGCCGGTGGTGTTGATCGTCGCGCCGATGACCGTGTCACCGGCGCGTTTGGTGGCAGGCATGGGCTCCCCGGTCACCATCGACTCGTCCACGGCGGACTGTCCGGACAGGACGGTCGCGTCGACCGGGATCTTCTCTCCCGGGCGGATCAGGACTTCGTCGCCTACTGCCACCTCGTCGATCGGGGTCTCGACTTCGTCGCCGTCACGCAGTACGCGCGCGGTGCGGGCCCGCAGGCCGAGCAGTGCTCGGATGGCTTCGCCGGTGCCGGCCTTGGCGCGTGCTTCGAGCAGCCGGCCGAGCATGATCAGGGTGAGGATCACGCCGACGGCTTCGAAATACACCTCACGCAGGTCGCTGGGCAGGAGACCGGGGGCGAGAGTGACGAGAACGCTGTAGCCAAAGGCGGCGGTCGTGCCCAGGGTGATAAGGCTGTTCATATCCGCGCCGCGATGGACCAGGGTCAGCCATCCGGTGCGGTGGATCGGCCAGCCGGTACAGAACATCACCGGCGTGATCAACACGAGCTGGACCCAGTGGTCGAGGAGTACGGCGGGCACCCGGTCCGCGCCGAACAGGGAGTGGGTCATCACCGCGAACAACACCGGCAGGGTGAGCACCGCACCGATGAGTACCAGGCGGGTCAGGCCGGTGATCTCGGCGCGCCGTTCCTCGGCTTGGGCGACCTCGGCGTCGACGGCTGCCGGTGCGCCCGCTTCCGCCGTCTGTGCGGGCGATTCCTGGACATTCCCGTCCGGCTGAGCGGGCTCGGTGCCCGGTTCGACGATGAGCGTGCCGTGGATCATGTTCATGCCGCAGGCGAAGCCGAACGAGCCGGACCGTGCCGGGGTGAGGCGGACGGTCGTGCGCTGGAACGCGGGCAGCGCCGCGCCGAGGTGAAGGTCGGGGAATACGACCCGTGAGGTGCAGTCGCCGCTTTCCTGCCGGTCGAACACCAGCTCCACCGGCACGCCCTGACGGAGCTGGATGACGTCCGGGCGGTAGCCACCGCGCACGGTGACCTTGACCCGCTGCACTCCACCGGCCAGTTGTGCGGTCCGCGCCCGCCGGGGGCCGAAGAAGAACCAGCCCAGCGCGGCGATGGCCGCCACGGCCGTAACGACGACCGCGATGTCGGAGACGGTCATGAGGGACTCCTTGTGAAGTCGGCTGTCGCCCGGGCCGACTCTCCGCTCCGACAGCTCGCGGAGGTAGGGACCTTGCGACCGCGCTGATGAGGCGGAGGTCCCTGGCCGCGGTGGGCGGGGGAGGTGACCGTGGTGGTGGCAGGTCTTCGTGCCGACGTCACCGAGGAGCCCACGATGAGCACATCCCGCGATCCCCGCTCCGACCTGCGCGGCTCCGGCGGCGGCAAAGAACACGGCGGGCACGGGTGGTTGATGTTCGCCTGCTGCGTACCGATGGTGGTGATCGCGATCGTTCTGGTGGCGACCGATGTCGTCGGTATCGGCGCACTGGTCGCCGCCGTCGCCTGCGCCGCGATGATGGCGATGATGATGCGCGGAATGGGACACGGCGACGACGGCCGTGGGTGACGCGGGGACCGGGTATCCGGTGATCGACCGGGCGAGTCCGACGGACCGTGCGTTCTTGGCGATGGACGCCGAACGGGCTCCCGAGCATTTCGGACTGATCTTGCGGTTCGACGAGGCCGACGGGTTCGAACCGGCTCGTGTCCGGTGGCTGCTCGCCGAACGGGTCGCCGCCGTGCCTCGGTTGCGGCAGCTACTGATCCGGACGCCACTCGGGTGTGGTGGGCCGATCTGGGTCGATGACCAGAGTTTCGACATCCGGCGCCTGTTCGGTGTGGTGCGATGCGCCGCACCCGGGGACGAACGGGCTCTGTTGGAGCTCGCGTATTCCGTCATTGCGAAGCAGATTCCCCGTACCGGTCCGAGGTGGTCGGCGGTGTTCGTGACGGGGCTCGCCGGCGGGCAGACCGCCCTGGTGATCGTGGTGCACCATGTGCTCGCGGACGGCGTGGGCGGGCTCGCCATCCTGGCCGACCTGGTCGACCCCGGCGGGCCCGCGCCCCGGACGCCCTTTCCCCGGCCGCGTCCGGCCCGCGGCCGGCTCGCTCGTGACGCGTGGTCGGAACGGCTCCGCGCGGTGCGGCGGGCCCCCGCGGGCCTGAGATCGCTGCGCGCCTCGACGGCGGCGGCCGGAGGGCTGCACCCTCCGCGCGCGGTACCGTGCTCGCTGCTGAGGCGCACCGGCGGCCGGGGCAGGATGACTGTTGTCCGCATACCTGCGACGGAATTGCGGGCGGCGGCGCATCGATACGACGCGACGGTCAACGACGCGATCTTGGTGGCGGTGGCCGGAGCGCTGAACCGGGTACTGGTGGCCAGGGGAGAATCCCTCGACACCGTGGCGATCGGCGTTCCGGTGTCCGGTCACGCGTCCGGGGAGCCCGTGCGCGGGAACATGGTCAGCCCGCTGTTGGTGTCCGTTCCGGCAACCGGTGGCCTGACGCAACGCCTGCGGCGGACGTCGGCCGCCGTTCGGGCGCAGAAGTCTTCCGCCAAGGGGCCGCCGCCGGTCGCCGTGCTCGGCTGGCTGTTCAGGCCCTTGGCCGCGCTGGGCGGCTACCGGTGGTACCTGAACCATCAACATCGCATGCACACGATGGTCAGCCATGTCCGCGGTCCCGGCGACCCGATCACCTTCGACGGCAGGCCGATCCGATCGGCCATTCCGATCGGGGCGGGAGGCACCGGGAACATGACCGTCTACTTCGAGGTGTTCACCTACGCGGGCACGGTCGTCGTCACCGCGATCGCGGATGCGGACCGGTTTCCCGACCTGGATCTGCTGACGCACGCGTTGCGCGCCGAACTCGACCGCATCGCCAGGGAAGGGCCCGGAGCTTGAGCGGTGCCTCCAGACACGGGATGCCGGGCGGGAAGGCCTTTGGTCCCCCGCGGATCGGGTGGAACGGCAGCTTCGTGGAGCCGTGGCAGGAGGTTGGCTGGGACCGAGGGAACTGCGGCGGAAGGAACGTCGATGACCGAAGTGTGCGAAGGCGCCGGGCCGTCGTTGCTGAGCGTCCGGGGCGTCATCAAGGAGTTCGGGCCGTTGCGCGCCCTGTCCGGGGTCGACCTCGACATCCCGGCGGGACAGGTGACGGCGCTCGTCGGTGACAACGGCGCGGGCAAGTCCGTGTTGATCAAGTGCATCGCCGGGATCCACGTTCCGGAAGCGGGGGAGTTCTTGTGGCAGGGCGAGCCGGTGCGGATCCGCGGCCCGCGTGACGCCGCGGCGCTCGGTATCGAGACCGTGTATCAGGATCTCGCCCTCTGTGACAACCTCGACGTCGTGCAGAACATGTTCCTCGGGCGGGAACCCTTGCGGCACTGGGCACTCGACGAAGACCGGATGGAGGCGGCCGCCAAGGAGACACTGCACGGCCTCGGCGTCACCACGCTGACCTCGGTCCGCCAGCCGGTCGGTTCCCTCTCCGGCGGCCAACGCCAGGCGGTCGCGATAGCCAAGGCCGTGCTGTGGCATTCGAAACTGGTGATCATGGACGAGCCGACCGCGGCGCTGGGCGTCCAGCAGACCGAGGTGGTGCTCCGGTTGATCCGGCGGCTGGCCGAGCGGGGCCTGGCCGTTGTGGTGGTGTCCCACAACCTGAACGACGTCTTCGCGGTGGCCGACCGCATCGCGGTGCTGTACCTGGGCCGGATGGCCGGGGTGTACGCGACCCGCGAACTCACCAAGGAGGCGGTCGTCGAGCTGATGACCGCCGGCTGTTCGGAGCGGCTCGGGAGCGCTGGGGTCCTGTCCTGACGTTCAGGGCCGTTCAGGTCCGGCTGTCACGGCGCGGTATCCGACCGGACTTCGGCGAGGACCGCGCCCACGACGGCCGGGACGGCCGCCGCGACGGCAGGACTCAGCCCCGGACCGAAGTCCACATCGGTCACCTCGACCGCGAAGATCACCAAACGCTCGGGAAGCCGGCCCAGGGCTTCCGCCAGTTCGACCGCCTCGGGGATCCCGAAGCCGTGCGAACTCGCGACGGGCCCGTGCTCCGGCAGGGTGGTCCGGTGCCAGCGGCCGTCCACACCGGGGGAACAGCGGACGGCGTCGATGAGGACGACGAGGCCGGCACCCTCCCAGCATTCCATGAGCCGCACGGTGTCCCCATCGCTGACCTCCGCCGGGATCCCGCGGCGGGAGACCTCGCGGGCGACGGCCGGTCCCACGCCGTCGTCACGCCGGAACTCGTTTCCGACGCCGATGACGATGGGGTTCACCGCTGTTCCCTGGTGAAGTCGAGGAAATGCGCCGAGCAGGAAATGCAAGGGTCGTAGTTGCGGATCGCGCGCTCGCACAGCGAGACCAGCGAGTGGTCGTCGAGATCTCCGTGGAGATCGACCAGCCTCGCCACGTCGTGCTCGATCGCGGGCTGGTTCTGCGAGGTCGGCGGAACGATGTCCGCGCTCAGGATTCGCCCGCCCGCGTCGAGTTCGTAGCGGTGGTACAGCAGCCCGCGCGGAGCCTCGGTGATTCCGTGACCGGTCGCCGCGCGTGGGGTCACTTCGACGAACGGCCGGTCCGGCCGGTCGTAGGTCTCGATGATCCGCAAAGCCTCCTCGAGGGCGTACACGACCTCGACGGCGCGCACCACGATGCTGCGGAACGGGTTGCGGCATTCCGCCCCGAGACCGGCGTCGGCCGCGGCACCAGCGGCGAGCGGGGACAACCGGTCCGAGTTGAGGCTGTACCGGGCGAGCGGCCCGGTGAGGTACATCCGGCCGTCCAGCCGGGCGTGCAGCGCCGTCGAATGCGAGACCTGGTGTTCCTCCACATGCTCGGGGAACTCGCGTGCGGTGAACCGCAGCCCGGTACTGACCACCGGTTCACCCCGATCCAGCGGATAGCCGCCGGTGTCCCGCAAAGCGAGCAGATCATGGGGGATGTCGAGGTCGGGGAAGTCGAATCCCGAAACCCAGCGCACCGTCTCCAGCGCGTCGTCCAAAGCGTGCCTGAGCACGTCCGCCAGCGAGCGCAACCCGGCGGGGTCCGGGACACGGTAGAAGCCGCCGACCCGGACGTTGACCGGATGGATCGCGCGTCCGCCGATCGTCTCCATGATCAGGTTCCCGGCCTTCTTGAGCGCGAGTCCCCGTTCCACGATCTCGCGATGGGCGGTGGCCATCGCGATACCGTCCGGGAAACCGAGGAAGTCCGGCGCGTGCAGGAGATAGATGTGCAGCGCGTGGCTGGAGATCCATTCGCCGCAGTACAGCAGCCGCCGCAGCGCGCGCAGGCCGTCTCCCACCTCGGCACCACAAGCGTCTTCGACGGCCCGGCACGCGCTGAGCTGGTAGGCGACCGGGCAGATCCCGCACACCCGGGCGGTGATGTCCGGTGGCTCGCGGAAATCGCGGCCGCGGAGGAAGGCCTCGAAGAATCTCGGTGGCTCGTAGATGGCGAGCTCGACACTCTCGACCCGGTCGCCGTCGGTGCGCACACGAAGTGAGCCTTCGCCTTCCACCCGTGCCAGTCCCGCCACTTGCAGGATGCGATTCGCCCGATGGGTCATGTCCACTCCGCCGCCGTGTTGAAAGTGCTGAACACCAGGTGCAGTTCGTCGTCGCCCATTCCGCTCCGGCGCAGCAACGGGATCAGCGCGGGCACGTTCGGTTGTTTCATCGGACCGAAACAGCCGTAGCAGCCACGGTTCACCGCGGGGCACAGGGCGCCGCAGCCCGCGTGCGTCACCGGTCCGAGACAAGGGGTCCCGTGCGCGACCATCACGCAGGTGAGGCCACGGCGTTTGCATTCGGTGCAGACGCTGGTGTCGGGGAGATCGGGCGCTCGGCCCGCCATCAGCGCGGTGAGAACCTCCAGGAGCTGCCCCTTGTCGATGGGGCAACCGCGAAGTTCGTAGTCGACCTTGACGTGCTCCGCGATCGCCGTCGACGTCGCCAGTGTCTCGATGTGGTCCGGACGTGCGTACACCACGGAACGGAACTCCTCGACGTCGGCGAAGTTGCGCAGGGCCTGGATTCCGCCGGAGGTGGCGCACGCGCCGACCACGACCAGAACGGTGGATTGCTCGCGGACGCGCTGGATTCTTTCCGCTTCGGCGGAGGTGGTCACCGACCCTTCGACGATCGAGATGTCGTAGGGCCCCGGTTCGGAGACGCTGGTCATCTCGGCGAAATGCGCGAACTTCACTTGCCTGGTCAAGGGCAACAGCTCGTCCTCGCAGTCGAGCAAGGTCAGCTGACAGCCGTCGCACGAGGTGAACTTCCACACCGCTATGGAGAGCATCACAACTCCTTCACCTGGAAGAGGGGCTCGGCGACCGGGTAACCGGCGACGGGCCCGTCCCGGCAGACGAGCAGCGGGCCGAACTGGCAGTGCCCGCACAGGCCGGTACCGCACTGCATGTTCCGCTCCAGGGAGACCTCGATCCGCTCGGCGGGAACTCCCCGGCGGAGCAGGGTCCTTGCGCTGAAGCGCATCATCGGCTCGGGCCCGCACAGCAGCGCGGTGGTCTGCAGGGGATCGATCGGATGCGTGGCGAGTGGTTCGGTGACGAAGCCGACGTGCCCGGTCCAGCCGTCGTCACCGCGGTCGACGGTGAGGACGATCTCGGGACCGTCCGGATCGGACAGACCGCGGAGTTCCTTCCGGTACAGAAGATCCGCGGGCGTCCGTGCTCCGGCGATCAGGATGACGCGGCGCGAAGAACGACGTTTCAGTGCGTACCGGAGCACGGGCCGGAGCGGGGCGAGCCCGATGCCGCCTGCCACGAGCAGCAGATCGCCGTCGCCGTCGAGACGCCACGCCGTGCCGAACGGGCCGCGCACGCCCAGCACCGTGCCGGGCTCGGCGTCGTGCAGCGCCCGGCTCACCGCGCCGACGGCACGGATGGTGTGCACCAGCGTCCCGTCCCCGGGAATCGCGCTGACCGAGATGGGCACTTCCCCGACACCGTGCGCGTAGAGCATGGCGAACTGGCCCGGGCGGAATTCGGGTAATCGGTCGCCGTCCGGCGCCAGTGTCAACGTCGCCGAGTCGCCGGTCTCGGCGATCCTGCCGATCACTCGGTAGGGCCGGGGAAGCCAGGGGTCGGGGTTCATGCCGGGGTCCGGTAGAGGTCGAGGAGGCGGAGCCTGGTGGCCTGCAGACGGTCCACCAGCGTTTCAAGGAGAATCCGGGTGAGCCGGTAGCCCAGCTCCGGATCGGTTTCGACGAGCGCGCGCACTTGCCCGGCGTCCAGCACCAAGGCGCGCGTCGGGGCGACGGCCACCGCGCCGAAATGCCAGCGGTACGGCGGGATCAGCCACGACCAGCCGAGCAGTTCCCCCGGTCCCACGCTTTGCAGCGTCACGGGACCGCGATGGGGAATGTAAGTGTCCACGGCGACGCGACCCGAGATGATCAGCCAGCACCGGTCGGCCTCGCCGCTCTCGTCGAACAGTCGCGTTCCGGGTTCGTAGTCCTCGATCCGGCCGGTCGCCGCCAGCGTCGAGCGTTGTGTTTCGGAAAGGCCGGCGAGCAGCGGCGTTCCCGGGTGTGGCGAGGTCATCCCGACGCACCTTCCGCGAGCGCCGCGGCTTCCTCGGTGATGTCGATTCCCGTGGGGCACCAGGCGATGCACCGCCCGCAGCCGACGCAGCCGGAGGTGCCGAACTGATCGTGCCAGGTGCCGAGCTTGTGGCTCATCCACTGCCGGTAACGAGCGGCCCCCGACGTCCGGACCGCGCCACCGTGCAGCCGGGAGAAGTCGATCTCGAAGCAGGACGCCCAGCGTTGCGACCGTGCCGCACCGCCGTCGAGGTCTGTCGTGTCCTCTGTGGACACGCAGAAGCAGGTCGGGCAGACCATGGTGCAGTTGCCGCAGGTGAGACAGCGTCCGGCGACGTCTTCCCAGCGGGGGTGTTCGCGGCTTGTGGCGAGGAGATCGCGGAGGTCTGTGTCGGGCATGGCCCGGCCCATCCGCCGCGCAGCGGCGGCGACGTCTTCCGCCGCCAGCGCGACGTCCTGTTCGTGCGCGGGCCGTCCTGGCAGGCGGTCGAGCACCTCGGCACCCGCGGCGGTTCCGGCGACCGCGAGGAATCGGTGGCCCTCGCCATCGATCCGTTCGGTAAGTGCGAGGTCGTAGCCTCCGTCGGCCGACGGCCCACAGCCCATCGAAGCGCAGAAGCAGACTCCGCCGGGTTCGGTGCACTGGACGGCGACCACGAACGGCATCTGACCGCCGACGATCTGGCGCAGCTTGCCGATCGCGGCCAGATCACACGGCCGGACACCGAAGAAGGCGTATTCGACCGGATCTTCCCGGACCGGCTGGAATCCGCCGGGCCCACTGGTGAGCAGGGGACGGCGGGGAGGGTGCAGGAACCGTTTCCACGACTGCGACCCGGCGGAATGCCCGAACAGCGCGGCGTCTGCCCGCCGGTGTACTCGGTAGTGGCCCGGGCCGGTCTCGACACCCCAGCCGGACGGGAGATCGGCCGCGGAATCCAGCTCCGCCAGGGTGATCGCGTCGTCGCGCAGCACCGGGCCGATCACCGTCCGCCCGCTCGTGATCAGCGTGCGGATCAGCGCGTCGAGCCCGGCCAGGTCCAGGACGGCGTCCATCGGCCTCACCTCTCTCAGTGTCTGTTGGTGAACCCGCCTTCGAGGTCGCAGCGGGTTCACGCGTATGGTCACTTTCCGGACAAATCTCGGCTCCGTCCACAGGCTCTCAGCAGATGCGGGGAAGCTGTTCCCCGACAAGGACGTCGACGATCCGGGTCGAGCCGACCAGGGTGCGCGCACTGACCCGGCCCACCGGCCCGTCCGTCACTTCGCCGATGACGGTGGCACTCGCACCGTCGGGCCGCGCACGCATGGCGCGCAGCACGTCCTGCGCGGCTTCCGGGGCGACCAGCGCCACCAAGCAGCCCTCGTTCGCGACGTGCATCGGGTCGAGTCCGAGCAGTTCGCACGCCGCGGCGACCGGCCGCGGTACCGGTACCTCCGCTTCGGTGATCTCGATCCCCACGCCGGACGCGGAAGCGAGTTCGTTCAGGGCGCTCGCGAGTCCGCCCCGGGTGGGGTCGCGGAGGGTGTGCACGTGGGGCCCGCCCACCGCGAGCATCGCGGCGACCAGGTGGTGCAACGGGCGGCTGTCCGACGAGATCTCCGCCTCGAAGCCGAGACCTTCGCGTGCGCTCAGGATCGCGGTGCCGTGAAGGCCGATCGGGCCGGACAACAGCACCAGGTCACCTGGCCTGCCCGCGGTGGCGGACGGTCGAGCACCGCCGGGCCGAAGCCCGATACCGGTGGTCGTGACGTAAAGACCGTCAGCCGCACCACGGCCGACGACCTTGGTGTCCCCGGTGACGATCTTGACACCGGCCGCGATCGCGGCGGCCGCGGCCGAGCGGGTGACCCGCCGCAGTTCGTCGATCGGAAAACCCTCTTCGATGATGTAGGCGAGGCTCAGCGCGACCGGCATGGCGCCGCGCATCGCGAGGTCGTTGACAGTGCCGTGCACGGCCAGCGAACCGATGTCCCCACCGGGGAAGAAGCGCGGTGTCACGACGAATCCGTCGGTCGTGAACACGGTGTCCACGCCCCCGACACCGACGACCGCGGCGTCTTCGAGCGGATCATCGGTACCGAGTTCGGCGGTGATCACGTCGGCGAGCAGCTCGGCCATGAGCTGCCCGCCGGAGCCGTGTCCGAGCAGCACCCGTTCGGTTTCGGCCTGCGGTACCGGGCAGACGAGTTCTTCGAGACCGGTCATTTCGGCTCCAATCCGCGTCCGGCGTTGTGGAACGCCGCGCAGGTTCCTTCGCCCGAGACCATCGGCGCGCCGAGCGGGGTCCGGGGGGTACAGGCCGTTCCGTAGGCCTGGCAGTCGGTCGGAAGCCGGGTGCCACGCAGGATCTCCCCCGCGATACAGGCCGGTGATTCCCGGGTGACGATGGCGCCGGTCGCGAACCGCCGGTCCGCGTCGAAGTCCGCGAATTCCGGGGTGAGCGCGAGTCCGCTGGCGGGGATCTCGCCGATACCGCGCCATTTCCGGTCGGTCACCCGGAACACGCGGTCCACGGCGTCGCGGGCGGCGGTGTTGCCGGTCCGGCTCACGGCTCGTACGTACTGGTTCTCCACCACGGCACGGCCGCTTTCGAGCTGCCGCACCGCCATCAGGATGCCTTCCAGCAGATCGAGCGGCTCGAAGCCGGTCACCACGATCGGGACGCCGTACCGGGCGGCGATCGGCTCGTACTCGGTCCAGCCCATCACCGCGCAGACGTGCCCGGCGGCGAGGAAGGCCCGGACCTGGTTGTCCGGCGCGTCCAGCAGCGTGGTGATCGCGGGTGGCACGAGAACGTGGCTCACCAGGACACTGAAATTGGCGACGCCGGCCTTGGCCGCGTCCAGCACCGCCATCGCGTTGGCGGGGGCGGTCGTTTCGAACCCCACGGCGAGGAACACCACCTCGCGGTCCGGGTTCTCCCGTGCGATCCGTACGGCGTCGAGCGGTGAGTAGACGACGCGGACATCGGCGCCGCGTGCCTTGAGCGCGACGAGATCGCCGGACGTGCCGGGCACCCGGAGCATGTCGCCGTAGCTGGTGAAGATCACTTCCGGCCGGGCGGCGACGGCGAGCGCCTTGTCGATGATTTCGAGCGGGGTCACGCAGACCGGGCAGCCGGGACCGTGGATCATCCGCATCCCCGAGGGGAGCAGTTCGTCGATCCCTTGCCGGACGATCGTATGCGTTTGGCCGCCGCAGACCTCCATCACCGTCCACGGCCTGGTTGCGGTGGCGCGTAGTTCGCCGAGGAGTCTGCGCGCGAGTACGGGATCCCGGTATTCGTCGAGGTGTTTCACGGCCCCAGCTCCGTCTCGATCGCGTCGGGCATCGCGCGCAGCACGGCCAGCGTTCGCGCCGCTTCCTCCTCGTTCACCACACTGATCGCGAAACCGACGTGGACGATCACGTGGTCACCGATCCCGGCCTCCGGTGTGTAGGCGAGGCAGACCGGTCTCCGCAGGCCGTCGAAGTCGACGATCCCGCCGCGCGGGAAATCCTCCTCCACGCTCACGATCCGGCCGGGGATACCGAGACACATGGCTTACCTCCCTGCCAGCAACGCCGCCGCGACGGCCGCCTGCCCATAGCTGATCCCACCGTCGTTGACCGGGATCCGTTCGCCGGTGAACACGCGGAAACCCAGTCCGGTCAGGGAACCGGTGACCGCGTCGGTGAGCCTGCGGTTCTGGAACACGCCACCCCCGAGACACACCGTCTTCGTGCCGCTGGTCGCGGCGGCCTCCGTCACCAGGGCGACGGTGACCTCGGTGATCGTCGTGTGGAACCGCGCCGAGAGCTCGCTCGCGGGCCGAGTCGAGCCGAGGAGTTCACGCAGGGCCGGTACGGGGTCGTAGACCCATAGGCCACCACGCCGATGCAGCTTCCACGGGAGCGGCTCTCGCCTCGGTTCACCGGAGGCGGCCGCCTCGAGCAGAACGGCCGCTTCACCCTCGTAAGTGTTCGTTTCGCAGAGCCCGAGCAGTGCCGCCACCGCGTCGAAAAGCCTTCCCGCGCTGGAGGTCAGCGGGCTGTTCACGCCGCGCTCGATCATCCGCCGGACCAGCGCGCTCTCCCCGTTCTCCTGGTCGAACGGCAATGAGGGTTCCCCGAAATCCTCCGCGCCGATCAGGTAGCCCGAAGCCATCCGGCCGGGGCGCCGGACGGCGACCTCGCCGCCGGGGAGCGGCACGTGACCGAACCGGGCGAGCCGCCGGTAGCCGGTATACGAAGCCAGCAGGATCTCGCCGCCCCAGAGCGTTCCGTCGTCACCGAAGCCCAGCCCGTCGTACGCGACGCCGATGAAGGGTCCTTGAACCCCGTGCTCGGCGGCCGTCGCGGCGACATGGGCGTGATGATGCTGCACCGGAATGCGGCGCTCGCGGGGCCACTTGGCCGCGTACAGCGTCGATCGATACCGGGGATGCCGGTCGTGCGCACAGAATTCTGGGGTCACGTTCGTCCACCGGCACAGCCTGTCGGTCGTGTGCTCGAAGGCTTCGAAGGCCGCGACGTCGGTGAGGTCGCCGATATGCGGGCCCGGCACGGCGTGCTCACCGGCCGCCAAGGTGACAGTGTTCTTCAGTTGCGCACCCACCGCCAGCACGGGCTCCGGCGAGGCGGTGGGCAACGGGACCGGGGCGGGCGCGTACCCGCGGGCGCGTCGCACGACCCGGCCGGCGCGGATAACCGAGTCGTCGTGACGGGAGAGGATCGGCCGGTCGTGCCCGAGGATGCCGTCGGACAGCGGTCCGAGCGCGGACCGGGCCTGCTCGTCGGAGATCGCGATCGGTTCACCGGCGCGGTTTCCGCTGGTCACCACCAGCGGACGGCCGAGGTCGTGCAGGAGAAGGTGATGCAGTGGGCTGTTCGGCAGGAACAGGCCGATCTCGGGCAGGTGTGGTGCCACGGCGTCGGACACCACGGTTCCCAGACGCGCTTCGAGGAGCACGATGGGGCGCGCCGGAGAGGAAAGCAGTCCGGCGCTCTCGTCGTCCACAAAGGACAGCTCGGCCGCTTCGCGGAGATCACGTGCCATCACCGCGAACGGCTTCGCCGGGCGGTGTTTCGCCGTTCTCAGCCGGCCGATCGCCCGGTCGTCAGCCGCGTCGCACACCAGCTGGTACCCGCCGATCCCTTTGATCGCCACGACGCCGCCATTGCCGATCGTCTCCACCGCCGCCGCGAGGGCCGCCTGCCCGGTGATGCCGGCCCAGGACAGTCGTGGTCCGCAAGCCGGGCAGGCAACGGGTTCGGCGTGGAACCGGCGGTCGCCGGGGTCGCGGTACTCCGTGGCGCAGGACCCGCACATCGGAAACCGGTTCATCGTCGTCCGGACGCGGTCGTACGGAAGGTCCTCGACGATCGTCGCCCGCGGGCCGCATCCGGAGCAGTTGACGAACGGATACCGGTAGCGCCGGTCGGCCGGATCGAACAGTTCCGTCAGACAGGCCGCACAGGTGGCCAGATCCGGTGAAACTGCGCGAGACCCCCTGCCGGGCGCACTGTCGCGGACCGAGAAGCCGCTCTCGGACTCTCCGGCTGGCAGCTGGGTGACGGTCATGCGTTCGACCTTCGACGGCGACGGCGCACCGTCGAGTACGTCACGGTGGAACGCCTCGAGTACTTCCGGCCGCCCGGACGCGGTGATCACCACATGGCCCCCGACATTGCGGACCTCGCCGTCCACGCCGAGCGCCGTCGCGACACGGTGGACGTGCGGGCGGAATCCGACCCCTTGGACCGTGCCGTGCACCTCGATCCGCTGGGTCACGTTCGCACCGGTCGTCATGGAGCCTCCTGTTCGGATGCGCTCCAGGATCAACGATGCCGCGGAGGCAGGGGGAGGGCAGAACGTCCCGGACCGCCCGGCCCAACGACCTGTCCGGCCGAGCGGACGCCGGGTAGGACCCGGCACCGAATTCACCCACTGAACGGTTCGGGCCGTCGATCGTTTCGACATCCGGCTCGTCGCTCCAGTGCCGAAGGCCCCGCCACACCGTGACCTCCGGCCGCAGCCTCGGGTTTCCGCCGCTGCATATCGTCGGCTGGGTCGATTTCCGAATGCTCGGTGCACTGGAGGAGCGAATTCATGGCCACATCCGGGGGATCTCCGGTCGTCGCGGCGGTGAACGGTTCGGCCTCGTCGATGAAAACGGCGTTGTGGGCGGCCGAGGAAGCACGCATGCGGGATACCGAGCTGAACCTCCTGATGGCCTACGGGGTCGATGGCGCTCCGTTCGGTAACCGGTCGTTCCCGCCCGACGTGTGGCTGAAGACCAAAGAGGCGATAACCCACGAAGTCCTGCGTGAGGTCCGTGAGAAGACCGAATCGGCTGTGCCCGAGGTGCGGGTGACCACGATCGTCGCCGAAACCGGCCCGGTCGCCGCGATGACCGAGGCTTCGGCACGGTCGCGGCTGCTGGTCATGGGCCCGCCGACCGGGGAGATCACCAGGTTGTTCGCCGAGTCGGCCGCCGACACGTTGTCGTCGGTGTCGCAGTGCCCTGTCGTCGTAGTCCGTGGTTCGAGCGATAGCGGACCAGTGGTGGTCGGTGTGGACGGCAGCCCGTTCAGCGAGAAGGCGATCGCCTGGGCATTCGAAGAGGCGTCGGCCCGCGATTCCCCCTTGGTAGCGCTGCACGCCTGGCATGACGGTGACATCGCCGGCCTGTTCACGGGAGAGGGTGCGCTGCCCTTCCCCGGCGAATCGGTGCGCGAGACCGAAGCACGGGTCTTCGAGCACCGGCTCGCGGGATGGCGGAAGAAGTATCCGGACGTGCCCGTCGAGCAGGTGATCGTCCGCGACAGGCCGCGTCACCGGCTGCTCGAGTCGAGTGCGAAAGCGCGACTTCTGGTCGTCGGCAGCCGTGGCCGCGGCGGCTTCGCCGGGCTAGTTCTCGGATCGACCAGTCACGCCTTGGTACACCACGCCCAGTGCCCGGTGATGGTCGTCCGGGCGACGCGCGGGGGAGCCGAGTGATGGAGGCGACCACTGTCGATCGTGAGAATGTCGCGCACTTCGGGCTTCCCGTTCCCGAAGTGCTGCTGTTGACCGAAACCGACGCCGTCGCCGGGCTTTCCCGCGAGGTATGGCGGCAGCGGCTGGCGGAAGTCGGTCCGAACGAACTGCCACCTCGGCGGGGCCGGAACTGGGCGGTGCGGCTGCTCGGACAGCTGCATCATCCGCTGATTTACGTTCTCCTCGCGGCGGCGGCCGTCACCGCGGCCCTCGGCGAAACCGTGGATGCCTCCGTGGTCTTCGGTGTCGTCGTGGTGAACGCGATCATCGGGTTCCTCCAGGAGGCGCGCGCGGAACGGGCGCTGGACGCGCTGGTGGCGATGGTGCGGACCGAGACCACCGTCGTCCGGGACGGTGTCACCGAACGGGTGCCCTCGGTGGAGCTGGTACCGGGCGACGTCGTCCTGCTCGAGGCGGGTGATCAGGTCGGTGCGGATCTTCGTCTGGTGGCCACCGGTGAACTGCGGATCGACGAGTCGGTACTGACCGGCGAGTCCGTGCCGTCGGCGAAGGATTCCCTCGTACTGCCACCGGATACCGCGCTGGCCGATCGCACCAACATGGCGTACTCGGGCACCTTGGTGACCTCGGGGACAGGGCGCGGGGTCGTGGTCGCGACCGGTGCGGGCACCGAGATCGGCCAGGTGCATCGCCTGGTCGGGACGACGGTTTCGGTCCAGACACCGTTGACCCGCAAGCTCGCCAGGTTCAGCCGCCTGCTGACGATCGTGATCCTCGGCCTCGCGCTGTTCGGTGTCGCGGTCGGGTTGCTGCGCGGCCAGCCGCCCGCGCAGATGGTGACCGCCGCCGTCGCCCTCGCGGTCGGGGCCATTCCCGAGGGCCTTCCGGCCGCGGTCACCGTGACCCTCGCGATCGGGGTGGCGCGGATGGCGCGCAGGCACGCGATCATCCGGCGGCTTCCCGCCGTGGAAACCCTGGGCAGCACGACGGTGATCTGCACTGACAAGACCGGGACGCTGACCGCCAACGCGATGACCGTCCGCGAGCTCGTGGTGGCTGGGCGCGGATACCGGGTCTCCGGCATCGGGTACGCGCCGGAGGGGGCGGTGGTACCCGCGCCCGACGCGGCGGCGCGAGAATGCCTGCTTGCCGCTTTGGCGTGCAACGACGCCCGGATCGCGGAAGAGGACGGCCGATGGCGGCCGGTCGGGGATCCGACCGAGGCGGCTTTGGTGGTCGCTGCCCGCAAGGCCGGCCTGGACGCGGGCGACGTACCGGAACGCGTCGAAGTCCTGCCCTTCAGCTCCGAACGCCGGTTCATGGCGACGAAGCACGTCAATGGGGTCGTCTATGTGAAGGGGGCTGTCGAGCGTTTGCTCGAGTTGGCCGGTGCCGGTCACTGTGCCGAGGCCGAAGCCATGGCGACCGAGGGGCTCCGGGTCCTGGCGATCGGGCGCGCGGTCGATGTCGAACTCTCCGAAGAGGGATTGCGGGGCAACGTCGTCGTACTCGGCCTGGTCGGTATGCACGATCCGCCACGTCCGGAGGCGATCGAGGCGGTTCGCGCCTGCCAGGAAGCGGGTATCGAGGTCACCATGATCACCGGTGACCATCCGGCGACCGCACAGGCGATCGCGGCGGAGTTCGGCATCGGATCGGTCCACGCGAGGGTGTCGCCGGAGGAGAAACTCCGCCTGGTCAAGGAGATTCAGGAGCGTGGCGAGGTCGTGGCCATGACCGGGGACGGCGTGAACGACGCGCCGGCGCTCCGCCGTGCGGACATAGGCGTGGCCATGGGACGTGGCGGCACCGAGGTCGCGAAGCAAGCGGCCGACATGGTGCTCGCCGATGACAACTTCGCCTCCATCCGGGCCGCGGTGGAGGAAGGCAGGGCCGTCTTCGACAACTTGCGCAAGTTCATCATCTGGACGTTGCCCACGAACATGGCCGAGGGGCTGGTGATCCTGACCGCGATCCTGCTTGGCACCGCGTTGCCGATCCTGCCGGTGCAGATCCTGTGGATCAACATGACCACCGCGGTCGCGCTGGGCCTCACTTTGGCATTCGAACCGCGTGAACCGGGCGTGATGAAGCGCCCGCCTCTGCCGCCTTCGCTGCCGCTGCTGACCGGCGCGCTGGCCGGCCGCACGGTGTTCGTCTCGGCGATCCTGCTCGCGTGTTCGTTCGGCGCGTTCCAGTGGCAGGTCGCCGCCGGCGCGTCGCTGGAGTTGGCGAGGACGGTCGCGATGAACGTGTTCGTCGGCGGCGAGATCGCCTACCTGATCAACTGCCGGTCCCTGGAGAATCTCCGGCCGCATGTCGGATTCCTGCGCAACCGCTGGCTGCCCGCGGGTATCGCGCTGACCATCGGGCTGCAGCTCGTGCTGACCTACGTGCCGTTCATGAACACTCTGTTCCACACCGCGCCGATGCCATGGCACACCTGGATCCCGATCCCCGTGCTGGCCGCACTCACCTATGGCCTCGTCGAACTCGACAAGGCACGGCAGCGGCGCCGGTCACGAGCGGGCCGCGTGCAGCCGGTGCCCAGTGGCACGACCACTTCGGTCAAAGGACGACAGGCGCCGCGAACGGAGCGCCGAAGGTGATCGAGCGGACGACGGGAGCGCTGTGGGAAGGCGTCGCAGGGAAAGCCAGGAGGTCACCGGAGGTGGCAAGGAGGATCGCGACCGGCAGCAACGCCGAGCGAGTGTCAACTTCGCTTGCCCCGGGTACGGGCGAGCACCGGCGAGACCAGAGCGGCCGTACCACTCAGGCCCCACCGGTCCAGCAAAGTCCTTAGTGGACAGTCGGGGACGCCGCCGTCCTACAGCGCGGCTTTCACTGCCGGGCGGGCGGGACGACGGCCACCGGAGAAGCGGAGTGGTGGATCAGCGCCTGGCTCGTGGAGCCGAGGAGCAGGCCGCGGAAACCGCCTCGGCCGCGAGAGCCGACCACGACGAGCTGGGCGTTTTCGGAGTGTTCGAGCAACGTGTGCGCCGGCCGGTCGCGAACGACGACACTCTCGACGGGCACGTCGGGATACTTGCTTCGATAGGTGCCGAGCTGCTGATCCACCAGCCGCGCCTCGGCTGCCTGAACGGTCTCCCAATCCAGCGCGGAGCCGAATGCCCAGGCGTTGCCCACGGCGAAGTCCGACCACGCGCGCACGGCGACCAGCCGCGTACCGCGTGTCGCGGCGGCGTCGAAGGCGAAGGCCAGAGCCGCGTCACTCGTCGGTGAACCGTCCACACCGACGACGACCGGTGCGTCCTGCGGCCGATCCGCTCCCCGGACGACGACGACCGGGCAGTGTCCGTGCGTCGCCACCGCGACCGCGATCGAACCGACCAGCAGCCCGGTGAATCCGCCCAGTCCGCGGGAGCCCAGCACGATCAAGTCCGCCGAGGCCGATCGCCCGATGAGGTGCTCGGCGGCGGCTCCGCCGCGCAGTTCGGTGGTCACGCCGACCTCGGGGGCAGCTTCCCTTGCCGCCTCCGCGGCCGCCGCGAGCACTTCCCTCCCCTGTTCGGTCAGCGCGTCGGCGTAAGGCCTCGGCAACTCGACCCCAGGCGGCATCCGCACCGGGATCAGCATGCAGGCATGCGTGATCGACAGCGGTGCCTTCCGTCTCGCCGCTTCGGTCGCGGCCCATCGCGCCGCTTGGACGGCCGAAGAAGAGCCGTCCACACCCACCACCACCGGTCGCATTTCTGGTGCAGTCATCGTGTCCTCGAATCGGGAGTAAGTTCGCCAGCCGCGCGCCATGGGCGGTGCTGATCACGCCCTCCACCGTGCCGTTCCAGGGGTTCCGGCCCCAGTGCCATCGGCCGAGTTCCGTAGGGACCAAGGTCCCGATCGAGTACTCCGAAGATCCCTTGGTGCCGCATCCCGTTCCCGGCAGGATCGGGAAAGAGACCGGTCGTGGCCGCGTCGGCGCCTTTGCGAAGCCTGGTCCCACTCCCCGAAGAAGGAGAATTCGTTGCTGTCCACAGCATCCGCCGAGGTGGTTCGTGCCACCTTGCCCGTCGTGCGCGCGCACGCCGTGGAAATCACCGGTGAGTTCTACTCGTCGATGTTCGCCGCGCATCCGGACCTGCTCGACCTGTTCAACCAGGGCAACCAGGCGGATGGACGGCAGCAGCTCGCGTTGGCCTCAGCCGTGGCCGGCTTCGCGGAGCACCTGGTCAGCGAAGCCGGCGACGACACCGCGCCGTTCGACCGGGTCGCCGAGCGGATCGCGCACAAGCACGTGTCGCTGGGCATCCGGGCCGAGCAGTACCCGATCGTCGGTCACCACCTGCTCAACGCCGTCGGCACCGTCCTCGGCGCGGCGGTCACCCCCGAAGTCTTCGCGGCGTGGCACGAGGTCTACTGGCTGCTCGCCTGCCGGCTGATCGCCGCCGAAGCCCGCCTCTACGAACGTGGCGACCTCGATCCCGCCCGGCTCTGGCGCCGGTGGCGCGTGGCCAAACGCCTCGATGAGGCCGTCGACGTGGTCTCGTTCACCTTGGTGCCCGATGACGGGGCGGCCGTACCGGACTTCCTGCCCGGCCAGTACGTTTCGGTCGCTGTCGACCTGCCCGACGGCCGTCGGCAGCCTCGCCAGTACTCACTGTCGCACGGCCCCGGGCGGGGTTCGCTGCGGATCACCGTCCGCCGCGTTCGCGGCCACGACGGTGCCCCGGACGGCGTGGTTTCCAATCACCTGCACGACCACGTCACCGAAGACCAGGTCCTGCTGCTCGGACCACCCGCCGGCGAGACGACACTCGACATCGGCGACGGTCCGGTGCTCCTGATCAGCGCCGGGATCGGGATCACCCCGATGGCCGCCATGCTGGATCACCTCGCCCGCACCCAGCCGACGCGGCGGATCGTCCTCGCCCACGCCGATCGCTCACCCGCCCAGCACGCGCTCCGCCGTGAATGTGCCCAGATCGCGTCCGGCCTCGGCGAGGTCGACGAACTGTACTGGTACGAGAACGACCACGACGACCGCTCGCGGTCCGGCCTCATGGATGTCGACGTGCTGCCGCTGACCCCGGGTACCACCGCCTACCTGTGCGGTCCGCTGCCGTTCATGCACAAGATCCGCGATGGGCTGGTCCGCCGCGGCCTGGCCGCCGAGCGGGTTCACTACGAAGTGTTCGGTCCCGGGATGCTCGACTGACCCTGGGTGAAGTACGTGAAGGCCCCCTTCATTGCGCTTGACGCAATGAAGGGGGCCTTCACGTACTTGGGGAGGGCGCTCTACATCGGCTGAGCGGAGCGCTCCGCGGCACGAGCGGCGACGTCGGCGTCACCGCAGAAGCCGGTCAGACGGCGTTTGAGGCAGAGCAGGCCCAGGATGGCACCGCCGTCGTCGACCACGGCGAGACGCCGCTGCCCGCGAGCCAGGAGGAGACGGCGCGCCTGCTCGGCGGGCATGTCCGCGGGCACCGTCCGGCCTGACAACCGCGAGTGGGGCAGCGCGAGGCCGGTGCCGTCCAGGTCAGCGGGCAGGTCGGTGCGTACGAGGGTGCCGATGAGCCGTCCGGCCTCGATGAGCAGGAGCATGTGGACGTGGTCGTCGGCGAAGCAGGCCCGGGCCTGATCGACCGAGATGTCCACGGGCGATGTCTTGGGCTGTCGCACCAGCACGTCCCCGACGGTCCTGCCGATCAGCCCGGGTGGGGCGGAAGCGGTCACGAAATCTCCTTCCTGCTCGAGAGGTGGCAGGGCGCACGTAGCGTTCCCGGTCCGCTCAGCGCAGGGCCCGGTCTCGCACGGCCGCCGGCGTCGGGGCAGGGGTCACGGGCTTCCCCCGGCGGCCGCGGTAGACGACGTAGGGCCGCCACAGATACGCCAGCGGTGCCGACCAGACGTGGACGAGCCGCGTGAAAGGCCACAGCGCGAGGAACAGGAACCCGCCGATCGCGTGCAGCTGGTAGACGAGAGGCGCCCCGGTCATCAGGTGCTGTTCGGGAGAGAACCAGAAGACGCCACGGAACCAGACGGCGATCGTCTCGCGGTAGTCGTAACCCTCGCCGAGGAGGTTGGTGCCGATCGTGGCGGTCATCCCGAGCACCACCATCGCGGCCAGCGCGGCGTAGAGCACCTTGTCCATCGTCGTGGTGACCCGGCGGACGCGGCGGTTGACGAAGCGGCGGGCGATCAGCAAGACGAGCCCGGCCACGAGCATGACACCGGTGACGGTGCCGCCCCAGACGGCGGTGGCGTGGTAGACGTGCTCCGAGATGCCGATCTTCGCCGTCACCGAAGCGGGTACCAGCAGGCCCATGGCGTGACCGGCGATGACACCGAACGCTCCGAGGTGGAACAACGGTGAGCCCAGCCGGAGGATGCGGCTCTCCAGCAGTTGGCTGGTATGGGTGGTCCAGCCGAACTGGTCGTGGCGCCACCGCCACACGTGGCCGAGCACGAACACCGCCAGGCAGGCGTAGGGGACGACGATCCAGACGAACGTGCTCACGGGACACTCTCCATCGAACGGTTGGTGAAGGGGTTTGCGTGGGCACACGCCTCGGTACTGAGGTCGGGGCCGAAGCCGATGGTGTCGACATCGGTGCCGTATGGCGCCAGTCCGACCGATTCCACGGGAGGACCGTCTTCGGCGAGCGCGCGGATGGTGTCCCGGTCGGCCTCGGTCAGGGGCGGCAACGCGGCGACGACCGCTTCGAGCAGGTGCCGGTACGGTGATCCGCTTTCGTTCAAAGTGGAGCGCAGGAGCTCCAGGCCCCGGCGGTGCTGGCGCAGCGGTGCCTCGCCGTCGCCCTGGCCGGCGATCGCGGCGAACTCGAGTACCACCGGCAGCAGATCGGGCAGCTCGCCAGGGGTCAGGCGCAGGCCGTGGGCGCGGTAGCGCTGCTTGAGGGTGAGCAGGGCGATGCCGCGCTTGCGGGTGTCGCCGTGCAGGTAGTAGGTCAGGTACAGCCCTGAGCGGCGGCGCAGGTCGAACGTGCGCACGTAGTGGGTCTCGATCTCGAGGGGATCGGTGGTCAGGAACCAGTCGAGGAACGCGGTGAGTTGTTCGCGGACCTCGCGATGGGTGATCTCGCCGATGGCGGCGGACAGTTCCTTCCGGGCACCGATCAGTGCGGCGTCGGGGTAGGTGAGCAGAACCGAAGCGAGTTCGAACAACCGGCTCCGGTCGGCCCCCTCCACAAAGGACTGTTCGGGCGCGGTCATGAGCGGCCTCCGGCGGGGTCGATGGTCAGGCCGAGCCTGCCGTCGCCGCGGCGGGCGAACAGGCTCCGGCGGCCCGGGCGGACCTGCCGGTCTTCGGTCACGAGGTGGAACCGCTCGGCGGTGGCGGCAGGTTCGGTCATCCCGGGGCCGCCGTCGCAGTCCAGCGAACAGTCCGAAGTGGACGCCGCCTGTGCTTCGAGTGCGGCGGCGTCCTTGGCATAGGCGGTGGGGATGACGTAGCGCTCGTCGTACTTGGCGATCGCGAGCAGCCGGTACATCGCCTCGATCTCCTTGCCGGACATGCCCACGGCCTCGCAGAGTTCCTCGGCGACGGTGCCGTCGAGGGTGCGGGCGCGCATGTAGGAACGCATCGCGGCGAGCTTCATCAGCACACCCGCCACCGCGTCGGCGTCACCCGCGGTGAACAGTTCGGCCAGGTATTCCACGGGGATCCGCAGATCGCGGATGGTGTGGAAGACGTCGTCGGCGTCGGTGTCGTCGCGCCCCGCGGCGTTGACGGCGTCCAGCACGGGGGATAGCGGCGGGACGTACCAGACCATCGGCAGGGTGCGGTATTCCGGGTGCAGCGGCAAAGCGATCTTGTACTCGCTGATCAGCTTCCACACCGGCGAGGCCTGCGCGGCGAGTATCCATTCCTCGGGCAGGCCCGCCTCGGTCGCCAGGCGCACCGTTTCGGGATCGTGCGGGTCCAGGAACACGGCTCGTTGCGCGGCCAACAGTTCCTGCTCGTCATCGACGGAGGCGGCGGCGAGCACCGCGTCCTCGTCGTAGAAGACCAGCCCCAGATAGCGCAGCCTCCCGACGCAGGTCTCCGAACAGATGGTGGGCTGGCCTGCTTCGATGCGCGGGAAGCAGAAGGTGCACTTCTCGGCCTTGCCGGTGGCGTGGTTGACGTAGACCTTCTTGTAGGGACAGGAGCTCACGCACATCCGCCAGCCGCGGCAACGGTCCTGGTCGACCAGGACGATGCCGTCCTCGTCGCGTTTGTACATCGCACCCGACGGGCAGGCCGAGACACACGCGGGGTTGAGGCAGTGCTCGCAGATGCGGGGCAGGTGGAACATGAAGGTCTTCTCGAACTCGAACTTCACCCGTGCCGCTGCGTCGGGGTCCATCGCGGTGATGTTCGGGTCGGTCCCGGCGCGCTCGTGGGCGCCGCCGAGGCTGTCCTCCCAGTTCGCGCCCCATTCGAGGTTCATCGGCTCCCCGGTGAGGGCCGACCTCGGTTGTTTGACCGGGGTGTCGGTGAGCCCGGCGGGCGCGGTGACGAGGACGTCCTTGTCGAAGGTCGCGGGCTCGTAGTAGTCCTCAAGTGTCGGAAGGTCGGGATTGGCGAAGATGCGTGAAAGCCGCTTCGCGCGTCCGCCGGAGCGCAGGACCAGCCGCCCCTTCTTGTCGAGCTTCCAGCCGCCCTTCCAGCGTTCCTGGTCCTCGTAGTGCTTGGGGTAGCCGATACCGGGTTTCGTCTCGACGTTGTTGAACCAGACGTACTCGGTGCCTTCGCGGTTGGTCCAAGTCTGTTTGCAGGTCACGGAACAGGTGTGACAGCCGATGCACTTGTCGAGGTTCATCACCATCGCGACCTGGGCGCGGATGCGCATGTCAGTACTCCACTTCCTGGCCGCGGCGGCGGATCACGGTGATCTCGTCGCGCTGGCTGCCGATGGGGCCGTAGTAGTTGAAGGCGTAGGTCAGCTGGGCGTGGCCGCCCGCGAGATGGGTCGGCTTGACGAGCAGCCGGGTCATCGAGTTGTGGTAGCCGCCGCGCTTTCCCTCGCCCTTGCCGTGCTTCTCGGTCTTCGGGACGTTCACGGTGCGTTCGGGGGAGTGGTACTGGAACACCGTGCCCTCGGGCATCCGGTGGCTGACGACGGCGCGGGCGACGATCACGCCGTTGCGGTTGACGGCCTCGACCCAGTCGTTGTCGGCGACACCGATCTTGGCGGCGTCCTCGACGCTCATCCAGATCACCGGACCACCGCGGGAGAGCGCGAGCATGAGCTCGTTGTCGTGGTACATCGAGTGGATGGACCACTTCGCGTGCGGAGTGAGGAACCGGACGGTCACGCCACCGTCGGCGAGTTCGCCGGGCTTTCCGAAGTGCCGGGCCATGTTCAGCGGCGGCCGGTAGCCGGGCAGGTGCTCGCCCAGCTCGGCGACCCAGTCGTGCTCGACGAAGAAATGCTGCCTGCCGGTGAGGGTGTGCCATGGCTTGCGCCGCTCGACGTTGATCGTGAACGGCGAGTAGCGGCGGCCGCCCTTCTCCGAACCGGACCACTCCGGGCTGGTGATCACCGGTTGCGGCGCCTCCTGGGTGGCCGCGTAGGTGACGTGGTCGGTTTCGTGGCCTTCGACCAGGTCGGTGAACTGCTGCCCGGTCCGCTTTTCCAGCTGCTGGAAGCCCTCGTGCGCCACCCGGCCGTTCGTCGTGCCCGACAGCGCGAGGATCGCCTCGCACATCCGGTCCGCTGTGGACAGTGACGGCCGTCCCGCGAACGGTCCGTCGGGCACGACGCCGTTCTGGTGGCGCAGGTACTCCAGCTCGGTGGTGACGTCGACGGTGATGCCCTTGGTCGTGGTGCCGAGCTTGTCCAGCAACGGGCCGACGGCACGCATCTTCGCGCCGATGAGCGTGTAGTCGCGTTCGATCTCGACCAGCTTCGGCATCGTCACGCCCGGCACCGGTTCGCACTCGCCGCGTTTCCAGTCCCGGACCCGGCCGGACGGCGTCGCGAGCTCGTCGGGGGTGTCGTGCTGCAGCGGCGCGGCGAGCACGTCGCGGCGGGTACCGAGGTGGGTGACCGCCAGCTCACTCACCTTGTCCGCGATGGAGAGGAAGGCGTCGTAGTCGGTGTGCACCTCGCCCGGAGGGGCGACGGCCGGGGAGAACGCGTGCACGAACGGGTGCATGTCGGTGGTCGAGATGTCGTGTTTCTCGTACCAGGTGGCGGCGGGCAGCACGACGTCGGAATGCAGGCCGGTGTTGGTCATCCGGAAGTCGATCGCGGTGAGCAGGTCGAGCTTGCCGGTCGGCGCTTCGTCTCGCCACGCCACGTCGCGGGGCCGCTCACCGGGACCGCACTCGTCGGCCGACGCCAAGGAATCCACGCCGAGCAGGTGCTTCATGAAGAACTCGTTGCCCTTGCCGGACGAACCGAGCAGGTTCGCCCGCCACAGGGTCAGGCAGCGAGGGAAGTTCGCGGGGTCGTCGGGATCGTCGGCGACGGCCTTGAGCCGACCCGCGCGCAGTTCGGCGACGATGTGCTCGCTCGTGCTCAGCCCCGCGGCCGCGGCCTCGTCGGTGAGATCGAGCGGGTTGCGGTCGAACGCGGGGTGGCCCGGCGACCAGCCCATACGCTGGGCGGCCGCGACGGTGTCGGCGAACGCCATACCCGCCAGCCGGCCTTGTCCCAGCGGCGAGGCGAGCTCGTCGGCGGGCACCTTCTCGTAGCGCCACTGATCGGTGTGCAGGTACCAGAAGGGCGTGCTCGCCTGGTGCCGCATCGGGCGCTGCCAGTCGAAGGCGAAGCTCAGGTGCTGTTGTCCGGTGATCGGCCGCGCCTTCTCCTGGCCGACGTAGTGCGCCCAGCCGCCGCCGTTGACCCCTTGGCAGCCGGTCAGGGTGACCAGCGCGATGAACGCGCGATAGGTCATATCCGAGTGGAACCACTGGTTCGCGCCCGCGCCCAGCGCGATCAGGGACCGGCCACGGCTGCGCTCGGCGTTGCGCGCGAACTCGCGCCCGATCTTGGCCGCCATCGCCGCGGGCACGCCGGTGAGCCGCTCCTGCCACGCGGGGGTGTGCGGGGCGCCGGCGTCGTCGTACCCGGTGGGCCATTCGCCGGGCAGGTCGCCGCGACGGACGCCGTACTGGGCCATGATGAGGTCGAAGACGCCGGTGACGAGGTGGCCGCCCACGCGCATGACCGGGACGCCGCGGCGCATGGTGGCGCCGCCTTCGGTCTCACCGATGTCGAACCGGGCGAGGTCCACGGGGACCTGTCCGGTGGCGTGATCGAACACGCCGAGCGCGGGCACGACGTCGCCGAGGTCGAGGTTCCACCGGCCTTCTCCCTCTGGGCCGTAGCGGAATCCCAGCGACCCGCCCGGCACCACTGGGGCGCCGGACGTGTCGTCGAGCAGAACGGTCTTGTGGTGCGCGCCAGTGTCCTCGTCACCGAGGTCCGCGGCGGTGAGGAACCGGTCCGCGGCGTAGACGCCCGGCTCGCGCTCGCGAAGCGTCACCAGGAAGGGCAGGTCGGTGTAGGACCGCACGTAGTCCGTGAAGTAGGGGACTTGGCGGTCGCGGAAGAACTCGGTGAGCATCACGTGGCCCATGGCCATCGCCAAGGCGCCGTCGGTGCCCGGCCTCGGGGCGAGCCAGTCGTCGGCGAACTTGACGTTGTCGGCGTAGTCCGGGCTGACCGCGACGACCTTAGTGCCGCGGTAGCGGGCCTCGGCGAGGAAGTGGGCGTCCGGAGTGCGGGTGACCGGGATGTTGGAGCCCCACATGACCAGGTAGGTGGAGTTCCACCAGTCGCCGGCCTCGGGGACGTCGGTCTGGTCGCCCCACACCTGGGGTGACGCGATCGGGAGGTCGGCGTACCAGTCGTAGAACGACAGCAGCGTGCCGCCCAGCAACGCGTGGTAGCGGGTGCCCGCCGCGAAGGACGCCATGGACATCGCCGGAATGGGCGAGAACCCGACCACGCGGTCAGGCCCGTGGGTCTTGGTGGTGTACACGTGCGCGGCGGCGACCATGGTGGTCACCTCGTCCCACGAGGCACGCACGAAACCGCCGCGACCGCGCTGTCCTTTGTAGACGGATGCCTTGCGCGGGTCCTCGACGATATCCGCCCACGCGGCGACCGGATCGCCGAACCGCTGAAGCCCGGCCCGGAACATCGTGATCAGCGAGCCTCGCACGTAGGGGTGCCGGACACGGGAGGGCGAGTACTCGTACCAGGAGAACGACGCGCCGCGCGGACAACCCCGGGGTTCGTAGTCGGGGCTGTCCGGTCCCGTGGTCGGGTAGTCGGTCGCCTGGTGCTCCCACGTGATCAGCTCGTCCTTGACAAACACGTTCCACGAGCACGAACCGGTGCAGTTGACGCCGTGGGTCGACCGCACGACCCGGTCGTAGCTCCATCGGTCGCGGTAGAACGACTCCCAGGCGCCGGAATCGATCTGGTGCAGAGTCCGTCCGTGGTCACCGACCGTCTCCCCGGTCAGGAAACGACGGGCACCGAGCAGCGGCCCGTGTCCGGGAACGTGGTCGTTCGCAGGTACAGGATGGGAAGGCACGGGGACGAGGCTCCTTCGAGTGATCCGGACACCGGGGCAGAGGGCGGGTGGCCGGTAAGGCATCACCCATGTTCGGCGAGAGCCGACCGCCGATCACCAGGCGAACGTCCCGCACCGAGGGACCTTCGGTCCCGTCGTGCCGGGCCGTCCGGCGGCCGGCCGGTTAAGGGACGTTCGGCCCGCGTCGACGGGACCGTCGATCTCTGTTGGGCCGCCGGGCCGGTTCGCATCCTTGAGCCGTCCACTACTTACGACGAGAACGTCCGAGGCGACATGACGACGCACGTGACAACGCCGGGCACGCATCCGGCCAAGGGCAACGAGGACGAGAACCACAACGGACCGCCTGCCGGGCGGCGGATGCTCATGCTGGCGATCGCGACCGTGGGCTTCGCGGTGAACTTCTGGGCGTGGGCGTTGCTGAGCCCGCTCGGCCCATTGTTCAAAGAGGACCTCGGGCTGAGCTCGTTCCAGCAGGCGCTGTTGGTCGCCGTACCGGTCGTGGTCGGCTCGGTGGGGCGGATCCCCGTGGGTGCGTTGACCGACCGGTACGGCGGACGCGTGATGTTCCCGCTGGTCTCGGCGGCGACGATCGTGCCGGTGCTCTTCCTCGGCCTGGCGGGGAACACCTCGCTGGCTGCCCTGCTGATCGGCGGGTTCTTCCTCGGCATCGGCGGTACCGCGTTCGCCGTGGGGGTGCCGTTCGTCAACGCCTGGTTCCCGCCACGGCGACGTGGGCTGGCGATCGGTGTGTTCGGGGCGGGCATGGGCGGCACCGCGATCAGTGCCTTGACCACCGTGCAGCTCGTGGACGCCGGCGGAGCGGCGGTACCGTTCGTGCTCACCGCCGTGGTGCTGGCTCTCTACGCCGTCATCGCGTTCCTCGTGCTGCGGGACGCGCCGGGCCGGACGGTGCCGACCGAGTCCGCCGTCCGCCGCTTGGCCGACACGGCTCGTCTGCCCATCACTTGGCAGGCCTCGGCGCTGTACGCGGTCGCCTTCGGTGGTTATGTCGCGTTTTCCGTCTACCTTCCCGCCTATTTGAAGGCCGCCTACGGGCTTACTCAGGCCGACGCGGCGAACCGGATGGCGGGCTTCGTGCTCTTGGCCGTGCTGATGCGCCCTGCGGGCGGATGGCTTTCCGACCGTTTCGGTCCGGTGCGGGTGCTGGCCGGAGTCTTCGCGGTGGTCACCGCGGCGGCCGCGGTCACGGCGTTCACCCCGGCCTTGATGCCGGTCGGCACGATCACTTTCCTGTCCATGGCCGCCGCGCTCGGCGCCGGCAGCGGAGCGGTCTTCGCGCTCGTCGCCCTGCTGGCACCAGGGAACAAGGTCGGTTCGGTCACCGGGATCGTCGGCGCCGCAGGTGGGCTGGGCGGATTCGTGCCGCCACTGGTGATGGGCGCCCTCTACGGCGCGTTGGGCTCCTACGCGCTGGGTCTGGCCGCACTGGCCGCTGTCGCCGCCGCCGCGCTGGCCTTCACCACGACCGCTGTCCGTCGTGTGATCGCCGAGCGGAACGGCCTGGTGGCCACCACGACCTGACGTGCCCGCAGCGGTCCTGTGGTGCTTCAGAGCCGGACATCGTGTCTGGAGGGCGCGGCGAGTTTGCGGAGTACGTTGGCGACATGGTCCTCGACGGTGCGCCGTGAGATGAACAGGGCTTGGGCGATCTCCCGGTTGGTGTGGCCGTTCGCCAGCAACCGTGCGACATCGTGTTCGCGCGGTGACAGCTGCGTGCCGTAGCTGCGGCGGCCACGCACGGAAGGGATGACGGTGCCGGTGCTGCGGACGTGGTGACGGCACCGGGCGGCGTCGACGGTGGCGCCGAGGGCGTCGAACGTGACGGCCAGCTCACGGAACACCGAGGGCTCGGCGCCGGTGACGCGAGCGGCCTTGTCGGCGCACTGCGCGGCGCGGTAACGCTGCCCGAGTTCGTCGTAGCGCAGCCGTGCGTCACGGTAATGCTGTTCCGCTTCGTCGTGATCTCCCGCCGAGGCGGCCAGCTGTGCCCTGCACACCGTGAGCGCCGTCCGCGCCGAGGGTGCGTCGATGCCTTCCAGCCCTTCCTCTGCCTCCGCGACCAGCTGTCGCGCGGCGTCGGGCTCGTCGTCGGTGAGGTAACACTCGACAGCCTGGGGGACTATCTCGGCTGTCCATGCCCAGGAGCCCTTCGCGCGCAGGAGAGCCAGTCCGCGCTCCACGTGGCCGCGAGCCGCGGCGTCGTCTCGGCTGAGCAGCATGGCGGCCATCCCGCCCGCCGCGGCCACCGCCACCGGGATCACCGCCGTCGGATGGGTGTCGAGGGCGGCGTGGAATCCGTGTTCGGCGGTCAGCCAGTCGCCGCGTGCGGCGGCCAGCCAGCCGATGACGAGGTTCAGTTCGTTCGCGATATGTGGCAGAGGGGAATAGAACCGAATACAGCCTTACCGTCCAGTGAGCTGACCAGGACCCTGTGGAGCCCGTGACCATCACGCGGTCACGGGCTCCACAGGGGAATGGTGAGGTAAAGGTGTCGTGCTCGTCAGCTGGGCTGAAGGGGGCTTTCGCTGCGTCTGATGCGGTGATGGGCCCCTTCGCGTCTTGCTTGCGCGCCGTGTTGGCGAGTTGAGTGCGCCCAATGTGGCATTGGGACGGCGAGGGTCCCCCATGCCACATTGGGCGCATCGGGGCGCCGGACCGAGCCGCGGGTACGCCGCTCGTGGCTGGCCATGGCGGGCGCGGCCGACAGCCGCTACACCCTCGAACTCCTTTGCCCGCTGCGACGGACCAAGACACCCAAGCTGTTGATCTGGGGCGAGGACGACCGCTTCGAAAAGGTGGAGTACGCGGAAAATTCGCACGGGAGATACCGCGAACCACGCTCGTGCGGATTCCGGAAGCGCGACACATCCCCACCGAGAACGCGCCAGGCCGGATCGCCTGCGCCCTCGTCGACCTCCTCGCCGGTGATGCGCGCTCAGGGCCGCCCTGTCCACCTAGCCGAGTCGTCCTGTGTCCTTTATGGACTAATGGGTTCCACCTGTCGCGGCGCCAGGTTCAGCCTGGGAAGGCCGGGGAATTCCGAGGGCCGGTGGGTGGCCACCAGCACCGGCCTTCCCTCGGTCGCTGTCAGGATGTCGCAGGCCAGGGCTGTGGCGGTCGGGGTGTCGAGGTGGGCGGTCGGCTCGTCGAGAAGCAGGATCGGCCGCCCGGAAAGCAGGGCGCGGGCCACGCCGATGCGCTGCCGCTCTCCGCCGGAGACCGGTGTCCCGTGCGTGCCCAGCGCCGTGTCGAGACCCTCGGGGAGGGAGGCGAGCCAACGGCCGAGCTGCGCCGACCCGAGCGCGGCCACCAGGTCGTCGTCGTTCGCACCTGGTCCGGCGAGCCGCAGGTTCTCCCGGAGTGTGCTGTCGAACAGATGGGTGTCCGGTCCGCACCAGGCGATCTGAGCCCGCACGGAGTCGGCGTCGTAAGTCCGCGTGTCCACTCCATCGAGCAGGATTCGGCCTCCGGACGGGGCGAGATAGCGCATCAGTGCCGCGATCACCGTGCTCTTGCCCGATCCGGACCGGCCGGTGAGGGCGAGGCGGTTTCCACCGGCGACCCGGAGGTC
This sequence comes from Amycolatopsis sp. NPDC058340, assembly GCF_042723975.1. Classification (NCBI taxonomy): domain Bacteria; kingdom Bacillati; phylum Actinomycetota; class Actinomycetes; order Pseudonocardiales; family Pseudonocardiaceae; genus Amycolatopsis; species Amycolatopsis sp. NPDC058340. Next base: position 112,217 of record NZ_JBHXIB010000011.1, on the reverse strand, counting down.
GAGGTCATGGACGGTGTCCTGCCACGCCTGTGGCCAGCGGATCGACAGCTGCTCGGCCGCGAGTTCCGCGGCGGCGGGGGCCGTCGCGGCGGGAGCGGGTTCCGCCGGTGCCGCCGGGGCCGAATCCAGTTCGCTGAGCCGTCGTGCGGAGTGTCCGGCGCCGAGCAGCCGTTGTGCCGCCTCCGGCAGACCCGAGACGAGCTCTGCGGTCGCGAGCGGAGTCAACGCGAGCACGGCCAGTGCGGGGCCGGGGATCGTGCCGGTCCGTACCGCCAGGGCACCGAGAACGAGACAGGCCAACGAGGTGAGCCCGACCGCGGCCGTGGAGATTCCGGTGCCAAGGCCACGCAGAAGCGCGGAACGACGGGAGAGTTCCGTCAGCCGGGCATCGAGTTCGCGTAACCGCAGATGCCGCCGGACGGCGGCGTCGTGCACGATGAGGTCCGCCGAGCCCTGCAAGAGCTCGACGGTGCCGGTGGTCAGCTCCGCGCGCAGCCGGGCGGCGTCCCGTTGCGCCCGGCGGGCCGTCCGGGCCGCCGCGAGCGGGGCGAGCACTCCCGCGATGAACAGACCGATCCCGGCCGCGATCCCGGCCGCCGGCAGCATGACGCCGAGCATGATGGCGGTGCCGGCGAGGACCGCGAACGTCGAGACCCCGGGCACCACGCCCCGGACCAGGACGTCCTGCTGACTGTCCACATCGGATACCAGCCGGTGCAGGAGATCGCCGCGGCGCAGCCGGGCGCCTTCCGCCGGGCCGATCCGGACCAGCTGCGCCCACACCCGTACCCGCAGTTCGGTGAGGACGCGCAGGGCGACATCGTGCGAGAGCAGCCGTTCGAGGTAGCGGAGGATGCCCTTGGCGAGGCCGAACGTCCGCACCGCGACGATCGCCACCATCAGGCTGAGCACCGGAGGGTGCAGCGCGGCGCTCGCGATGAGCCAAGACGACGTCGCGGTGAGCGCGATCCCGCTGCCCAGCGCTGCCGTCGCGGCCAGGCAGGCCAAGGCGAGCCGCCACCGATGCGGTCGTACGGCGTCCAGCAGTGGTTTCCATCTCGGGACCGGACCGTCCACTGTGGTGGATCCGGCGTCCGGTACGACGGGGGCTGGGCGAGCCGTCGTGGGCTTCTCCACCCGCGGTGGCTCGGTCCGCGCGGTCCGAGGCGGGGTGCCCAAGGTGACGACCCGGTCGCAGCGGGCCAATACCGCAGGGTGGTGGCTGACGATCACCGCGGTCCGTCCCGCGAGCACTCGGGGCAGCCGGTCGAGGATCGCGGCCTCGGTCTCCGCGTCGACTCCTTCGGTGGGCTCGTCGAGGAGGATCAGTGGCCGGTCGAGCAGAAGGGCCCTGGCCAGCGCGACGCGCCTGCGCTGCCCGGTGGACAGTCCGGCGCCGAGTTCGCCGACGACGGTGTCCAGCGGGACATCGAGGGCGGCGGAGTGAGCTGCCGCGCGTACGACGTCATCGGTCGCGCCGGGGGAGCCCAGCCTGATGTTCTCCGCCACGGTTCCGGCCACTAGGTGGGGCCGCTGCGGTACCCAGGCGAGACGTCGATGCCAGGTCGCCCGCCCGATGTCGGCCAGGTCGACGCCGCCTGCCACGACCCGGCCGAGGTCGGGCCGGCGCCAGCCGAGCAGCAGGTCGAGCAGTGTCGACTTGCCCGCTCCGCTGGGTCCGGTGATCCCGACGACCTCGCCGGGCCGCACACGCAGGGTGAAACCGTCGAGGATCGGCCCGGATCGGCCCTCGACCGTGACGTTTTCGCAGCCGACAGACAGCTTCGAGAGGTCGGGTGCCGGACAAGTACCGGTGTCTCCGGAGGGGGTGTCGGCGAGCGCGAGGATCTCTTCCGCCGCGGCGAGGCCCTCGGCGCTGTCGTGGAATCTGGCGCCGACCGCCCGGAGCGGCAGGTACACCTCGGGCGCGAGGATGAGGACGACCAGCGCCGTCCGCAGGTCCAGTTCACCGCCGAGCAGGCGGAGGCCGATCGACACGGCGACGACCGCGACCGACAGCGTCGCCAGCAATTCGAGCGCGAGCGCGGAAAGAAACGCGACGCGCAGGGTCCGCAGCGTCCGGGTGCGGTAGCGCTCGGTGATCTCCCGCAGCGAGCGGATCTGCGCACGGGCGCGGCCGAACGCGGTCAGCTCGGCCAGCCCGGCGACGAGGTCGAGGAAGTGGTTGCCCAGCACCGAAAGCGCCTTCCACTGCTTGCGGACGTCGCGCTGGGTGTAGAGACCGATGAGGATCATGAACACCGGGATCAGCGGTACGGTGACGCCGACGATCACCGCGGCCACCCAGTCTGCCGCCAGTATCCGCACGCCGATCACCAGCGGTACCACCGCCGCGACCAGCAACTGCGGCAGATATCGCGAGAAGTACCCCTCCAGCCGGTCGACGCCGTGAGTGGCCAGCGCGGCGATCTCCGCGGGTGACCGCTCCGCCCGCCGGGGACCGATCCGCAGCGCGGCCGCGATCACGGTCTCCCTCAACTGGGAGAGCGCCCGGGCGGCGGCACGGTGTGCCGCCGTCTCGGCGAGCCAGGCGATCCCGGCTCTGACGAGCACGACCAGCAGCAGCAACCCGAGCGGGATCAGCAGGTCACGAGGCGACAAGCCGTCGAGGAAAGCCGACGTGATCGTCTTCGCCAGCAGCTCCGCCTGGGCGATCACCAGCATCGCGGTGAGCACACCCAGGACGGCGCAAGCGACGACGAACGGCCGGACCGCGCTCGCGTGGCGAAGCAGCCGCGGGTCGAGCGGCTTCATCGGCGTGCCACGGGAAGGCCGCCACCCGCCGGGATCGAGGACCGGCTGATCCGCTTGCGGAACACCCAGTACGTCCACGCCTGGTAGGCGAGCACGATCGGGGTGAACACGGCGGCGACCCAGGTCATGATCTCGAGCGTGTACGGCGTGGACGCGGCATTGGTCGTGGTCAGGCTGAACGCCGCGTCCGTGGTCGACGGCAGCACGTTCGGATAGAGCGACCAGAACAGCGTGAAGGTGACGGCGATGATCGCGCCCGTGGTGCCCGCGAACGCGGCCCCGTCCCGTTCGGCGGTGGCGAACAGGACGCTCGCGACCAGCAGGACGGCCGCGACGGCGGACGAGAGCCACGACCAGCCACCGTGCTCCAGCGCGGTGAAGCCGAGGAATCCGCCGCCGAACACGATCGCCGCGGCACCGAGTGACCTGGCGAGATTACGGGCCCGGTCCCGAAGCGCGTCCGTCGTCTTGAGCGTGAGGAAGACCGCGCCGTGGAAGGTGAACAGGCTCAGCGTGGCCAATCCGCCGAGCAGCGCGTACGGATTGAGAAGAGTGAAGAACGTACCGGTGAAGTGGTGCTGCGCGTCGAGCGGGACACCGTGCACGATGTTGCCGAAGGCGACACCCCACAGCAGGGCCGGAGCCGTCGAAGCGACGACGATGATCCAGTCCCAGGTGTTCCGCCAGCGCGTGCTGTCGATCTTGCCGCGGAACTCGAACGCCACCACGCGCAGGATCAGTGCGACGAGCACCAGCAAGAGCGCCAGGTAGAAGCCGGAGAACAAACTCGCGTACCAGAGCGGGAAGGCGGCGAAGGTGGCGCCGCCCGCGACGAGCAGCCAGACTTCGTTGCCGTCCCAGACCGGGCCGATCGTGTTGATCAGCACGCGGCGTTCGGTGTCGTCGCGGCCGAGGACGCGCAGCAGGGTGCCGACGCCGAAATCGAAGCCTTCGAGCACGAAGTAGCCGGTCCAGAGGAGAGCGATGAGCAGGAACCAGATGTCGGTGAGGGCCATGACAGGTCTCCAGTTTCGGGGCGGCGGCTTCAGTAGGCGAAGGCCGCGGGGCGCGGCTCGTCGGGATCGGTGGCATCGACGTCCGGCGCGGTGGGCGGGGGCGGTCCCGCCTTGGCGTAGCGCACCATCAGATAGCCGTCGACGATCGCGAGCAGGCCGTAAAGCACGGTGAAGACGATCAGCGAGGTCAGCACGCTGCCGGCGGACACCGTCGGGGACACCGAGTCGGCGGTTTTGAGCACCCCGAACACCGACCACGGCTGCCTGCCCATTTCGGTGAAGATCCAGCCGACGCTGTTGGCCAGGAAGGGCAGGGCGATCGCGGCCGTCGCGGCGGGGAAGAACCAGCGGGCTCGCGGTGTCCGGCCGCGGCGGAAGAGCCAGAGGCCGACGACCGAGAGGAGCATGCAGAGGAAGCCGAAGCCGATCATCAGGCGGAATGTCCAATAGCTGACCGGGATGTCCGGCCGGTACTCACCGGGTCCGTACTGCTGTTGCCCGGCAGCCTGAAGATCGTTGATCCCTTCGACACGGCCGTCGAAGCTCCCCGTGGCCATGAAGGAGAGCAGGCCGGGCACACGGATGCTGAACTTCTCTTCGGAGCCGTCGAGAGAACCGATGGTGAACAACGAGAACGACGCGGGCGCCACCGTGTCGTAGAGCGCTTCCGCGGCGGCCATCTTCATCGGCTGCTGCTCGGTCATCAGCCGGGCCTGCAGGTCACCGGTGAGGACGACACCGAAACCGGCGATCAGCACCGTGATCAGCGCGATCCTCATCGACGGCCGGTAGACGTCGGTGTCGCGCCGTCGCTTGAGCTGCCAGGCGCTGATCCCGACGACGAACATACCCGCGGTGAGGAAGCACGCGGTGATGGTGTGCGCGAACGCGCCGACGGCGGTGGAATTGGTGAGCACGGCGCCGAAGTCCTTCAGTTCCGCGCGGCCGGTGACGGGGTTGACCTCATAGCCGACCGGGTGCTGCATCCAGGAGTTCGCGGCCAGGATGAAGTACGCCGAGAGCACGGTGCCGATCGAGGCGATCCAGATCGTGGCCAGGTGGAGCTTCTTGGGCAGTTTGTCCCAGCCGAAGATCCAGAGGCCGAGGAACGTCGACTCCATGAAGAACGCCAGCAGCCCCTCGATGGCCAGCGGCGCGCCGAAGATGTCCCCCACGAACGTGCTGTAGTCCGACCAGTTCATGCCGAACTGGAATTCCTGCACGATGCCGGTCGCCACGCCCATGGCGAAGTTGATGAGGAAGAGCTTTCCCCAGAACTTCGTCATCCGGCGGTAGCGGTCGTCCCCGGTGCGGACCCAGACCGTCTGCATCCCGGCGACCAGGAAGGACAGTCCGATGGTCAACGGGACGAAGATGAAGTGGTACACGGTGGTGATCCCGAACTGCCATCGGGCGAGGTCCAGGGCGTTCATCCGGTTCTCCTGCTCGCGCGGACGATGTTGACCAAGGCAGCATCCGGTCCGCGGGGCGGCGGGGGAGAGGGTCCTTGGTCCCGTTCGCTACGGCCACGGGTCCCGAGGAACCGCTTCGGCGCCCGGGATTTCGGGATGGGGACGAAAGTCCTTTGGCCGGGGGCCGTGTGACGCCATCCCATGACCGCCGGGAACTCGTACGGTCTGGGCCGAAAGGCCGGATCGAAGCGACCGGTCGACGTCCCGATCCGACGGAAGGTGATTTCGCTGCTTACCGGAATCGAAGCCGACCACGACCTGCGGTGCGGGCTGGCCGGTTACCTGACCGAGGTCAGTGCCACGGTCGGGGTGGGGACGGAGTCCTGCGCCGTGGACCTCGATCACCCCGCGTCGGCGTATGTCGCGCTGGACGCGCGGCTGCCTGGCCGTCCCGACCGGGACACGGCCCTGCTGTGGGACGAGCGCCATGGCTGGGCTTTCGCCATGGAGACCCACTCGGGTGAAGACCTGCTGGTACTCGCCTACCTCGGCGGTGATCTCGTGCCGCCACCCGCCGACGTCGCCCGGTTCGTGGCCGCGATCGAGTCCGCCGGCGGGTCGCTCGCGGCGCCCGTTCCACCGGATCGGCGGACCGACCTCAGCGACTTGAAGGCGCGGCTCCTGCGATATCGGCGCGACCTGTGGTCCGCCGGAGTGCCACCGCTGCGCCTGGCAGGGTGATCGCCCACGGGGCTTATCGGTCGCCGAACAGTGTCGAACCGGAGTCCTTTTTGAGTTCGGTGGCCAGGACCGCGGCTTGGGTGCGGCGTTGGAGGCCGAGTTTGGCGAGGATGCGGGAGACGTAGTTCTTCACGGTTTTTTCGGCGAGGAACAGGCGTTCGCCGATTTCGCGGTTGGTGAGGCCTTCGCCGATCAGTTCGAAGACCGCGCGTTCTTGGCCGGACATGCCGGTGGTGGGGTCGTTCCGATTTCGTTCGCGGCGGATGCGGTTCATCAGTGCGGCGGTGGTGCGGCTGTCGAGCAGTGAGCCGCCGGAGGCGATGGTGCGGATGGCGGAGATGAGGTCGTTGCCGAGTACTTGTTTGAGGACGAAGCCGGATGCTCCGGCCATGATCGCGGTGAACAGCGCTTCGTCGTCGGCATAGGAGGTGAGCATCAGGCAGCGCAGGTCCGGCTGGGTCGAGAGCAGTTCCCGGCATAGTTCGATGCCGTTGCCGTCGGGAAGCCGGACGTCGAGTACGGCGATGTCCGTGTCGCTCCTCGGGATTCGAGCGAGGGCTTCGGACACTGAGGCCGCTTCACCGGCGACCGTGATGTCCGGTTCGTTGCCGAGGAGATCGGCGAGTCCCCGCCGGACGATCTCGTGGTCGTCGACCAGGAACACCTTGGTCGTCATGCCTCGTGACCTCCCTGCGTCGCACTCGGTCGTGAATTCGACCGTACTCGTCCGTTCCGTCCGGCGCAGCCGTCACACCGTCGTGGGGTACTTGGTCCTGGTGATCCGAGTCCTCCGAATCTGCTGCCTGCCCGGCGCGGCGACGCATCGTAGAGGTACGCGATAGGGGTACGAGAGGACTGAAATGCCCGGACGAAGGCCGACGGAGCGCTGGTCGCCCGCGGAGCTGGAGGTATTGGCGGAGGCGGTGCTGCGGGCGCCGTCGGTGCACAACATTCAGCCCTGGCGGCTGAACTTCGAGGACGGTTTGCTCGTCCTTGTCGAGCGGCGGGAACTGGAGCTTCCCGAGCACGATCCGCAAGGTCGTGATCGCCTCCTGTCGTGTGGTGCCGCGCTGGCCAATCTCGAACTCGCCATCCGTGTGCTCGGCCACCGGGCTCACACCGCGGAGTTCCCCGACCCGGGCAGGCCCGAGGTGGTGGCCGCCGTCGAACCGGACGGTCCGCTGGCGCCCTCGGTCTCGGAGCTGAACCGGTATTCCGCGATCAAACGACGGCACAGCTATCGCCGTCGTTTCTCGGGAAGGTCGCTGACCAGGCACCAGATCGTGGGCCTCCGCGACGCCGCGTCCTTGAACGGCATCGAAGCCAGGCCGGTCCTCGACGAGATCGAGCTCGGCAGGGTCGCGGACCTGCTCGTATTCGCCGCCGAGACCCATCAGCATGACCGGGCCTATCAGCGGGAGCTGTCCCTGTGGACGCTTCGCGACGAAGGGCACCTGCACGGGACAGGCCTGGCATCGAGCGCTCGTCCGGCTGGGTCACTGCCGTGGGCGGGTTTGGTCCGTGAGTCGACGGCTCTGCCTGATCGTGAGGTCCTCAAGCGGAGGCTCACCGAGGAGACGCTGCTGGCGTTCGTCACGCCAGGTGATACCCGGCACGATCATCTTCGTGCCGGACGCGCGTTGCAGCTGACCTGGCTCGACGCGGTCCACGAAGGACTCGTCGGGTCGGTTCTGACACAGCCACTGCATCTGCCCGAAGTACGAGCCGGCCTGTCCGAGGATTTGGAGCTTTCCGGCTTCCTGCAAGCACTCATGCGCTTCGGCTTCCCCTCGGGCGACGTCCCGCACTCCCCGCGACGCTCGATCGACGAACTTCTCGGCACCGGCTTCTGAACGGGCGCCGCCTCAACCAGCTGTACATCAAGGAGAAGACTCATGAGCGGATTCCCTGACAATGCCGTAATTGCGGGGGTCGACGGAATGGCGTCCTCGTTGACGGCCGTGCGCTGGGCCGCCGCGGAGGCCCGGCGTCGCCGTGTCGGGCTACGGCTTGTCCATGCGTTCGACAAGGACTCATTGGAGTATCCGAAGCCGTTGCCGACGCATGACGAGCTCGCGGACATGGCGCGGATGCGGGGACTGCGTCTGCTCCGGAAGGCCCGGGAGTCCGTCAGGGAGGCCGAACCCTCCGTGGACGCCGAGCTGATTCTGCGTTACGAGAAGCCGGCGCAGGCGTTGCTGGCGATGTCGGAGGACGCCGGTCTGCTGGTGCTGGGCCCGGAAGAGATCCGTCCGCTCGGGCGGATGCTGGTCGGCTCGGTGTCGATCGGGCTCGCGGCACATGCGAAGTGCCCGGTCGCGGTGGTGCGCCCCCATGCCAGCGAGGAAGACCCGCCCACGGAGGGCGCGGTCGTCGTCGGCATCGACGGCACCCGGACCAGCGAAGCCGCGCTGGCGCTGGCCTTCGAGGAGGCATCGTGGCGGCGGGCACCGCTCATCGCCGTCCACACCTGGGACAATGCCTTCCTTTCCGCCCTGTTCGAGGAAGCACGATGGACGCTCGACACACGCGACATCGAGGAACGGGAGAGCGAGGTAGTGGCCGAACGACTCGCCGGCTGGCAGGAGAAATACCCCGACGTCACCGTGGAGCGGGCGATCGTCCGCGGCCGTCCCGCCGAGGAACTGCTCCGCCACGCAGACCGCGCGCAGCTGCTCGTCGTCGGCAGCCGGGGCCGGGGCGGAGTGGCCGGAATGCTGCTCGGTTCCACCAGCCAGCACGTGCTGTCCTACGCGCCCTGCCCGGTGATCGTCGCCCGTTCTCCGGAAGGAGGCGCCCCCGCTTTGGATCGATAGTCCACAAAGGAGGGAGAGTGCCGCCCGTGAGACGGACGGCGCTCCAATAGTGCCTTTCTGTCCTGTCTCCGCGATTCGCGCGCCCGCGAGGCGAAGCTGGAACAGGAGCCGAGTCGCCGAAGAGAACGGCCGGTAGGTGTCGAGGAGTGATCATGCGGTTGCCCGCTGAAGGAACCGTTGGCGCCCGGCACGGCGGTGGCGACGAGGAAGCGCCAGAAGCCGAGCGTGCCCGGCGCTACGGTCCTGGTGCCGACGATGAACCCGCTCCACACGCAAGTGAACAGGATGGCGAAGCCGGCTCCCACCAGGCTCCCGCCGCTCGACCTGCGGCTCGGTGTACTTGTACGGCTGGCCGGTGGGGATATCCCGTCGCCGGCGGCGGCTTGCCGAGACGCACACCTCATACCGCTCCGTTGTCGAGGTCGCCATACCGATGATCATCGGCGTGCCCGAAGCGGCAAGTGCGCGACAGAAAGCTGGTCAATCCCAACACAGAATCAGAATGTGGGGTCTCAGCGACCTCTCTGCACCTGGCAAGAGGCCACACCGAGCTGATCGGTTCAGCTACTCAAGGAGCCGGCGAGTCATCTTTGCTTCCGCAGTACGTCCGTACCGTCAAGCGATCGCACAACATCTTGCGACCCATCGCGGATGACGACGATGTGAAGGGTCACCGCGGGCATGGTGGAAGGGACGGCCAGGATCTGGAATCTGGCGCAGCGTCGGGAAAGGGTCAAGTGGTCCCGGCACCAGCCTCCGAGAGTGGTCTTCGACGAGTCGAGGATCGTGGCTAGGGCGAGACGTGGCGGGCGGTCGTCGCTACCGCGGCCGGCGCCGATCTGCAGGTATGGGACCTGGAGTCGCATTCGCTCCTGGCCGAGCTGACCGGTCACACTGGACGAATCAACTCGGTGGTCGCGGCTGATCTCGCGGGTCTCCCGATCTTGCTGACCGCGAGCTTGGTGGTGAAGCGTCTGGTCAGCCAGCGATCACGAGGGGCGTGTCGTTGAACTGTCCGGTGAGCACGGCCTTCAGCAGGTCGGGCATCTCGGCGGGGAGGAGTTTGTCGTTGCAGTCCTCAAGGTCGTCCACTGTCCACCAGCGTCGCTCGATCAACCCGGCTTTCTCGTTCTCGGTGGGTTTAAGCGCGACCTCGGGTGTGGTGGTCGTGGTACGGGCGAGGAAGACGTGGTCGATGCGGTGGTGGTCGCGGTTCTTGTAACGGAAGCGGGATTCGCGGGTCCACAATTTGCGACCGATCGCGGTGAGGGTGAGGCCGGTCTCTTCGGCGACCTCGCGGCGGGCCGCGTCGTGGAGGGTTTCGCCGTCGTCGAGTCCGCCGCCGGGTAGTTCCCACCAGTGGTGGCCGGGGTCGGTGGGGTCGAGGGCGTGGATGAGCAGCACGCGGTCGGCAGGGTCGAGCAGGAGGACGCGGGCGCCGATTCGGGGCGTGGTGGTGCTGGTCATCCTGTGGTGGTCCCTCGTGGTCGGCGGGCGGCAATGGGTCCCGGCGGCCGACGAGAGCGGAGCCTGTATCAGAACAGCGTGGGCTCCGGCTCAGCTGATGTGGACGCCGCGGCGGGGTCCGACGTTAGCAGCGTGCTGGTCGGGTCCAGCGTCAGTTGCACGGCGAGTCCGGAGTGGTCGGTCAGCCGGGTGCCGCCCCGGCCGATCTTCCGGGTTTCGTGGACGTAGTCGCAGACCGTGAGCCGTTCGGCCAGCGTGAAGGAGCCGTGGGCGTGGTCGTAGCGGTAGCCCAGTTCCGGTCGGCGGGCCCAGCTGTGTTCGACCTGGTCGGGGTGCAGGTGCCGGAAGAGGTCGACGAGGTGGTGCCGGTCGGTCAGGCCGGTGTAGAAGGCGTACTCGAAGGGGGCGAACTGGCCGCGGTGGGCTGGTGTGTGGGTGGGCTCGAGGACGTTGAGGTCGCCGAGCAGCAGCAGCGGAGTGTCGTTCGCCGTGTGGTCGAGGGCGTCTTGGAAGCGTTGTAACCAGGTCATCTTGCGTTCGGTCTTGTCCGCACTGGAGTCGCGGGACGGCACGTAGGCGCCGGCGACGCGGAGCGGTCCGTCAGTGGTGTCAACGACGACCCCGGCGGCACGGGCCGGCAAGTAGTCCATGGCGGTGCTGAGCGGGTCGGGTGTGACGGCGAGCTTGCTGATGATCATGACGCCGAGTTCGCCAGGGGCGTGCTCGGGAAAGGTCACGGCGTACCCGGCTGCGGTGAATGCTTCGGCGAGGAACTGGCTGCCTGCGGTGGCTTTGGTTTCGGTCAGGACCAGCACGTCTTCGGAGCGCTCGGCGAGCCAGCGGAGCTGGCGCCGCGCGCGGTCGAGAGACGGGGCACCGACGTTGACGGTGATCAGACTCAGAGGCATGCCGGGCTCTTCTCGCTCAGAACCTGCTGGATGAGGGACACGACAGTAGAGGCGATTGTCCCGGGTGACCCGTTGGTGGCGTCCACCGTGGTCACCGGCCAGCCTCTGTCCTGCAGGCTGGCGACGGCGTGGATGTACAGGTCGGTCTCGTGGGCGCTGTTGTCCGCGGCGCGTTCGAAGCGGCTGTGTCCGCCACGGGCCCGGAGGCGAGAGTCGATGACCTGTGGATCACCGGTGAGGATGATCGACAGGTCGGGTTGGTAGACGCCGTGGTTGAGCTGCCACACCACCTCGGCAGGCAGACCGTCGAGGCCTTGTAGGACGAGAGACGAGGCGACGTAGCGATCGCACACCACGACCTGCCCGTCATCGAGCGCCGGCAGGATCTCGGCGTCGAGCTGGTGATGCCGGTCGGCGGCGCAGAGGCACGCCAAGGTCATGTCCCGGTAGGCGTCGGTGCCGTGCCGGGCCAGTTCGCCCAGCGGCGCACGTGAGGGTTGTGCCGTTGCGTGAACGGGCAACCCGGCCGCGGCCAGCGTCTCGCCGACCAAGTCCGCGGTCGTGGATTTGCCCACGCCGCCGGGGCCATCGAGGGTGATCAGCGTGCCGGGCAGGCGTTGAGGATCAGCGAACCGGCAGGTCATGCCGGCATCAGCGGAAGCAGCCGCCGTCCCTCGCCGTGTGCTCCGTCGACGACTGGACATTGCTCGTTGTCCACGTCGCCGATCCGGCCACCGCCGGCAACGACCGCAGCGGGGCACCCTTTGCCGCAGGAGGAGTTCACTGCGCACGCTGTACAGGTGGGATTGGCGCCGACCTGATAGCGGTCGCGGAAGCGGTAGTCGTCCAGGCGGGTGGCGATGTCAGGGTCGGTGAAGATGTTGGCGACGATGAACTCTGTATCGGTGTGTCGGGATTGAGGGGTCCGGGCGGCGAACACCAGGTACGGGCACACGGTGACTTCGCCGGGGGTGAACACGTAGATGATCGTGCCGGCCTCACAACCGGCCAGCGGGCGGCGCTCGACGTTCGGGAAGCGGATGTGCGCGACGTCCAGCTCCGGACCATCGAAGGGCGCGGTCAGCTCGAAGATCTCCCGCATGTGCAAACTCGTCTTCGCCAGCTTTGCCCGAGACTTGACCCCGCGGCCCATACTGCCCAACGGGTTCAACAGTACGTAGCGCGCACCGTTCGCGCGCGCGAACGCGCACAGCCTCGCATATTCATCGTTCTCTGCCAACGTGTTCGGCGTGCACAAGAGTCCCTGCAGGATCCCGGCCTTGCCGAGCCTTTCGACAGTGTCCACGGTGGTAGCGAAGCTGCCGCGATCGCCCCGGAACTTACCGTGGGAATCGGCGGCGAACCCGTCGAGGGAAACGTTGCAATGCACGGCCAGCTCGGCGAGCGTCGCGATCTGGACCGCGTCCAGAGTGGTGGCGTTGGTGCATATCCCGACATCCATCCCGGCCGTGCGGAACGCACGCACGATCGCCAGGAAGTCAGGGTGGATCGTCGGCTCCCCACCGGTCAGGGTGACCCGTTTGACCCGGGCTTCAGCTAGGCGCGGAATCACCTTCTCGATCACCTCGCCCAGTGGCATCTGCGTGCCGACGCGCGTCGCCGACACGAAACAGTGTGCGCAGCGAAGATTGCAATCCTCGTTGATCTGTACGAGCGCCTTCCGGAACGGCTGCTCGACCGTGGTGCGGAAGTAGCAACGGCAGGACTGACCGGACGCGTCGAGCTCCTCCTGACCACGTTGCACCCGGCCGGTGCGAACGGCGACGTCGATGAGGCGGTGGATCGGCTACGGAGTCTTCTTTCGCAGTACCGGTCGCTGGTGCGTCCCGGCGGCTACGTGGTCGTCACCTGTGCGCCGCAGCGGCACCCCGTTCGGCATGACTTGCTCGACGTTCCGAGCTTGATCGTCGGGATCGCCAGTGGGGTCGGGTTGGCGCCGGTCGCGCGCTGTCTTGCTCTTACCGCCACTGTCAAACGTGGCCGTACCTATACACATACGACTCTCGCGCCACGGCGCACTGCCGTCCGAGCGGAGCGCGCACTTGAGCATCCGATCGCTCTGTCGGCGCACGAGACGGTTCTCGTGTTCAGGGCCGATCCGCACGGCGTTGATTCGGTCCTGGCCAAGCCGGTCTCGCCGCCGTCCACGTTGTCGCCGCGCTCCCGTCGGGTCACGCCGGATCGGGATGCCGACAGCAGTGCGCTCGTCGGCGTCGGCAAGGCGGCGGCGTGAACGAGCGAGCGGCTAGCGCTGGCCGACTCGAGGCGAAGCCACCGCTTGCCCGCCGAGTGGCGGTCGTGGCATTGCGGTCCGAGTCCGGACTCGGACGCAGAGACTGTCCACCGACTACACCGTCGGCCGATCCGAACAATTCGAGTCCGGACTCAGACCCGGCCGACTCTCCACTGTGGGCCGCCTGTGATCCGTCGAATGCCGGCCCGCCGGGAGGGAGGTGACGACGTTGAGCTTGACCATTGTTCCCGTCACCTTCCGGCAGGCGTGCGAGTTCATCGCCGCACATCACCGGCACCATCGACCACCACGCGGGATGAAGTTCGCGGTGGGCGTCGCGCACGAGACCGAACTCGTCGGCGTGGCGATCGTCGGGCGCCCGGTCGCCCGTCATCTCGATGACGGGGTAAGCGTTGAGGTGACACGCACCTGCACGACCGGGACTCGCAACGCCAACTCCAAGCTGTACGGAGTTTCGTGGCGTGTCGCTCGGACCCTCGGGTTCCAGCGCCTGATCACCTACACACAGGACGGGGAGAGCGGCGCGAGTCTGCGTGCGGCGGGGTTTCGTCCGGTCGCGGACCTGCGGCCGCGGGCGGGTTGGTCCACAGTGTCCCGACCGCGCGAGTCCCGTGGTGTCGACGGGGTCCGGCGAACGCGGTGGGAGATCCGGGCGGTGCGGTAGTTCACGCGATCGGGTAGGTCTCCAGCTCGGCTCAGGTTTGCCTTGTGCGCCAGCTGTTTCAGCTGGTACAGCTGGCGATCGGCCGACGCTACCGCGCCTGATCAGCTGATCCGTTGTCACGAGCCCTCACGTCTGCGGGCGCCGGAACTGTCCGGTGACGCAGCCGTGCAGGGCGATACGTGCTGTCCGCATCACTGGAGGAGGTGAACTGTTGTGACGGACGAGTCTCTGCGGATGAGCGCTTCCGCCCCGGAGCCTGTCGATGACGGTGCTGCGTTAGCGGCGTCGATCCGGGACCTCGCCAACGCGATCCGCGCGTTGGCGGCGCACGCGCCGCGTGATCCCGATGCCCTGCTTACGGCCGAGGAGGTTGGTGCGTTGCTCGGCTTGTCGCCGAGGTCGTTGAAGGACCGGGCCGCGGCCGGGGCGTTCCCGCATCGCCGGTTCGGCAAGCACTACCGGTTCAGCCGGGAGGACGTCGCCGAGATCGTGCAGTTGACGAAGAGTTCGGTGCGTCCGTATCGCGGTGGCATGCGTGCGGCGTGAGCGTCGGCCGGTCCAGTCCCGGGGCGTTCCGGGAGTTCTCCGTAGGAAGAGAGTGTGTTCGATATGGCCTATGCGCAACCGACTGGCGGTAGAACGCCAGGGTGGCGTGCTCGGTTCAAACGTCCTGACGGGACGTGGGGGAGCCGCGCCGGGTTCAACTCAGAGAAGGCTGCCGAGGCGTGGGGCGTTGAGCAGGAGGCGTTGATCCGACGCAACCTGTGGCTGGACCCTCGGGAAGCGGAGATGTTGTTCAGTGTGTTCGCCGAGGAGTTCATGGACGCGGTCGGTCCGCGGCTAGAGCCGACGACGCTGGCGAAGTACCGGTCCTTTCTGGACAACCATCTGCTGCCGCAGTGGTCGTCCTGGCCGCTGGCGGGGATCTTCAACAGCTACGTCGAGATCGAGAAGTGGCTCTCGGAGTTGCACGAGGACTACGCCGACTCGTCGGTGGCGTCGATCTTCTCGTTGTTCTCCACGATCCTCGGCGCCGCGGTCAAGGCCAGGAAGATACCGGCGAACCCGTGCGCCGGCATCCGAGTGACCTCGGGTGAGTTCGAGGTCGAGAACCTCGTCGCGACACCGGTGCAGGCACTGCGAGCGTCGATGCGGCTGTACGAGAGCGGGCTCGGGCTCGCCGGGTTCGTGCTCGGGCTGCTTGACTTCTACACCGGGTCCCGCTGGGGCGAGCTGGTGGGTCAGCAGCGGCACGAGTATGACAACGAAGCACGCGCGATCCAGATCCGTGAGCCGTTGAAGGAGATCGGTGGACGTCTGTTCAAAGGCGGCCGCCGGATCGACACCTCGCGGTTGGCTGATCTCGGGCCGCGGCCGAATCGCCCGGTGACGCCGAGACGACAGGGCGGCCGAACGAAGAAGGGCCGGACCAAGACTCCGGCGGGTACTCGGAGCGTGGAGTTGCCGCCGAGCATCGCGGTCTTCTACGAGGAGCTGATCGACAGCCACAGCTTCCCGTTCGTGCTCTGCAGCGCTGAGGGCGCGCCGTTGCGGCGGTCGAACTTCCGCAACCGCTACTGGCGCCCGGTCTGGGACGGCAGTGACGCTGAACACACGCGGTCGGCGGAAGTGGTGCAGCCGATCCTGCCGACGTTCACCTTCCACGAGGGCCGGCACAGTCACAGCACCTGGCTCGCCGAGGACGGTATCCCCGAGGTCGCCCGCAGAGCACGATTGGGTCAAAAGATGAAAGGCATCGCGAGGGTCTACGACCATGTGACCCCGCTGATGCGCCGCCAGATTCTCCAAACGCTCGAGACCCGGTGGATCGGGTCGCTGGTCGCGCTCACCCCGAGTGAGCGGACGAAGCTAGGGGAGTGGTTCCCGCACCTGCACGCCACGTTCCGTGATGGGCAGTTGGAGACGGCCCCGAAGGCCATCGCCTTTTCATCGCCTTTTTACGACTGAAGCCCCGCCCCTCCGAGGAGGAGCAGGGCTTCTGACCTGCGAAAACAGATGGTGCGCGATACTGGGATTGAACCAGTGACCTCTTCCGTGTCAGGGAAGCGCTCTCCCGCTGAGCTAATCGCGCGAGGTGGAGACGGGATTCGAACCCGTGTACACGGCTTTGCAGGCCGTTGCCTCGCCTCTCGGCCACTCCACCGTGTCAGGCCCGAGAGGGCCTTCCGAGCGGATGACGGGATTCGAACCCGCGACCCTCACCTTGGCAAGGTGATGCGCTACCAGCTGCGCTACATCCGCACATCCTCGGTCTGGATGGGAGTTCAGGACCTCGCGGTTCTGTCTCTCACCCCGTCGCCGTGGTGTGTGTGAACACTATCCGATCCCGAAAACGGCTCTGCAACCGGGGTGCCACTTGCTGTTCGCAAGGCCGTCATCAGGCAAGATCGTTGGGAATGAGGTGTGTCAGGGCGTCGTCGACGTCGACCCACAGGTGCTCGTTGCCCGGCAGCACGACGTCGTAGGTCCGGTCGAGGAAGTCGGCCAGCTCCTGAGCGGACGCCTCGAACATGGCGTGCCCGGACGGCGAGTTCAGTTCGATGAGGACGGACTCGGGGTCTTCGACGGAGGGGCGGATGCGTACGTCGCCGTCACCCGCGTCGGCCAGGAGGCCGTCGGCGAGGAGGTCGCGCGCGTAGACCCACTCGACCCAGCCGGCGCGGCCGGTGCGGAAGGCGGCCACGACCGCGTACGGGTCGCGAGTGTCGTATCGCAGTTCCACCTTGACCGGGACCGCGGGGGTCCGCGGTGCCAGGAGGTCGAACACCGCCGTCGAGCGGAGCGTCACGTGATCGTTGCGCATCGTCCTACCCTTCGTCTCCTTCCCGGCCCGGTCGAACCGAGTGGCGATGATGTGACGTGTCGGCCGGCTGATCGGAACGCGGTTTTGCCGCAGATCACCCGGACGGGGTCATCGGACCCCGGGTCCGTGCTCCGTCACCCCATCATCACCCGCGCGACGCGCAGCCCTACATGCGCCCTGCAGGCAGTCCACACGTACATACTGCGCGGTTTAGTCGTCACGCGATAGCACCGTCGCACGAATGTCGAAACGCGTCGCGGGCGGCCCCCGGCCGTGACAGCCCCGGCTAGCTCGTGGTTGTTCGCTCCGTATTGGCTGGTGAGCGGAGTGTGGTCGGAGGGAACCACCCGTTTGCAGGCCCCCTAAAGTCGTGGGGTAGAGTCTCCCGGACACCGCGAGCGGGCGATTAGCTCAGCGGGAGAGCGCTTCGTTCACACCGAAGAGGTCACTGGTTCGATCCCAGTATCGCCCACCGGATGAAGGCCCTGGACCGTTGGTCCGGGGCCTTGATTCATTCTCGGCCACTGTCGGCGGTGAGCCGTCCGGCGGCATTCGATCCCCAGGTCGGACGCGGGTTGTGTGGGGGCGGTACTTCTGCCGTCGGGGGCGGCCCGGCCGACGCGGGCGGATCCATCCGTGGCGCGGGTGCCGCCGCTTCGAAGATCTCCGAAGCCCGCCCTTCCGGCCGGTGTGGACATTCGCCGGAGCCTTCATGTCGCGACGCGAAAATGTCACATGATCCGATCAACGAGACTTCTTTGTGATCCTCGGCACGAAACGTCCCCGCAAAGGTCCAGACCACGAAGAAAGTGATGTGGGGCATGGGCGGGCGGCTCACCCGTCCGGCTCCGGCCGCGAGGCCGTCGTGACGTTGACGTGATGTGACGAAACGCCACCCCGGTGACCGATTGACAAGGTAGGTGGGCGCGCCCGGCGGGCCGCGGTCCTCCCGAGGCGTGGAATCCACAGTGGACCGGCCGGAGATCGACTTTCGCGCACCGTCCATTGTGGAGTTTTCCGGGCTGTTCGGCCGATCGGGGAAGTGGTGCTCCAAGTGGCCGGGAGTCATGGGAATTCGTGACTACTTTGAGTAGTTGTTCGGAGGATACGGCCTATTACGCATCGTCATCATCTTGTTATCAACACGGCATTCATTTGCCGGATGCCCGCCCAGGGTGTGGCTGGAAATCCTTGTAACGATGGCCGGAGAGTGGCCGATACCTTGGCGTGTGTCGCCCCATCGGCCGCTGAGGGACCTTGAGAATCGATCACTCTTCGAGATCGCTCTCATTTACTCAGCGTGTTGATCCGGCGTTCGGGAATCCCCACTCCGGGAGGTCTGATGGAAGAGTCGGTGCGGCCGTCGTCCACCGTCAACGGGACGCCGCAGCACATCGACCTCCAGTCGATTCCGCTTCCTCCGCAAAGGGGTGCGGGCGATGCCGCCGCGGTCGACACCACGTCGGCGCGGCCCCCGTACGCGGCGTGGGAATCGCGCTACCGCGCCTGGGTCATCGGTAGTGACGTTTTCACCGCGTTCGTGCTCATCGTGATGAGCGCCTTCTTGATCGATCGATCCGATCCGCACGACATGCACGCGCTCGGTACCGCCGCGGCCTTCCTGTTCGGGTTGTCGGCCTGCCGTGCCTGGAGCCCGCGTGTACTGGGCGAGGGTGCGGAGGAATACCGGACGCTGGGGCGTGGCCTGGTGACCACGGCCGTCCTCGTCGCGTTGGGCGGCCTGCTCTTCGGCGCGCTCGCCGTGCAACCGTGGGTCTTCATCGTCGTCCCGATGATCTCGGTCTTCATGTTCCTGCAGCGATATGCGCTGAGACAGGTGCTGCAC
Organism: Amycolatopsis sp. NPDC058340; assembly: GCF_042723975.1. Taxonomy (NCBI): domain Bacteria; kingdom Bacillati; phylum Actinomycetota; class Actinomycetes; order Pseudonocardiales; family Pseudonocardiaceae; genus Amycolatopsis; species Amycolatopsis sp. NPDC058340. The sequence goes on along the minus strand of NZ_JBHXIB010000011.1, from coordinate 93,473 downwards.
CGGCGCAGGCGGCTCGGTGAATGCCTGCTGCCGGTGCTCGCGGCCGGAAGTCCGGACACGGTCGCCGATCTGATCGCCCGCACCAAGGCCGATCCCCATGTCGGCTGGCGGGTGGAAGCCGTCTGCACGTATTCCGGTGCGGGCGCGGAGCGGGGGAGCGGTGAGGTGGAAGGCGTTCCGATCGTCGGGAAGCTCGACGACCTCGCTGGCCACGTGCGCCGCGGCGGCTACCGGGTGGTCGCCGTGACCGCCGATCAGCACTGGAACCCGAAGCGCCTTCAGCGGCTGGCCTGGGATCTCGAAGGGACCTCGGCCGAGATGGTGGTCGCGCCGATGCTCATGGAGGTCGCCGGACCCCGGCTGAACGTCTCCGGCGTGCTCGGCATGCCGCTGCTGCGGGTGACCGCGCCGATGTTCACCGGCGGCCGCCGTCTGGTCAAGGAGGCTCTCGACCGGTTCGGCTCCGCCCTGCTCCTCACGCTCGTTTCCCCGCTGCTGCTGGCGATCGCGGTCGCGATCAAACTCGACGACCACGGCCCGGTGATCTACCGGCAGCGTCGCGTCGGGCGCGACGGGCACACCTTCACGATGCTGAAGTTCCGCACGATGGTGACGAACGCCGACAAGCTCAAGCAGGATCTCCAGTCGGACAACGAAGGCGCCGGCCCGTTGTTCAAGATGCGCAAGGACCCGCGGGTGACCCGGGTCGGCGGGCTGCTTCGCCGCTACTCCCTCGACGAACTGCCGCAGCTGCTCAACGTCGTGAGCGGGCGGATGTCGCTCGTCGGCCCCCGCCCGCCGCTGCCCGAAGAGACCGCGAAGTACGCTCCCGACGCACGGCGCCGTCTCCTGGTCAAGCCGGGGCTCACCGGGCTCTGGCAGGTCAGTGGCCGCAGCGACCTCAGCTGGGCCGAGAGCATCCGCCTCGACCTGCGCTACGTCGAGGACTGGTCGCTCGCCCTCGATCTGGTGATCCTCTGGAAGACCTTCCGCGCCGTGGTGCAGGGACGAGGTGCCTACTGACGCGTTCCTGTGACCGGACCCACACGCAGAGATAGTTGAGCGAGAAATAGTTCAGCGCTCAACTAGGTTGGGACGGGTACAGGACGCGTACGGAAGGAAGATCCACCCATGACCACCAGCGTTGAGCTGACCGAAGCCCTGAACCTCCCGCGGGACGTTCAGGACCTGTTGTTCCGCGAAGCCCGCACCGCGAACAACTTCAGCGACGAGACGGTGACCGACGAGCAGATCCGCGCGATCTACGAGCTGGTCAAATGGGCCCCGACGTCGATGAACAACCAGCCGCTGCGCGCGCTGGTGATCCGCACCGAAGAGGGCAAGAAGCGACTGTCCCCGCTGATGTCCGAGGGCAACCGCGCCAAGACCGAGGCCGCGCCGGTGACCGTCGTGCTGGCCGCCGACACCGAGTTCCACGAGAACCTGCCGCGTACCTTCCCGCACTTCCCGGGCGCCAAGGACCTGTTCGCCGACGAGGCGGGCCGCGTCGAGACCGCCAAGCTCAACGCGCTGCTGCAGGTCGGTTACTTCATCATCGGCGTCCGCGCCGCCGGGCTGGCCGCCGGCCCGATGACCGGTTTCGACGCCGAGGGCATCGACAAGGAGTTCTTCGCGGACAAGCCGTGGAAGTCCCTCGTCGTGATCAACGTCGGCAAGCCGGGCGAGAACCCCTGGTTCGACCGCCTGCCGCGGCTGGACTTCGACGAGGTCGTCGAGACCGTCTGACCTCGTTCCCCGATACGCGAAGGCCTTCTTCCGATGGGAAGGAGGCCTTCGTGGCGTTAGGGGTAATGCGCGTGAGCCGCGCCGGGCGAGACGACTAACATCGCAACAAACTTGTCGGAAGAACGCAACTTTGCCTAGGAGTCCATCGTGTCCCAGCCGTCGTCAGTAGCAGCCGCAACCGCCCCGCGCGTGGTGGTACCGGCGGGCACTACGGCGGGCACCGCGGTCCGCGAAGCCGGGCTGCCGACCAAGGGGCCGGACACGATCGTCGTCGTGCGCGACGCCGAGGGGAACCTCCGTGACCTGTCCTGGGCCCCGGAGGCCGAGGCCGAGGTCGAAGCCGTCGCGGCGAACACCGAGGACGGCCGCAGCGTCATCCGCCACTCGGCCGCCCACGTGCTCGCCCAGGCGGTGCAGCAGCAGTTCCCGCAGGCCAAGCTCGGCATCGGCCCGCCGGTCAAGGACGGCTTCTACTACGACTTCGCCGTCGACACCCCGTTCACCCCGGAAGACCTGCAGGCGCTCGAGAAGCGCATGAAGCAGATCGTGAAGGGCGCGCAGCAGTTCTCCCGCCGCGTCTTCGACTCGGTCGACGAGGCCAAGAAGGAACTGGCCGACGAGCCGTTCAAGCTGGAACTCGTCGACATCAAGTCCGAAGACTCCACAGTGGACACTTCCGAGGTGATGGAGGTGGGCGGCGGCGAGCTGACCATCTACGACAACCTCGACCCGCGCACCAAGGAGCGCGTGTGGAGCGACCTCTGCCGCGGCCCGCATGTGCCGACCACCAAGTTCATCCCGGCGTTCAAGCTCACCCGCGTCGCCGCCGCGTACTGGCGCGGTGACGACAAGAACCCGCAGCTGCAGCGGATCTACGGCACCGCGTGGGAATCCGCCGAGGCGCAGGACGTCTACCTGGAGCGCCTGGCCGAGGCCGAGCGGCGCGACCACCGCAAGCTCGGGGTCGAGCTGGACCTGTTCTCCTTCCCCGACGAGATCGGCTCGGGGCTGCCGGTGTTCCACCCCAAGGGCGGGATCATCCGGCAGGAGATGGAGAACTACTCGCGCCAGCGGCACGTCGAGGCCGGGTACGACTTCGTCTACTCGCCGCATATCACCAAGGGCGCGCTGTTCGAGACCTCCGGTCACCTCGACTGGTACCGCGACGGCATGTACCCGGCGATGCACCTCGACGCCGAGCACAACGAGGACGGTTCGGTCCGCAAACCCGGCCAGGACTACTACCTCAAGCCGATGAACTGCCCGTTCCACGACCTGATCTTCCGTTCGCGCGGGCGTTCCTACCGCGAACTGCCGCTGCGGATGTTCGAGTTCGGTTCGGTGTACCGCTACGAGAAGTCCGGCGTGATCCACGGCCTGACCCGCGTGCGCGGCATGACGCAGGACGACGCGCATATCTTCTGCACCCTGGAGCAGGTCCCCGGTGAGCTGAAGTCCCTTTTGGACTTCGTGCTGAACCTGTTGCGCGACTACGGTCTCGACGACTTCTACCTCGAACTGTCCACTCGGAACGACGAGAAGTACATCGGTTCGGACGAGGTCTGGGACGAGGCGACCGAAGTGCTGCGCACCGCCGCCGTGGACTCCGGGCTGGAACTGGTGCCGGATCCGGGTGGCGCCGCGTTCTACGGGCCCAAGATCTCGGTGCAGGCGAAGGACGCGCTGGGCCGCACCTGGCAGATGTCGACCATCCAGCTGGACTTCATGCTGCCCGAGAAGTTCGAACTGGAGTACACCGCGGCCGACGGCAGCCGTCAGCGTCCGGTGATGATCCACCGCGCGCTGTTCGGCTCGATCGAGCGGTTCTTCGGCGTGCTGACCGAGCACTACGCGGGCGCGTTCCCGGCGTGGCTGTCGCCGGTACAGGTGGTCGGCATCCCGATCACCGAGGACCAGGTCGAGCATCTGCGCGGGGTCGAGAAAGCGTTGCGGGCCAAGGGGATCCGGGTCGACGTCGACGCGAGTGGCGACCGGATGCAGAAGAAGATCCGCACCCACACCACGCAGAAGGTGCCCTTCATGCTCCTGGCGGGCGCGAAGGACGTCGAGGCTGGCGCGGTGTCGTTCCGGTTCCGCGACGGCGGCCAGATCAACAGCGTCCCGGTGGCCGACGCGGTCGAGGCGATCGCCGGCTGGGTCGAGCGCCGTGAGAACGCTTCGCCGACCGTGGCGGGCTTGGAGGCGGTACTCCGGTGACGGGCCTCGATGGCCCTGAAACCGTCGGACAGGACGGTGTGGGGGTCCCGGACGCGTTGCAGCGTCTGTGGACCCCGCATCGGCTCGCCTACGTGCAGGGGTCGAAGGGACCCGACGAGGGGTGCCCGTTCTGTCATCTCCCCGAGAAGAGTGACGAGGACGCGCTGATCCTCGCGCGAGGGAAGACGGTGTACGCGGTGCTGAACCTGTACCCGTACAACCCGGGTCACCTGATGGCCGTGCCGTACCGCCATGTCGCGGACTACACGGACCTGACGCCGGAGGAGACCGTCGAGGTGGCGGAGTTCACCCAGCACGCGATGCGGGTGATCCGGGAGGTGTCGTCGGCGCACGGGTTCAACATCGGGATGAACCAGGGTGTGATCGCCGGCGCCGGCATCGCCGCGCATCTGCATCAGCACGTGGTGCCGAGGTGGGGCGGCGACGCGAACTTCATGCCGGTGATCGGGCACACGAAGGTGCTGCCGCAGTTGCTGGGGGAGACGCGGCAGTTGCTGGCGGACGCCTGGTAGCTCCGGGCCGTGAAGCGCGTGAAGGCCCCCTTCCCTCGGCTCAGCCGAGTGAAGGGGGCCTTCACGCGCAGTGGCTCAGGCGTTGAGCGCGGCCTGCAGCTCGATGTCGATCTTGACCTTCTCCGACAGGAAGGCGTTGCCCTCCGGGCCGATGCCGAAGTCGCGGCGGTTCACGGTGGCGGTGGCCGAGACGCCGAGGGTGGTGGCGTTGTCGTTGGCCGGGTTGGTGCCGATGCCGTTGAACTCCGCCTCGAGCGAGACCGGCACGCTCTTGCCGCGCCAGGTCAGCTCGCCGTCGATGACGTAGTCGCCGCCGTCCTCGCGGATGCCGGTCGAGCGGAAGGTGATGACCGGGTGCTCGTCGACGTGGAAGAAGTCCTCGGACTTGAGGTGCGTGTCACGCCCGTCGACACCGCTGGCGACCGACGCGGCGTCGATCTCGACGGTGACCGACGAGTCGAGGATGTTGTCGGCCGTGACGACCTCGCCGGTGAAGGCGGTGAAGTTGCCGCGGGACTTCGCCAGGCCGAGGTGCTTCACGGTGTAGGCGATGTCGGAGTGGGCGGTGTCGATCGTCCACTTGCCTGCGACGTAGCCCGGGATTTCGGTGGTGGTCATGAAGTCGATCTCCAAAGTCTGTGGTGAACCCTGAGCTGGTTGAGCGCTCAACCATGACTGTAGCGCAATTTGGTTGAGCGCTCAACCAGGGGTAGAATGGGCGTCATGTCCGAACCCCGATGGCTCTCCGACGAGGAGCAAAAAGTCTGGCGCGACTTCTCCGCGGCCACGCGGATGCTGCAAGCGCATCTGGAGGGCCAGCTTCAGCACGAGGCGGGCATGCCCCACACCTACTACGAAGTGCTCGTCGCCCTGTCCGAGGCGCCGGACCGGCGGCTGCGGATGAGTGAACTGGCCGACGCGCGCAAGGCGTCGCGCAGCAGGCTTTCGCACGCGGTCGCGCGGCTCGAGGCGAACGGCTGGGTACGGCGTGAGTCGTGTCCCACCGACAAACGCGGTTCCTGGGCGGTGCTCACCCCCGAGGGTTTCGCCGCGCTGGAGGAGGCCGCGCCCGGGCACGTCGAGGCCGTCCGCGAGAGCCTCTTCGATCCGCTGACCCCCGAACAGGTGAAGGCGCTCGGCGAGATCAGCGCCGCCGTCCTGGCGGGGCTGTCGCCGAAATGCGCCGCGGCCGAGGCGGAACTGGCGTTGCGGGAAGAGAGTCTCGCGGACCTCGCCGACTCGGCCGAACTGGCCAAAGCGGACTGACCGGGAGCCGGTCCAGGGGCGGGCGCGACGACGGGTGTCGGTGCGGGTGGATAGGCTTCGGGCGGCCACCCGACCCTGCTGCTTTAGGTGCACCTGAAGAACCGATGCTCAACATTTTCGCGCGCGCCTCAGTTTCCCGCGTCACCGACCCGATGGGGAAGGTGCTCGTGCGCGCCGGTCTGACCCCCAACGCGATGACCGTCATCGGCACGGCCGGGGCGGTGCTGTGCGCGCTCGGGTTCTTTCCCAACGACATGCTGCTGTGGGGCACCTTCACCGTCTGGGGCTTCGCGATGCTGGACCTGCTCGACGGCGCGATGGCCCGCGCCCGCGGGTACGGCACGGCCTTCGGGGCCGTCCTCGACGCGACCTGCGACAGGCTGGTCGACGGCGCGTTGTTCGCCGCGATCGCCTGGTGGTGCTTCGTCCACGACGACAACCGCCCGGCCGCGGCCGCCGCGCTGATCTGCCTGGTGCTCGCGCAGGTCATCTCGTATGTGAAGGCCCGCGCCGAGGCATCCGGGCTGGAGGCGGACGGCGGCCTCGTCGAACGCGCGGAACGCCTGATCATCGCCCTCGTGGGAACCGGACTGCACGGTCTGGGCGTTCCGTACACCGTGGACATCACGCTCTGGCTCCTCGCGGTGCTTTCGGTGATCACCCTGCTGCAGCGGACCTCCGCGGTGGCCAAGGCGGCGAGGGCCGCCAAGGCGGCGGGGCCACCCGCCGCGGAGGGCGGGGCATGAGCGGATTCTCCCAGCGGCTCAGTGACTTCGGCTACGCGGCGGGCTGGCGGCTCGCGCGCTGGCTGCCGGAGTCGATGGGCTCGGTGACCTTCGGGCTGGGTGCCGATCTGGCCGTCCGGCGGGACGGCGGCGGAGTGCGCCAGCTTCGGCGCAACCTCGCCAGGGTCGTGCCGCAGGCCGACGGCGTCGAACTCGACGAACTGACCCGCCGTGCGATGCGCTCCTACGCCCGCTACTGGCACGAGATGTTCCGGCTGCCCTCGATGGACCACAAGGAGGTCAGCCGCAAGGTCGCCCAGTCGATCACCGGGGTGGAGAACCTCGACGCCGCCCTCGCGGAGGGCAACGGCGCGGTGATGGCGCTGCCGCACAGCGGGAACTGGGACGCCGCCGGCGTCTGGCTCGCGGACTACCTCGGCGGTTTCACCACGGTCGCGGAGCGGCTGAAACCCGAGTCGCTGTACCAGCGGTTCGTGTCCTACCGCGAATCGCTCGGTTTCGAGATCGTCCCGCTGACCGGCGACAGCTCGGCGATGCGCGTGCTGCTCAAGCGGCTGCGCGAGAACAAGGCGATCTGCCTGGTGGGGGACAGGGATCTGACGAACTCCGGCGTGCCGGTCAAGTTCTTCGGCGAGCAGACCCGGATGCCGGGCGGGCCCGCCCGGCTGGCCGCCACCACCGGCGCCGCGCTGATCCCGGCAGGCTGCTGGTTCACCGAGGACGGCTGGCAGATCCGCCTGCATCCGCGGATCCGGGTCACGAACCGGTCCGAGGTGCCGGCGGCCACCCAGGCGCTGGCGGACATCTTCGCCGGGGACATCGCCGCGCATCCGGCCGACTGGCACATGATGCAGAAGTTCTGGCTCTCCGATTTCGAAGCCGGGGAACAGGCCGACCTCGGCGAAGCGAGCTGAGCCGATGGCTCAGGCGCGGGTCATGAAGATCGGGATCGTCTGCCCGTACTCGTTCGACGTACCGGGCGGCGTGCAGGGGCACGTCATCGATCTCGCGAAGGCGCTGCTGGCACGCGGGCATCAGGTCTCCGTGCTCGCACCGGCGGACGAGGACTCCGACGTCCCGGAGTTCGTGGTCCCCGCCGGGAAGGCGCTCGGCATCCCGTACAACGGTTCGGTCGCGCGGCTGCAATTCGGCCCGGTGTCCTACGCCAGGGTGCGGCGGTGGATCCGCGACGGCGACTTCGACGTCCTGCACCTGCACGAGCCCGCCGCGCCGAGCCTTTCCTTGCTGGCGCTGAAGGTCGCGGACGGACCGATCGTGGCGACCTTCCACACCGCGACGACGCGTTCGCGCACCCTGGCGGCGTTCCAGCCGGTGCTGCGGCCGCTGCTGGAGAAGATCACCGCGCGGATCGCGGTTTCGGCGCTGGCCCGCCGGGTCCAGGTCGAGCACGCCGGGGGTGACGCGGTCGAGGTGCCCAACGGTGTCGACGTCGACTTCTTCTCCCGCGCGCTCCCGCTGGACGGCTACCCGCGAGCGGGCGGCACGGTCGGGTTCGTCGGGCGGTACACCGAGCCCCGCAAGGGGATGGGGGTGCTGCTGGAGGCGCTGCGGACGCTGCTGCCGGAGTTCGAGGAGCTGCGGCTGCTGGTCGTCGGCCGCGGCGACGCCGATCAGCTCCGGCGCGAGGCCGGGCCGGAGCTGGCGCCGCATATCGAGCTGCTCGGCCAGGTCGACGACGAGACGAAGGCGCGGGCGCTGCGCAGCGTCGACGTCTACTGCGCGCCGAACACGGGCGGCGAGAGTTTCGGGATGATCCTCACCGAGGCCATGGCGGCGGGAACACCCGTGCTGGCGAGCGGCCTGGACTCGTTCCGCCGTGTCCTCGACGACGGCAAGGCCGGGATGCTGACCGAGACCGGCGACGCGGCGGCGCTCGCCGGCGGCCTGCGCGAACTGCTCGGTGATCCGGCCCGGCGGGTGTCGCTGGCGGCGGCCGCCGGGGAGCGGGTCGCGATGTTCGACTGGTCCGTGGTCACCACGCAGGTCCTGCGCGTGTACGAAACGGCGATCGCCGCCGACCCCCGGCGGGTCGGCGCGGGTGACCGCGAGTTCAGCCGGTGACGACCTGGGTGTGGATCGGCGGTCTCGTCGCCGCGATCGTGGTATTGGGCGGGTTGTTCCTGCTCGCGACGGCGAACCGGCTCGACCGGCTGCACGTCCGCACGGACGCGGGCTGGGCAGCCCTCGACGCCGCCCTCGCTCGGCGCGCCGTCGTCGCCAGGGCGGCCGCCGCGATCCTGGGCGACGAGGAGCTGCGCGCGCTGGGCGAACGGGCCGAGCGGGCACCGAGGCCGGAGCGTGAAGCCGAAGAAAGCGAACTGACGCTGCGGCTGGCACGCGTCGACCGAGCGGCCCTGCCCGCCCCGCTGGCCGAAGAGCTGACCGACGCCGAGCACCGCGTCGTCATCGCGCGGCGCGTGCACAACGACGCCGTCCGGGACACCCTGCATCTGCGGCGACGCCGGAAGGTCCGGTACTTCGGCCTCGCCGGGACGGCCCCGCTTCCGGAATACTTCGAGATCGCCGAGCCCGAACTTTAGGAGGACGGACCCATGAGCGATCGGCTGCTGGTGGCGGTGTTCGCGACGCCGGTCGCGTCGTTCCTCCTGCGCTACGGCAAGGATCTCGGCTACAAGGCCGTGCTGTTCGAGCCGGACGGCGCACGCGCGACGGACGTCGAGACCGGCCTGGAGGCCGTCACGACGGTGCCGGAACTCGGCGCGGACGCCGACGTCGTCGTCACCGATCACGACCGGCCCGAGCTGGGGGCCGTGCTCAAGGCCGTGCTGGACCGCCCGGCGCGATGGGTCGGGGTGCTCGGCAATCCGCGCCACGCGGGCCCGCATGTCGCCGCGCTCAAGGCACTGGACGTCCCGGACCACGAGATCGCGCGCGTCCACCGCCCGGTCGGGCTGAACATCGGCTCACGCACGCCACCCGAGATCGCCGTCGCCACCCTGGCCGGTCTGCTGGCCGACCGGAACGGGCGGCCGGGCGGCTTCGAGTTTCAGTAGGCCACCGCCCCTTCCGGCATCGGCTCGAACCGGGCGTGCCTGCGGGTGAACGTCGCCGTACCCGAGGTCAGGGAACGCAGGTCGATCGCGTAGCGCAGCAGCTCCACGGCGGGCACCTCGGCGCGGATGATGGTGCGGCCGCCTTCACCCGATTCGGTGCCGAGTACGCGGCCGCGCCGGGACGAGAGATCGCCCAGCACGGTGCCGAGGTGCTCGTCCGGAAGCCGCACCGCCACCTCTTCGAGTGGTTCGAGCAGCGAGATCTTGCCCGCCGCGGCGGCCTCCTTCAGTGCCAGCGCGCCGGCGGTCTGGAACGCGGCGTCCGACGAGTCGACGCTGTGCGCCTTGCCGTCGACGAGGGTCACCCGGATGTCGATCAGCGGATGGCCGTCGACGATCCCACGCTGGGCTTGCGCCCGGACCCCCTTCTCGACACTCGGAATGAACTGGTGCGGCACCGACCCGCCGACGACCTTGTCCACGAATTCGAAACCCGACCCCCTCGGCAGCGGCAGGACCTCGATGTCGCAGACGGCGAACTGGCCGTGCCCGCCGGATTGCTTGACGTGCCGTCCGTGCCCGCGGGCCGGCCCGGCGAAGGTCGAGCGCAGGCTGATGCGGACGGGTTCGGTGCCCACGTCGGCACCTCCCGCGCGCAGCCGCGACAGCACGACGTCGGCATGGGCCTCGCCCATGCACCACAGCACGAGCTGATTGGTCTCGGCGTTGCGGTCGAGGCGGAGCGTGGGGTCGCCCGCGACGAGCCGGGAGAGGTTGCGCGCCAGCGTGTCCTCGTCGCTGCGCGTCTTCGCGACGACGGCGACCGGCAGCAGCGGCTCCGGCATCGCCCACGGCTTCATGATCAGCGGGTCTTCCGGTGAGGAAACGGTGTCGCCGGTTTCCGCCGAGCCGACCTTGGTGAGCGCGCAGAGGTCGCCCGCGACGCAGTACGGGACTTCGCGCAGGTTCGCCCCGAGCGGCGAGTACAGATGCGCGACCCGTTCGTCGGCGTCGTGGTCTTCGTGGCCGCGTTCGGCGAGGCCGTGGCCCGAGACGTGCACCGACCGTTCCGGGCGCAGTGTCCCGGAGAACACCCGCACCAGCGAGACCCGGCCGACGTAGGAGTCGACGGCGGTCCGGACCACCTCGGCCGCCAGCGGGCCGTCGGGGTCGGCGCGGAGCCCGGCGTGCGGCTCCCCGGTGGGCGAGGTGACCTCCGGCGGGACGTGCTCCAGCGGCGACGGGAAGGCGCGCACGATCCCGTCGAGGACTTCGGCGAGCCCCACGCCGGTCGTCGCGCACACCGGGATCACCGGATGGAAGGAACCGCGGGCGACGGCGGTCTCGAGGTCGGCGATCAGCGTGTCCTCCGCGATCTCCTCACCGGAGAGGTACCGGTCCATCAGGGACTCGTCCTCGCTCTCGGCGATGACCCCTTCGATCAGCTCGTTGCGAGCCTCGGTCATCCGGGTGAGCTCCGCGTCGTCCGGTTCGCCGATTTGGGGCGGGAAGCCCTGCGAGTAGTCGAAATAGCGGCGCGTGATGAGCCCGACGAGCCCGTCGCGCGCGGGCAGGTACAGCGGCAGGACGCCGGCGCCGAAGGCGTCCTGGCAGGCAGCGATCTCGCCTTCGGGGTCGGCGCGGTGATGGTCGAGCCGCGAGACGACCACCGCCCTCGGCATCCCGACCGCGGCGCACTCCTCCCAGACCGCGCTCGTGGCCGCGTCGACGCCTTCCGCCGCGCAGACCACGAACAACGCCGCGTCGGCGGCACGGAGCCCGGCCCGCAGCTCACCGACGAAATCGGCGTACCCAGGGGTGTCGATGAGGTTGATCTTGTGGCCTTGGTGCAGGACCGGCGCGACCGAAAGGCCGACCGACCGTTGCTGCCGGACCGCGGCGGGATCGTGGTCGCAGACCGTGGTCCCTTCCACCACCGAGCCCGCCCGCGTGACCGTGCCGGACGCGGCGAGCAGCGCTTCGGCGAGGGTCGTCTTGCCTGATCCCGAGGGGCCGACCAGGACGACGTTGCGGACTTTCGCCGGGTCGTCCACAGCGACGGCGGCCCCGGAGTCTCCGTTCTTGCTCTGTTTGTCGGCCATGCCGATCTCCTCACCACACGATGCCGCGTACAGGTGTGTCCTCGATCACACACCCGCGAAGGGCGTCGCGGCAAGGCGACCGGCGAGGGACCCCCCGAATGTCGACGCGCCGTTATGCTCGATGGCGGACACCCGGAGGCGGATCCGACGGTGGGGGATGAGCGATGGAGCTCGACAGACGCACGGTGCTGAGGCTGGCTGGGGCGGTCCCGATGATGGCGGCGGTGCCCGCCGCGATCCCCGAGGGCGGTGGTCCGTGGGAACGGCTGCGCGCCCGGCTGGCCGGTGAGCTGTTCCGGCCCGGCGACCCCGGCTACGACGAAAAGAGGCTCGGGTTCTTCAGCCTCTACGACCATCGGCTTCCGGCCGGAGTCGCGGTCTGCGCGAACGAGGACGACGTCCGCCATTGTGTCGATTTCGCGGCCAGGCAGCGGATTCCGATCGCGGCCCGGTCGGGCGGGCACAGTTACGCCGGTTATTCCATAGTGGACAAAGGGCTCGTCGTCGACCTGTCCCGGCTGAACGCGGTCCGGATCCTGCCCGGTGGCCGGGCGGAGATCGGGGCGGGCGCGCGGCTCGGCCCGGTGTACGAGGCCTTGGCGGCGGCGGGCCGCGCGCTGCCCGCCGGAAGCTGCCCTCAGGTCGGCATCGCCGGGCTGACCCTCGGCGGCGGGATCGGGGTCCTGGCCCGGAAGTACGGCCTGACCTGCGACAACGTGGAATCCGTTCGTTTCGTGGGGGCGGACGGGAAGGCGTGCCTGGTGTCGGAGGAGACCGCGCCGGACCTGCTGTGGGCGTTACGTGGCGGTGGTGGCGGCAACTTCGGCATCGTCACGTCGTTCACCTTCCGCACGGCGGCGGCCAGGACGCTGACCGACTTCAACCTGGTCTTCCCGCCCGCCGCGCTGGCGGCCTTGGTCGCGGCCTGGCAGGAGTGGCAGCCCGCGATGCCGGACGAGTTGTGGTCGGGGATGGGCCTCGGCGCCACGGCCGCGAACTGCGGCGGGTGTTTCGTCGGCTCCGCGGCGCGGGTGAACCCGTTGCTGGACGATCTGATCCGCCGCGTCGGCATTCAGCCGACCAAACGCGAAGTGACCGAACGGGGCCACCTGGCCACGATGCGGACCTTCGCCCAGGAGGCCGCGTTCCCCGCCGCGGTGGCGGAGCGCGGGGAGTACGTGGCCACTTCGCGGATGCTGACCCATCCCGTGCCCGACCCGGACGCGCTGGCGGCGCTGCTGGCGAGCGATCCGCATCTGTACTCGATCGTGGACGCGTACGGCGGCGCGATCGCGCGGGTGCCGTCGAGCGAGTCGTGCTTCCCGCACCGGTCCGCGCTGGGCAGCGTCCAGATCATCCGCGGTCTGGAAGGCGGCGAGGCGTACGCCCGCCAGGTGATCGGCGGGGTCCGGGACGAACTCGGCCGCGAGTACGGGCGGGCCGGGTACATCAACTACATCGACCCGGAGATGCCGGAGTGGGCGAAGGCGTACTACGGCGAAAGCCTGCCGCGGCTGCGCCGGATCGCGCGGAAGTACGACCCGGACGGCCTGTTCGCCTTCGAGCAGGGCCTGGCCCCCTGACGCGTTTCGTCCTCTGGATGCGGTGGTTCGACGGCGAACTACCGCATCCATAGGACGAAACGCGGGCCAGATCACCCAGTGGACTGCTGAAATCGCCGCGAACTGGCCTGCTTCAGAGGTCCAAAAGCGGCCTACCCTCGGAGGCGTCACCCTCACTCGTGCGCTTTCCGAAAGGTCCAGCAGTGTCTGACGACTCCACGAACACGGCCACCACCTCGCTCACCGGCACCGCCCGGGTCAAGCGCGGGATGGCGGAGATGCTCAAGGGCGGTGTGATCATGGACGTGGTCACCGCCGAGCAGGCGAAGATCGCCGAGGACGCCGGCGCCGTCGCGGTGATGGCGCTCGAGCGGGTCCCCGCGGATATCCGCGCGCAGGGCGGCGTCGCCCGGATGAGCGACCCGGACCTGATCGACGGCATCATCGAGGCCGTCTCGATCCCTGTCATGGCGAAGGCCCGCATCGGCCACTTCGTCGAGGCTCAGCTGCTTCAGTCGCTCGGCGTCGACTACATCGACGAGTCCGAGGTGCTGACCCCGGCCGACTACGAGAACCACATCGACAAGTGGGCCTTCACCGTGCCCTTCGTCTGTGGAGCGACCAACCTCGGCGAGGCGCTGCGCCGTATCAACGAGGGCGCGGCGATGATCCGGTCCAAGGGCGAGGCCGGTACCGGCGACGTCTCGAACGCGACCACGCACATGCGCAAGATCCGCGCGGAGCTGCGCCGCCTCTCCTCGCTGCCCGAGGACGAGCTTTACGTCGCGGCGAAGGAACTCCAGGCCCCGTACGAGCTCGTCAAGGAGGTCGCGGCGAAGGGCAAGCTCCCCGTCGTGCTGTTCACCGCGGGCGGTATCGCGACCCCGGCCGACGCCGCGATGATGATGCAGCTCGGTGCCGAAGGCGTGTTCGTCGGCTCCGGCATCTTCAAGTCGGGCAACCCGGCGCAGCGTGCCGAGGCGATCGTCAAGGCCACCACGTTCCACGACGACCCCGACGTCATCGCGAAGGTTTCGCGCGGCCTCGGTGAGGCGATGGTCGGGATCAACGTCGACGACGTGCCCGAGCCGCACCGTCTGTCCGAACGCGGCTGGTGAACCCGACGGCCCGGTGCTCTTCCACGAGCGCCGGGCCGTTCCACGTCGGTCAGCGGGCGGGGCCGTTCCTGGTCAGCACGCTTCCTTGGGCCGCGGCACTCAGCGTCGTGGTCCCGTCCCGGCCGATCACGTGCAGGTCGCAGCGGCAAGTCGCCTGACGACGGCCGCTGTGCAGGACCCGCGCTTCCGCGACGAGCCGGATTCCCTGTGCCGGCCGCAGGTAGTTGATGCTGAAGCCGCCGGTGAGCACATCCGGACCCAGTGTGGTCCCGGCCGCGAAGGTGATCGCGTTGTCCGCGGCATAGGCGAGTACGCCGCCGTGGAGATATCCGTTCTGTTGCAACAGGTCTTCGCGGATGTCGAGTTCCAGCGTCGCCGCGCCGTCGCCGAACGCCGCCACCCGGGCGCCGAGCAGGACGCTGAACGGTTGCGAGGCGAGGCCCTTCCGGGCGTCGTCGAGTGTCAGTGCTGTCATCAGGCCACCATCCTGCCATCGGACCTCTTGCCCGGAACCGGACCCGATCGGATACGCCGGCCGATAGGGTCCGGACATGAGCCAGACGATCCAGTTCGCGGACCTCAACTTCAAGCTCGCCGTGGTCCAAGAGCTGATGTACGACCAGGAACTCCTTCCGAAGTTCGACCTGCGGGAGTACGCCGCCGAGAAGGGCTTCATCTACGACGCCGGGAGCGTCGAGGCGATCCCCGAGGCGTTGGCCTACTTCGCGGAGCTCGAGGTTCCCTCGGAGCTCGCGGAGAAGATCACCGAGATCGAGATGGACGGCGGCAACGAGATCTATCTCGAGATCGCGCCGAACTGGGACGGCGAGGACTCCCTGTTCGACGTCGACGAGTTCGCCGACGTCGCCCACTTTCCGAACCTGAAGTCGATGACTTTGCTCTTCACGGGCAACGAAGCGGCGCTGGAGTCGTTGCGTGCCCGCGGCATCGAGGCGGACTGGCTCTGATCGGCGACCAGCGGAGCTAAGCGCAGGAAACGCGTTCCCTTTTCGATTGCTTAGGCATCGGGAAGCGGAGCGCGGGACCTTGATTCCGGCGTGCGGAGGGCACGCCGGGATCAAGGAGGACAAATGCGCACTCTTCGGTTCGTTTCCGCCGCTTTGGGGGCCGCCGCGATCGCGACGGCGCTCGTCGCGACGCCCGCTTCGGCCGCGACGGACGGGGCGGCCACGCTGAAGGCCGCCGGCATCGACGCGGCGAAGCTCGCCCCCGGGTGGAAGGTCGACGGCGACGAGGTCGTCTGGAACGGCGGGACGACCAAATTGTCCCTCTCGCCCATGGCACCCGGGGACTGCGACGCGAACTACGTGTGCCTGTGGCAGCACCGTGATTTCAACGGCAGGCGGCTGCAGTTCCAGTCGGCGGGCCTGAAGAACCTGGTCGACTACGGATTCAACGACCAGATGTCGTCCTGGTACAACCGACGCGGAGTCGACGCCCGCTGGTACTACAACATCGGCAGCGGGACCAGTCGCTGCATGCAGGCGGGCGCCCGGTCGTCGTACGTCGGGAGCGGCGACAACGACGAGGCGACTTCGTTGAGAATTTACACCTCGGCCAGCGCCTGCTGAACGAGTTGTTCCTTCGAATGCCGGACGCCGCCCCCGGATATTTCTGAGACGCTCGACTGGGGTGTCTCGATTTACCGGGGGAGAAATCGGTGAAGGAAAAGAACTTCTATTTCTATCGCCTGTTCGGTGAACCCGCGGCCGAGTGGCAGGGCACGGACCTGCCGCTCGGTCCGCCACAGGCGCGCCGGGTGTTCGCGCTCCTGCTGATCGAGGCGGGCCGTCCGGTGCCGTCCGGCCGGATCATCGACGAGCTGTGGGGCGAAACGCCACCGGTCTCGGCGAAAGTCCAGATCCAGGGCCTCATCTCGGGCCTGCGCCGCGCCTTGCGCTCGCCACGGGGCGAACAGCCGATCCTGACCAGGGGAGCGGCATACCAGCTCGACGCGCGGCCGGAGGACACCGACACCGGCCGGTTCACCTGCCTCGCCGCGCAGGGTCGTGCACTGCTGGCCCGTGACCGCCATCGCGAAGCGGCCCAGCACTTCCGGGACGCGCTCGAACTGTGGCGGGGGCCGGTACTGGCGGGGATCCCCGCCGCGGCCGAGGTCGTGGCGCGCTGGGAGGAGGAGCGGCTTTCGCTTCTGGAGGACAAGGCCGAGGCCGAACTCGGGCTCGGCGAGCACGACCGGCTGGTGCCGGAACTCCGCGACCTGCTCACGGCCGCCCCGTTCCGGGAACGGGTCTGCGGGCTGTTGATGACCGCGCTCGCCCGGGCCGGCCGGGTCGCGGAGGCGCTCGACGTCTACGCCGGATGGCGACGCACGCTGGTCGACGAACTCGGGGTCGAGCCGTCGCCGTCGATCCGCTCCCTGCACTGCGAGATCCTGCGCGACGGCCAGGGCATGACGACACGCGAATATCCCGCGTTCCAGGAACCCGCCGTGCCGAGCCAGTTGCCGCCGGGCATCCCGGACTTCGTCGGCAGGGACGCGCTGATCGCGGATCTGCTGGCGGAACTGCGCCGGGACGACGGCCGCGAAACCCCGCCGGTGGTGCTGTTGACCGGCGCCGGCGGGATCGGGAAATCCTCGCTCGCGATCAGGCTCGCGCATCAGGTCGCGGACGACTATCCCGATGGCAGGCTGTACGCGGCCCTGCGCGGGACCACGAACGAGCCCCGTTCTCCGGAGGCCGTGCTCGCCGGGTTTCTGCGCGCGTTCGGCGTTCCGACCGACGGGATCCCGGCCGACGTCGACGAATGCGCCTGCCTCTTCCGCAGCCTGGTCCACGGGCGCCGCGTGCTGCTCGTGCTCGACGACGCCGCCGGTGAGGCCCAATTGCGGCCGTTGCTGCCCGCCGGTGGCGGCTGCGCGGTGATCGTCACGAGCCGGGTGGTCCTGGCCGGGCTCGAACTCGGCAGGCAGGTCCCGGTCGACGTCCTGCCACCGGCCGACGCGGAGGCCCTGCTCGGGAAGCTCACCGAGGTCGACGAAGATCCCGTTGCCGCCCAACAGGTCCTCGAACACTGCGGCGGGCTCCCGCTGGCGTTGCGGATCGTCGGCAGCCGGATCGGCGACCGCACCGGCTGGCGGCTCGCCGACGTCGCGGGGGAGCTCTCCGTCGAACGACGGCGGCTGGATTGGCTGTGCGCGGGGGATCTCGCCGTCCGAGGCAGTCTGTCCCTCGGGTACCGGCAGCTGGCGCCGGACCGGCAACGGCTGTTCCGCAGGCTGGGTTTGCTGCCTCCGGCCGATTTCCCCGCCTGGGCGGCGGCGCTCGCCGACGACGGACCGCCGGAAGTGACGTCTCGCGCGCTGGAAGACCTGCGGCATCGGAACATGGTCCAGCCCGCCCCGCGCGCGACCGGCGCTCCCCGTTACCGGGTGCACGATCTCTTGCGCGCGTTCGCCGTGGAGGAGGTCGCCGCCGAACCCGAGCAGGACCGCGCGGACACGACCGAGCGGGTGCTCGGCGGCTGGCTCTGGCTCGCGGAGAAGGCGGCGGACCGGTTGTCCCGCAGCGTGTTGCGACCGGAGCCCGGCACCGCGGCCAGAACCTCGCTCGACGAAGGACTGGTGGCCGAACCGCTTTCGTGGTTCCGCGACGAGGTTCCCGCGCTGGAGGCCGCGGTCTCGCACGCGGCCGACGCCGGGCTCGGCGAGCTCGCTTGGGAACTGGCCGTCGTGGCCGCGTCGTACTTCGACCACAGTGGACTGTACGCGGAATGGTCGCGGTGCCACCGATGCGCGCTCACCGCGGCGAGGGCGTCGGGATGCGCGCGCGGGGAAGCCGCGTTGCTGCGGGGAATCGGCCAGATCCACCTGTACCGGGACGACTTCCGGGCGGCGTGTGAAGCGCTCACCGAGTCATGCCGGATCAGCGACCGGATCGGCGACCGGGCGGGCCGGGCCAGGGCCCTGACCGGGCTCTGCGTGCTCGCGCGGGCGGCAGGGCGGCCCGAGACCTCGCGCGCGACGGCGGGCCGGGCGCTGGCCGTCTTCCGCGAGATCGGTGACGTCGTCGGCATGGCGCACGCGCACACGTCGTACGCCGTCGCGAGCACGGAGCTCGGTCTTCTCGACGAGGCCGAAGCGGAACTCGACGAGGCCGGGCGGCTTTGCGCCGAGCTGAACGACCCGCATCGCACGGCACTCGTCCTGCGCAGGCGGGGACAACTGCACCTGCGGCGCGGAGACCGGCGGAGCGCGATGTCGTGCCTGCGCCACGCGCTCGAACTGCTCGACTCGCTTTCCGACGAGATCTGCGCCTCGCGGGTCCGGCTGGATCTCGCGCGGATCCGCGCGAGATCCGGCGACCGGCCGCCGTCGGAGAAGGTGCTGATCAGGACCTGATGCCTTGGCCCGGCGGGTCGCCGTCGATACCGTGTAGCCGAGGCCATGGTCGAGTGAACAGGAGCGGTTGTGACCGATGATGTGGCAGGCCGAGTGATCAAGGCCGAGCAGGATCGGATCCGATGCCTCCTCGACGTGGATCGCGGCGCCTACGATCGCTTGCACGCCCCGGAGTACCGGTTGTGCAACCCGACCGGCACCGTGTGGACGAAGGCCGAATACCTGGATCTCCTCACCACCGGGCGGGTCGCCTACCGGGAACTGGGGTTGACCGGCGACGTGGACGCCATCGTCGGCACCGACGTCGTCGTCCTCCGCTACCGGTGCGTCATCGAACTCACCGTCGACGGGGCGGACATCCCGCGGCACGAGGCCTGGCACACCGACGTCTACACCGACGCCGGCGGCATCTGGCGTTGTGCCTGGTCGCAAGCCACCGGCATCATGGACCTTCCGCCGGCCGTCCCCTGACCCAGCGCCCGGTCGGCAGCGCGGGAACCCGGTGCCCGCGGTGACCGGTCATCTCCTCGTTCGCGAACAGCGCGTTGAGCACCGCCTCCTCGGTCGCCTGCACGACGGCCTCGAAGAAGGGATCGAGCCTGCCCCACGGGACGAACCGCATGCTTTCGTACTCGGCCTCGTCCGTCCGCGGGAACCGGCTGGTGAGCGCCCCCGGATTCGCCGTGCTGAACGCCAGGAAGAGGTCGCCGGAGAAATGCGAACCCGCGGTGCCGGTGCGGGCGAGGCCGAGCGGGACACGGCGGGCGAGCGACGTGCACTGGCCGGGCAGCAGGGGAGCGTCGGTGCCGACGATCACGATCACCGACCCCGCGCCCGGCGGCGCCGCCCACGCCTCCTCCATCGGATTGTCGGCACCGAGCTCGGCGCCGACGTGCTCGCCCGCGACGGTGAGTTCGCGACGTGAGCCGAAGTTGGCCTGTACCAAAGTTCCCACGGTGTACTCGTCGTCCCCATAGGACACGACGCGGGAGGCCGTGCCGGTGCCGCCCTTGAAGCCGTAACAGGTCATCCCGGTGCCCCCGCCGACGGAGCCTTCGCTGACCGGACCCGTGCGCGCGGCGTCGATCGCCGCGATGGCGTGTCCACTGTGGATGGTCGGTGCGGTGCTGTCGTTCAGGTAGCCGTCCCAGGTCTCGGCGACCACCGGCAGCAGCCATTCGGCGGCCACGTCGGGCCGTTCGCGCACGACCCAGTCGATCGTGCCGCGATGGCACGCGCCGACGGCGTGCGTCGAGGTGATCAGCACCGGCAGGGTCAGCGACCCGGTCTCGGCCAGCCACGCGGTGCCGGTCATCTCGCCGTTGCCGTTGAGGGCGTACGTCCCGGCCGCGCACGGCACGGCGAAGTCCTCGCGCCCGCGAGGCAGGACGGCGGTGACGCCGGTGCGCACCGATTCGCCCTCGACGAGGGTCGTGAAACCGATCTCGACGCCGGGGACGTCGGTGAGCGCGTTGTGCTCGCCGGTCCGGCCGGGCAGCGGGACACCCAGGTCGCGGGCGCGGGTCATGGACGGTCCTCCAAATGTTCGTAGGTCAACCCGCGGGTGAAACGGCGCAGCGGGTTCACGCTTTCGGTCCCTTTTCCGGTGCATCTTCAGCTCCGCCGACAGGCGCCAAGGGGTTCGAGGTGGCCGTGCGGGCGTAGGAGAGCAGCATCGCTTCGGCGGTGGCGGTTTCCAGCGTCGGCACGGCCTGGGTGAGGTGCAGGCCGTAGCCGTCTTCCAGCGCGACGAGGTTCCGCGCGATCGACACCGGGTCCGCGGTCAGGGTGAACTCGCCGGTGGCCGCGCCCGCCTCGAGGATCCCGGTGTAGATCCGGACCTGCTGCTCGTAGAGCGTGATGTGCCGGGCGGCGTACACGGGATCGCGGCGGGCGATCGTGCCGAGTTCGTAGAGCAGCACGCAGAGTTCGTCGTCGGGACCGGTCGGGAGGCCGCTGCGGATCATCGCCCGCAACCGGTCGGACGGTTTCGTCTTCGCGCCCGCGGCCTGTTCCCTCGCCGAGCAGAATCGCGCCACCGCCTCGCGCTGCACCTCCTGGAGCAGATCGGCGAGGGTGGGGAAGTAGTACAGGACCGAACCCGGCGAGAGGCCCGCGCCCTCGGCGACATCCCTCAGCCGCAGGTTCAGCACGCCGCGTTCGAGGACGGCCTGTCTGGCCACCTCGATCAGTTCGGCCCGTCGCTCCGGTGCCTTGCTCGGTCTCGCCATGGCTTCATTCTTCGAATCTTGTTCGAAAAACGCAAGAGCTGCGCGCGATCAGCTCTTGACGTCACACCGTCGAGGGCCTTTGATGCGTGCTCAACAGTTCTTCGAAGGAGATTCAAGGAACCCACCTTGTAGGAGGTCGGCCGTGTCCACTCCCGCCCTGCGCCGCGGTCTGCGCACCCTCGGCACGCTGCTCATCACGCTCTCCGCGATCAGTCCCGCCTCGTCGGTTTTCATCATCGCGCCGGGAGTGATCTCCGGCGCCGGGACGGGTGCCTTCTACAGCTTCGTGGCCGCCGCGGTGGTCGGAGTGTTCATGGCCTTCGTCTACGCCGAACTGGCGTCGGCGTTCCCGCTGGCGGGCGGCGAGTACGCGATCGTCACCCGCACGCTCGGCCGCCTGCCCGGCTTCGCGGTACTCGGCCTCATGATCATCACGCAGGTGCTCATCGTCGCGGTGATCGCGCTCGGCGTCGGCACCTATCTCGGCGTGCTCCTGCCCGGCGTACCCGGCTCGGTGATCGCCGCCGTGACCTGCGTGATCGCGGCCGTCGTCGGGGTGCTCGACATCAAGCTCAACGCCTGGGTCACCGGGATCTTCCTGGCGATCGAGATCCTCGCGCTGATCGTGGTCAGCGCGCTCGGGCTGCTGAACCCGGCGCGGTCGTTCACCGAGCTGCTGGCCCATCCGGTCGCCTCGGACGGCGGACCGGCCACGGTCGGCGCCATCGCGATCGCCACCTCGGTCGCGATCTTCGCCTACAACGGCTACGGCTCGGCGGTGTACTTCGGCGAGGAGACGCAGGACGCCTCACGCGGCATCGCGCGCGCGATCCTGATGGCCCTCGGCATCACGGTGCTCGCCGAGCTGATCCCGGTGACCGCGGTCCTGCTCGGCGCGCCCGATCTGAACGCGCTGTTCGCTTCGGAGAACATGCTGTCCTACTTCATCGGCTCGCGCGGCGGCGGCACCCTCGACACCGTGATCGGCCTGGCGGTGGCGCTCGCGATCATCAACGCCGTGCTGGCGATCGTGCTGATCAGCTCACGGATGCTGTTCAGCAGCGGCCGCGACCGCGCGTGGCCGTCGCCGGTCAACCGGGCGCTGTCCGCGGTGCACCCGAAGTTCGGGACGCCGTGGGTCGCCACCGTCGGGACCGGCCTGGTGGCCGCGCTGCTCTGCTTCGTCGACCCGAAACTGCTGCTGGTGGTGACCAGTACGTCGATCGTGGCGGTCTACGCGTCGCTCTGCCTCGGCGCGATCGTCGGAAGGCGCACCGGCGCCACCGCGCACGCGAAGTACCGGATGCCGTGGTTCCCGGTCGCGCCGGTGCTGGCGCTCGGCGTCCTGGTGTTCGTGGTCTACCAGAACGTGCTCGACCCGGCGGTCGGGCGGCCGAGCCTGATCGTCACCGCCTGCGTCGCCCTGCTGTCGATCGCGTACTACGTCCTGGTGCTGCGGCGGAGGGGCGGCTGGAAACTGGCCGACGTCACCGAAGAGAAGGCGGAGGAGACGGCCTGATCAGGTGTACTCGGCGATCTCCACGCCGTACGTGCCCGGTTCCAGCGCCTCGAAGATATGCGGCACGTCGCCGGGGTAGCAGATGTAGTCGCCGGGCATCAGTTCGATCGGCTCGTCCAGCGGCCCGACCTTGGCACGGCCCGCGCTGAGGACGATGTGCTCCACGATGCCGCTCATATGCGGATCCGAGAGCCGCGGTTTCCCGGGCTCGGCGCGGATCAGGTACACGTCGCGCCGGGCACCGGGCGGGCAGGAACTGAGCAGCGTGCAGGCGTAGTCGGCGTGTTCGGCGAACACCGTCGGGCCGCTGCCCGAGCGGATGACCTGCACCCGGGGGCGTTCCGGCTCGACCACCCGCGAGAACGGGACGTCGAGCGCGACGCACAACGCCCAGATCGTCTCGACGCTCGGGTTCCCGGTGCCGGACTCCAGCTGTGAGAGCGTGGATTTCGCGATGCCGGCGCGTTTGGCGACCTCGGTGAGGGACAGCCCGGTGCGGGCGCGTTCCCGGCGCAGGGACATGGCGATGACGTCCAGTGGGGCACCGTCGGACGCGGTCGGGGACATGCGTTCGCTCCATCGGTCGTTGCGTTCGCCTTGACGAACACGGCTGCGTTCGTTCATTGTATGACGCTATGCGTTCGATATGGCGAACAACCACTCGTGTCCTGGGGCGCGATCTTCTCCGTGACATCGGGCTGGTCTGCCTCGCCGACACCATTGTCGGCATCTCCTACGGCGCCATCGCGGTGGGCTCCGGCTTCCCGATCTGGGCGCCGATGCTGCTTTCCGTGCTGGTCTTCGCCGGTGCCTCGCAGTTCATGTTCGTCGGCATCATCGCCGCGGGCGGCAGCCCGGTCGCGGCAGTCGCGGCGGGTCTGCTGGCCAACGCGCGGCATCTGCCGTTCGGCTTCGCGATCGGCGACGTACTGGGGAAGCGGTGGTCGTCGAGGATCGTCGGCAGCCACCTGATGATCGACGAATCCGTCGCGTTCGCGCTGGCCCAGCGCGACGAAGAGCGGCGCAAGGCGGCGTACTGGGTGTGCGGGATCGGCCTGTTCGTCTGCTGGAACGTCGGCGTCCTCGCCGGGGCGTACGCCGGGACCGCGATCAGCGACACCGATGCCTTCGGCCTCGACGCGGCGTTCCCGGCGGTCCTGCTCGCCCTGGTCCTGCCGTCGCTGCGCGACCGCGCGGCCCGGCTGCCGGTACTCGTCGGTGTGGCCGTCGCGCTGGCCACGACGCCATTCCTGCCCGCGGGGCTGCCGGTGCTGCTCGCGCTGGTCGGCGTGCTGGCCGGAGTGGCCGCCAAGGAACCCGTCGAACGCGAACCCGAGGGAGTGCACTGATGGATCCGCTGGAACTGATCATCGCCGGCGGCGTGCTGGCCGCGGGGACCTTCGCCTTCCGGTTCGCCGGGCCGGTGCTGAAGGCGCGGTTCACCGTGTCGCCCAAGGCCGAGAAGCTGATGGCGCGCTCGGCCGTAGTCCTGCTGGCCGCACTGGTCGCGGTCGCCGCGCTCACCGAGGGACACGAGTTCGCCGGCTACGCCCGGCCCGCCGGAGTGCTGGTCGGCGGCGTGCTGGCCTGGCGCAAGGCGCCGTTCGCGCTGGTCGTCGTCGCGGCCGCCGCGACCGCCGCCCTGCTGAGGCTGGCCGGGGTCCCCTGACCTGGCCCTTCCCCGAGGCGCCTAAGCTAAGGGGAAGGTCTTTCGGGAGGTCGGGTGGCGATCGCGACGGGGGCACGGCCGGTGGTCGGCGTGCTCGCACTGCAGGGCGACGTGCGGGAGCACGCCGCGATGGTGGAACGCGCCGGCGCGCGTGCGCTGCCGGTCCGCCGTCCGGGCGAACTGTCCGAAGTGGACGGTCTGGTGCTGCCGGGCGGCGAGTCGACCACGATGTCGAGGCTGCTGGAGACCTTCGAACTGCTGGAGCCGCTGCGCGAGCGCATCGCGGACGGGATGCCCGCGTTCGGCTCCTGCGCCGGGATGATCCTGCTCGCCCGGCAGGCCCTCGACGGACGGCCTGACCAGCGGCAACTCGGCGGGCTCGACGTCGTCGTCCGGCGCAACGCGTTCGGGCGGCAGGTGGACTCCTTCGAAGCCGACCTCGACTTCACCGGTATCGAAGGCGGCCCGGTGCACGCTGTGTTCATCCGCGCCCCGTGGGTCGAAAAGGCGGGCGACGGGGTCGAGGTACTCGCCAGTGTCCCCGAAATGCCGGGCTCCGAGGATGCGGCCGCTAGGATCGTCGCGGTCCGGCAGGGGGCGGTCCTCGCGACGTCGTTCCACCCCGAACTCACCGGGGACGAACGCGTGCACAGGCTGTTCGTCGACCTCGTGCGACAGGATTGAGCAAAACCGACACTGTGCTCAGCGGCGGGCACAGGAGTAGATGGAGGAGAGATGAGCGGCCACTCCAAGTGGGCCACCACGAAGCACAAGAAGGCCAACCTGGACGCGAAGCGCGGCAAGCTCTTCGCCCGGTTGATCAAGAACATCGAGGTGGCGGCCCGGACCGGCGGTGGCGACCCGGACGGCAACCCGACGCTCTACGACGCCATCCAGAAGGCCAAGAAGAACTCGGTCCCGCAGGACAACATCGAGCGCGCCCGCAAACGCGGCGCCGGTGAAGAAGCCGGTGGCGCCGACTGGCAGACCATCACCTACGAAGGCTACGGCCCGAACGGTGTGGCCGTGCTGATCGAATGCCTCACCGACAACAAGAACCGTGCCGCCATGGAGGTGCGCACCGCGCTCACCCGGAACAACGGCTCGCTCGCCGACCCGGGTTCGGTCGCCTACATGTTCAACCGCAAGGGCGTCGTGATCATGCCCAAGGGTGACGCCGGTGAGGACGACGTCCTCATGGCCGTCCTCGACGCGGGCGCCGAGGAGGTGAACGACCTCGACGAGAACTTCGAGATCGTCTCCGAGGCCACCGACCTCGTCCCGGTCCGGAAAGCCTTGCAGGAAGCCGGTTTCGAGTACGAGTCCGCGGACCTCACGTTCCTTCCGTCGGTCAGCGTCCCGCTGGACGTCGAAGGCGCGAAGAAGGTCTTCAAGCTCATCGACGCGCTCGAGGATTGCGACGACGTGCAGAACGTTTACGCGAACTTCGATGTGTCGGACGAGGTCATGGCCGAGGTCGGCTGATCGATTTTCCCGCCATGCCGCGGAAAATCGGTCCCGGGACTAGGTGCGGGCGCTCGCGTGGGGCACAATGTCGCGCGTGACGACCTCCGAAGCCGATGCCCTCACCGCCGAAGAAACCGAACTCATCCAGTGGATCGAGGCGCAGGCGAAGGCGAGAGGGAACGCGGTCATCGCGGTCGAAGGCGACGAGGAGGAAGCGGCCTTCTGCTTCACCGCGTGCGCCTGGGCGTTGCACAACGTCGCGGAAGCGGTCGTGATCGGACTGCCCGAGCACATGGGGCCGGTCCTTCTCGACGCCTACGTCGACCGCGCGGCCGCCGGCGAGATCTTCGAAGTCGGCAAGCGCTACGACGATTTCTTCGAGGGCGCGCCGGTGGTCTTCGAACGGGTCGCGAAGGGGCACTATCCCGAGTACTTCGGGAGCGCGTTCCTGATCTACCCGGACGGGGACTTCCCGGCGCTGCAACTGATCGTCGCCACACCGGACGGGCACTTCCCGTGGCATCCGGACGCGCCCGAGGGCTTCGCGCGGTACCAGCCGGTGCTGACCGAATCCGGTGACCCGGAGAGCTGGACGCCGGGCGTCGACGGCCCCTGAGCCACCGCTGCGCGTGCTGGGAACGGTCCTTTCCTTGCGAAATCTGCAAGTAAAGGACCGTTCATGGCGTTCGGAGGTGCTTGGAGAGCTCTGGGGTAAGTCCGTGAAGGCCTCCTTGAGGGACCCAGAGTCCCTCAAGGAGGCCTTCACGGACTCCATCG
>NZ_JBHXIB010000011.1:6488-67091 GCF_042723975.1 Amycolatopsis sp. NPDC058340 | reverse complement strand
ATGTCCGGCCGCCCGGCCGCCTGCTCCTCGGGGTACCCCCCGTCCCGGCCCCTCTCTGCCCCCCCGCGTCCCTCAAGGAGGCCTTCACGGACTCCATCGGCATCAGTGGCCCCACAAGCCACAACGGCTGCGCGTGAAGGGCCCCTTCACTCCCGCCCAAGTACATGAAGGACCCCTTCACGGCGCTAGGCGCAAGTAAGGGTCCTTCATGTACTTACCAGGGCGGATCTGCCGGAGTCCGGGCTACGGTCCGTGAGGGCCTCCTTACCTACCCTGAAGGTAGTGAAGGAGGCCCTCACGGACTTCAGCCTCACTTCAGCCAAGGCTCCAGGTCCGCGGCCGCCTCCGGCCATTCGGCGGCCAAAGCCGCAGCGGACCGGAACTCCACGCAGTCGTCCGTATAAGGCGGCACCACCACCGTGCCGGCCAGGCTCCACTCACCGGTGCTCACCGACGCCTGCCAGACCCCGGCGGGCACCACGACCTGCGGACGCTGACCAGCGGCAACGTCCGGCCCCAGCACCGGCCGCGAAACACGCCCATCGGGGAACAGCAGCAGCATCCGCACCGGTGCCCCGGCGTGGTGCGCGTAGATCTCCAGCCGGTCCAGCCGATGTGGCGCCGACGTTTCCGGCGGCGCGAGCAGGTAGTAGATCGCGGAAGCGGTTTCGTCGCGCCAGCTCTGCGCCCAGCGGCCGCCCTCCACGGGCAACGGCTGAAGACCCAGATGGGCGGTGAACTCGTCGGGACTCGGCATGTCCTCATCTTGCCCGGAGCCCGCTCCGGGTAGCCTCGGATCTCGAACTGATGTTCGCCGGAGCGGAGGAAAACGCGTGCGGGTACTCGGGGTCGACCCCGGTCTGACCAGGTGCGGGCTCGGAGTGGTCGACGGCGGCACGGGCCGCACCGTCCGCGCCGTGGCCGTCGACGTCGTGCGGACCCCGCCGGACGCCGATCTTTCCGTGCGGCTGCTGGGGATTTCCGACGCCGTCGAGCGCTGGCTCGACCGCTACAAACCCGAGGCCGTCGCCGTGGAACGGGTCTTCGCGCAGCACAACGTGCGCACCGCGATGGGTACCGCGCAGGCGGGCGGCGTCGTCGCGCTCGCCGCCGCCCGGCGCGGGCTGCCGGTCGTGTTCCACACCCCGAGTGAGGTCAAGGCCGCCGTCACCGGATCCGGCCGTGCGGACAAGGCGCAGGTCACCGGTATGGTCATGCGGCTGCTCGGGCTCGAGGTCAAACCGCATCCGGCGGACGCCGCGGACGCGCTCGCGCTCGCCATCTGCCATCTGTGGCGCGAGCCGATGCGCGTCCGGCTCGCCGAGGCCGAGGCCAGGGCGGCCGAGATCGCCAAGAACCACAAGGCCAGGCTCGCCGCCGCGGCCAAACAAGCGAAGACGCAGGGAGCGGCTCGATGATCTCCTCGGTACGCGGTGAAATCCTCTCCATCGGTCTCGACCACGTCGTGATCGAGGTCGGGGGAGTGGGCTTCGCCGTACAGGCCACCCCCGCCACCCTCGCGACGCTTCGGCGGGGCGAGCAGGCGATGCTGCACACCGCGCTCGTGGTCCGCGAAGATTCCTTGACGCTGTTCGGTTTCGCCGACGCGGACGCCCGCGAGCTGTTCGGCCTGCTGCAGACGGTCTCCGGGATCGGGCCGCGGCTCGCGCTGGCGACGCTCGCCGTCCTCGATCCCGACAAGCTGCGGTCCGCGCTGGTCGAAGGCAACATCACCGTGCTCACCCAGGTGCCCGGCATCGGCCGCAAGGGTGCCGAGCGGCTCACGCTCGAGCTGCGCGACAAGGTCACCGCGCTCGCGGGCCCGACCGACGGTTCCCCGGCGGTCGTCGCGCCCGGCGCGCTGCGTGGCGAGGTCGTCGAGGCGCTCGCGGGCCTCGGCTTCCCGGCCAAGCAGGCCGAACAGGCCGTCGACAAGGTGCTGGGCGAGGGCGAAGGGCACACGACGTCGTCCGTGCTGCGCGCCGCGTTGGCCACCCTCGGGCGTAAGCGGTAACCGGCCACATGGACTATGAGGCCGTGACGGAGTTCGAAACCGACGAGACGCTCTCGGCGTTGCCGCAGACCGGCGAACGCGAGGTCGAGACCACGCTGCGCCCGCGCAAACTCGACGAGTTCGTCGGCCAGCCGCGGGTGCGTGAACAGCTCGAACTCGTCCTGGAAAGCGCGCGGCGCCGGGGTGTCCCGCCGGACCACGTCCTGCTCTCCGGTCCACCGGGGCTGGGCAAGACGAGTATGGCGATGATCGTCGCCGCCGAGCTCAACGCCGCCATCCGCATCACCTCCGGACCGGCGCTGGAACGCGCGGGCGATCTGGCCGCGATGCTGTCCAACCTGGCGCCCGGCGACGTCCTGTTCATCGACGAGATCCACCGCATCGCCCGCCCCGCCGAGGAGATGTTGTACCTCGCGATGGAGGACTTCCGCGTCGACGTCGTCGTCGGCAAGGGGCCCGGCGCCACCAGCATCCCGCTGGAGATCGCGCCGTTCACGCTGGTCGGGGCCACGACGCGGTCCGGTTCGCTGACCGGTCCGCTGCGCGACCGGTTCGGCTTCACAGGTCAGATGGAGTTCTACAGCGACACCGAACTCGAACTCGTCGCCCGCCGCGCCGCCACGATCCTCGACATCGACATCGACCGGGACGGCTGCGCGGAGATCGCTCGCCGCTCCCGCGGCACGCCGCGAATCGCGAACCGGCTTTTGCGCCGGGTGCGCGACTATGCCGAGGTCCGGGCGGACGGCAAGGTCACGCGCAAGATCGCCCGTGCCGCGCTGGAGGTCTACGACGTCGACGAACTCGGCCTCGACCGGCTCGACCGCGCGGTGCTGACCGCGCTGGTCCGCTCCTTCGGCGGCGGGCCGGTCGGCGTGTCGACGCTGGCCGTCGCGGTGGGGGAAGAACCGACCACCGTCGAAGAGGTGTGTGAGCCTTACCTGGTCCGCGCCGGTATGCTCGCCCGCACTCCTCGTGGCCGGGTCGCCACAGCGGCCGCGTGGGAGCACCTCGGCCTGCCGGCCCCGGCCGGTGCCACGCGCGGCGATCAGGGCGGCCCGACCCTGTTCGACCAGGACTGAACGGACCGTTCACGCGGTTCGAGGCCCGTGGTGACGACGGGTGGTGGTGGAGTTTCCGCTGGCACCTGGCACACTCGGGGAGAGCACACCCCGCCAAACCGGACAAAACAGCGCACCGCGCGGCGTCCGCTCGAAATGGAGAATCATGAACCAGTTATTGCTGCCGCTGCTCCTGATGCTCGTTGTGGCGATTCCGCTCGTCATGGGCACCCGTAAGCAGAAGAAGGCGGCGGCGGCGCAGCAGGAGCTGCTCTCGAGCCTGGCTCCCGGTGACCGGGTGATGACCACCTCCGGTCTCTACGCGACTGTCGCCGACGCCTCCGCCGACACCACGATCGACCTCGAGGTCGCTCCCGGCGTCGTGACCACCTGGCTGCGCCAGGCCGTCCGCGAGAAGGTCGAGCCGGTCGTCGAGACGGACGAAGACACCACCGACGCCACCGACACCGACGAGGTCGTCGAGGCGCCGGTCGTCGAGTCGAAGGACGACGAGCGCGTCGAGGAGAAGTCGGGCGCGCAGATCGCTCCTCCGCTGGAGCACGGCAAGAAGTAGCGCTTGTAAGGCCATCCCCGACACCAGACTTTCGTAGGTGCGGGGCCAACGCCGGGCTCACGCAGCACCGAGTAGTGTCTCGGTGCTGCGTGCGTGTCCGTCGTCATAGTCGTGCTCGTTCGCGGTACCGCCGGACTCCCGTCCAGTGAGTGAACAGCCAAGTCCATTGGGGAAAAACCCAGTCCGTCCGAGGAGACCGAAGCACAGTGGCCGCACCGGCCGGGCATCTCCGCCCGGGACGCTATCTCGCCTTCTTCGCCCTGATCGTGGTGGCGCTGTACGCCCTGGTGTTCTTCACCGGTAGCGGCAAGCCGACGCCGAAGCTCGGCATCGATCTGCAAGGCGGCACGAGGGTCACCCTGTCCGCCCGAAACCCCGACGGCGGCGACCCTCCGCGAGAGTCCCTCGAACAGGCCCGCTCGATCATCGAGCGCCGGGTCAACGGTATCGGCGTCAGCGGCACCGAGGTCGTCCTCGACGGCAGCAACGTCGTCATCACCGTCCCCGGTGAGCAGGGCGACCAGGCCAAGACCCTGGGCAAGACCGCGAAGCTGGGCTTCCGGAAGGTCGTGACGTCGCAGCCGGTGACCCCGGTCCAGCAGCCGTCGGCCCCGCCCGCTTCCGGCGCGCCGTCTTCGGCGCCGCCGTCCTCGCCGGGCGTGAGCGCCCCGCCGAGCAGCCCGGCCAACGGCGGCGGTGGAGCCGCCGGCGCGCCGCAGCAGCAGCCCGGCGCGGACTCCGACGAGCAGACGCGGAAGGAGATCGAGGAGGCCCGGAACCTCCGGCAGAACCCCGATCTGCTTTCGACGGACCAGGCGAAGCAGGCCGCGGCCGCCGAGAAGGCCTTCGCGGCCCTCAACTGCGACCCCAAGGTGTCGGACCCGCTGGTCGGCAACGACCTCACCGACAAGCCGCTGGTCGCCTGCGGTGACAAGAACACCATGAAGTACCTGCTGGAGCCGGAGTTCCTGCCCGGAACCGAGATCTCCGACGCGACTTCGGGCTACGACACCCAGAACTCCCAGTGGGTCGTCAACCTGAACTTCAAGGGCGAGGGTTCCCGGATCTGGGGCGACTTCACCTCGAAGAACGTCCAGAAGCAGGCGGCGTTCGTCCTCGACACGCAGGTCGTCTCCGCGCCGACCATCCAGTCCGCGATCCTGGGCGGTCAGACCCAGATCACCGGCCGGTTCAGCCAGTCCGAGGCCAAGGACCTGGCGGACGTGCTGAAGTACGGCTCGCTGCCGCTGTCGTTCGAGTCCTCGGACGCGACGACGGTGTCCGCGACGCTGGGTCTCGCGTCGCTTCAGGCCGGCTTGATCGCCGGTGGCCTCGGCCTCCTGATCGTGTTCATCTACTGCTTGTTCTATTACCGGCTGCTCGGCGTGCTGACGATCTTGTCGCTCGCCCTGTCGTTCTCGCTGGTCTACGCGGTGTTGGTGCTGCTGGGGCGGTGGATCGGGTACACCCTCGACCTCGCCGGCGTGGCGGGCCTGATCATCGCGATCGGTATCACCGCGGACTCGTTCGTCATCTACTTCGAACGGTTGAAGGACGAGATCCGGGAAGGCAGGACGTTCCGCTCGGCGGTGCCGCGAGGCTGGTCTCGTGCCCAGCGCACGATCCTGGCGTCCGACGCGGTCAGTTTCCTCGCCGCGGCGATCCTGTACTGGCTGGCCGTCGGTGAGGTCAAGGGCTTCGCGTTCACGCTCGGCATGTCGACGGTCCTCGACCTCGTCGTGGTCTACCTCGTGACCCACCCGCTGGTCGCGATGGTGTCGCGGTCGAAGTCGAAGTTCCTGTCCAACCCCAAGAATCTCGGCCTCGGTGCCGTGCAGCAGGTGGGCTCGGAGCGCAAGGCGGCCCGTCCGGCCGCCGGCCGCCCGAACGTCAAGGAGGCGTGACCGTGGTCGACGACAACACCACCACCGCGGGCAAGCGCGAGAGCATCTTCCGCCGCCTCTACGTGGGCACGGGCGCGTTCGACGTGGTCGGCAAGCGCAAGCGCTGGTACATCTTCTTCGGCGCGCTGGTGCTGGTCTGCATCGCGTCGATGGGGATCAAGGGCTTCAACTTCGGGATCGACTTCGAAGGCGGCACCCAGATCCAGCTGCCCGCCAACGGCAAGAACGGGCAGATCACCGAACAGCAGGCCAAGGACGTCTTCGCCGAGGCGCTCGGCCGTCCGGCCGACGAGGCGCAGAAGGTCGGCAGCGGTGCCTCGTCGACCATCCAGCTCCGTTCGGACACCCTGGACGCCGGTGAGGTCGCCAAGATCAAGGAGGCGCTGTTCCGGGACCTCGGCCCGATCGGGAGCAGCGGCCAGCCGAGTGTCCAGGCCATCAGTGACAGCGCGGTCAGCGCGTCCTGGGGCGGGGAGATCTCACGGCAGGCGCTGATCGCGCTCGGGGTGTTCCTCCTGGCGGTCACGCTGTTCCTGGCGTTGTACTTCGACACCAGGATGGCCGCCGCGGCGCTGATCTCGCTCCTGCACGACATCGTGGTGACGGCGGGTGTGTACTCGCTGATCGGCTTCGAGGTCACACCGGCGACGGTGATCGGTCTGCTGACGATCCTCGGGTTCTCGCTGTACGACACGGTGGTGGTGTTCGACAAGGTCCGCGAGAACACGCGCGGCCTGCTCGGGCTCACCCGCCGCACCTTCGGCGAGGCGGCCAACCTGGCGCTGAACCAGACGCTGATGCGGTCGTTCAACACGGCGCTGATCGCGATGCTGCCGATTCTCGGCCTGCTCGTCGTCGGGTACATCCTGCTCGGCTCGGGCACGCTGCAGGACCTGGCGCTGGTGCAGCTCACCGGCACCCTGGTCGGCGTGCTGTCGTCGGTCGCGCTGGCCACCCCGCTGCTGGTGGATCTGAAGATGCGCGATCCGAAGTTCCGCCAGCAGGCCGACCGGGTCGCCGCGCGGCGCGCGAACCAGGCCCGCAAGGCCGCCGAGCGCGACGAGGACTTCGACCCGAACGACGAGGACGCGCTGGCCGCCGAGCTCCGCAAGGAGAAGGCGTACGCCGCGGCGGCGAGCGTGCCCGCCCGGAACCAGAAGGCCCACAAGGGCCGTCCGTCGGGCAAGCGCAAGAGGTAATCGAGTTCAACCCCCGGAAAGGTCCTTTCCTTGCGAACTCCGTGAGGGAAGGACCTTTCCTGGTGTTCAGGAGAGCAGGAAGCACATGGAGCTGGACAAGGCACTCGACCTCATCGCCGATGTGCCGGACTTCCCGGAGCCCGGCGTGCTGTTCCGGGACCTGAGTCCGCTGTTCGCCGACGCGGCGGGTTTCAAGGCCGTCACCGACGCGCTGGCCGCCACCGTCGATCCCGAGGCCGATCTGCTGGCCGGAGTGGAGGCGCGCGGATTCCTGCTGGCGGCCGCCGTCGGTTACGCCCGTGGCCTCGGTGTCGCGTTGATCCGCAAGCCGGGCAAGCTGCCCCGCGTCGCGGGCAGGGTCGGTTACACGCTGGAGTACGGCACCGCGACCGTCGAGCTGCCCGAAGGGGTCGTCGAGCCCGGCCAGCGTGTCGCGGTCCTCGACGACGTGCTCGCCACCGGTGGCACGGTCGCGGCCACCTGCAAACTGCTGGAAGACGCGAAGGCGCAGGTCACCGGGGTTTCGGTGGTCATGGAACTCGCCGCGCTCAGCGGTCGTTCCGTGCTTGAGGGGCGTCGTGTGGAGGCCCTCCGGGTGTGTTGACCGGGCGCACCAAGTGAGCCGCGAGGGGGAGCGGTTACCCTTGATGTCCGAAGGCCGCACGAAGCGCAGGAGGTGCGGGTGAGCCAAGAGCTCGATGCCGCGGTGTCCTCGAAGGACGGCACCGAGCAGAACGGTGCGGCGCGACAGGGGGCAGCGCCGACGCCGTCCGCGACGCGCCGCGTGCGCGCCCGCCTCGCCCGCCGGATCACCGCGCAGCGCGCCGCGCCGGTCAAGCAGGTTCTCGAGCCGCTCGCCGTCATCCACCGCGAGCTGCATCCCAACGCGGACCTCGCGCAGCTCCAGCGCGCGTACGACGTCGCCGAGGAGCTGCACCGCGAGCAGCGGCGCAAGTCCGGTGACCCGTACATCACGCATCCGCTGGCCGTCGCGACCATCCTCGCCGAACTCGGCATGGACACCACGACGCTGGTCGCGGCGCTGCTGCACGACACCGTCGAAGACACCGGCTACTCGCTGGAGAGCCTGAAGGCCGACTTCGGCGAGAAGGTCGGCGAGCTCGTCGACGGTGTCACCAAACTGGACAAGGTCAAGCTCGGCACGGCCGCCGAAGCCGAGACCATCCGCAAGATGGTCATCGCGATGGCGCGCGACCCGCGCGTGCTGGTCATCAAGCTGGCCGACCGGCTGCACAACATGCGCACGATGCGTTTCCTGCCGCCGGAGAAGCAGGCCCGCAAGGCGCGCGAGACCCTGGAGGTCCTCGCCCCGCTGGCGCACCGGCTCGGCATGGCGACGGTCAAATGGGAGCTGGAGGACCTGGCCTTCGCCATCCTGCAGCCGAAGAAGTACGACGAGATCGTCCGCCTCGTCGCCGATCGAGCGCCTTCGCGCGACACGTACCTGCGGTCGGTGATCACCGAGCTGACCAGCAACCTCGAAGGCTCGCGGATCACCGCCAAGGTCGAGGGCCGCCCGAAGCACTACTACTCGATCCACCAGAAGATGATCGTCCGCGGCCGCGACCTCGACGACATCCACGACCTGGTGGGCGTGCGGATCCTGGTCGAGGACGTCCGTGACTGCTACGCCGCGATGGGTGTCGTCCACGCGCTGTGGCAGCCGGTCCCCGGCCGGTTCAAGGACTACATCGCGCAGCCTCGGTTCGGTGTGTACCAGTCGTTGCACACCACGGTGATCGGGCCGGACGGCAAACCGCTCGAGGTCCAGATCCGGACCTACGAGATGCACCGCACCGCCGAGTACGGCATCGCCGCGCACTGGCGGTACAAGGAGACCAAGGGCACCCACAACGGGAACGCCATGGACGTCGACGAGATGGCGTGGATGCGCCAGCTCCTCGACTGGCAGCGGGAAGCGGCGGACCCGGGCGACTTCCTGGAGTCGCTGCGTTACGAGCTCGCCTCGCGCGAGATCTTCGTGTTCACGCCCAAGGGCGACGTGATCACGCTGCCGGTCGATTCGACGCCGGTCGACTTCGCCTACGCCGTGCACACCGAGGTCGGTCACCGGTGCATCGGTGCCCGCGTCAACGGCAGGCTCGTGGCGCTCGAGCGCAAGCTGGAGAACGGCGAGGTCATCGAGATCTTCACCTCGAAGGCCGAGACGGCGGGGCCGAGCCGCGACTGGCTGCAGTTCGCCGGTTCGCCCAAGGCACGCGCGAAGATCCGGCAGTGGTTCGCCAAGGAACGCCGCGACGAGGCGATCGAGGGCGGCAAGGAGGCCATCACCAAGGAGGTCCGCAAGGTCGGCCTCCCGATCCAGCGGCTGGTCTCCGCCGAATCGATGGGCGCGGTCGCCACCGAGCTGCGGCATCCCGACATCAGCTCGCTGTACGCGGCCGTCGGCGAGGGGCACACCAGCGCGAAGCATGTCGTGCAGCGGCTGGTCGCGCTCATCGGCGGCGTCGACGAGGCGGAGGAGGAGCTCGCCGAACGCGCGACCCCGTCCACCGTCACCCGCCGCCGCGGCTCGAACGACGTCGGCGTCGTGGTGAAGGGCGCCAGCGACATCTGGGCCAAGCTCGCCCGCTGCTGCACGCCGGTGCCGGGCGACGAGATCCTCGGTTTCGTCACGCGTGGTGGTGGGGTCAGCGTGCACCGGACCGACTGCACCAACGCCGACGACCTGCGGGCCCAGCCGGAGAGGCTGGTCGAGGTCGAATGGGCGCCGTCGGCGTCTTCGGTGTTCCTCGTCGCGATCCAGGTCGAGGCGCTGGACCGGCACCGTCTGCTCTCCGACGTCACGAAGGTGCTCGCGGACGAGAAGGTCAACATCCTGTCCGCGTCGGTCACGACGTCGCGAGACAGGGTCGCGGTCAGCCGGTTCTCCTTCGAGATGGGCGACCCGAAGCATCTCGGACACGTGCTGAAGGTGGTCCGGGGTGTCGAAGGCGTTTACGACGTGTATCGGGTCACTTCGGCTTCGTGACCACTGGTGGGTCCCGGCTAAGGTCCGAGGATGACTGACGGGTTCGAATTCACTCGCGACGGCGAGGTCGCGCGGCTGACGTTCACCAGGCCGGAGAAGATGAACGCGATCACCTACGGGATGTGGTCGGCGATCCCGGACGTGGTGGCGCGGGTGGAGGCGGACCCGGCGATCAAGGTCCTCGTGCTGACCGGCGCGGGCGCGCATTTCTCGGCCGGGGCGGATATCAGCGAGTTCCGGGAGCTGCGGTCCACCGCCGACGCGGCCCAGACCTACGACAAGGCCGTCGACGGGGCCGTGGCGGCGCTGACGGCGTCGCGGAAGCCGACGGTCGCGATGATCCAGGGGAACTGCATCGGCGGCGGATGCCAGATCTCGGTCGCCTGCGACTTCCGCTTCGCGGCGGAGGGTTCGCGCTTCGGGATCACGCCGGCCAAGCTCGGGATCGTCTACCACTTCGACTCGACCCGGCAGCTCGTCTCACTGGTCGGCGCCGCGAACGCGAAGTACTTCCTGCTCTCGGGCGAGCTCGTCGACGCGCGGCGGGCGCGGGAGATCGGGCTGCTCAACGACGTGTTCCCGCCGGACGAGCTGGAGGCCTCGACGGCGAAGTTCGTCGAAACGCTGGCCTCGCGTTCGCAGGCGTCGGTGCGCGGGATGAACCGGATCATCGAGAAGATCGTGGCGGGACAACAGGAATCCGACGCCGAAGTGGACGAGATCCGCTTGGGCGCCCTGCACGGCGAGGACTATGCGGAAGGGGTGGCCGCCTTCCTGGCGCGGCGGCCGCCGAAGTTCACTTATCGCTGAGGGTCCCGCGTTCGCCGGGCCGCTCGTGGTCGTGCCGGCTTTCGCGCAAGACCGGGAACTTGGTGAGGGGTAAGGCGAACGTGGCGTGCCGCAGGCCAAGGGCTCGCCTGTGAGACCTGAGGCACCCACAACTGTCCACAAAGGACGATAATTCGGCAATCGTGTCCGATTTGGGTGCTTTGCGTGAGGGTCGTGAGTGGCAATGATCGTTCTAACCGTTTTTGCCACTCACGACCCTCGCGAGAAGCGGGCATCGCGACATCAATCGGACGCGCGATCAGTGCGCATTGTCCTTTGTGGACACTGTGTGCCGGGGTGAGCCCGCAGGTCGGTCCGGAACCCCTGCCGTCCGGGGTGGGCATCTCATCGCGAAGCCGGCCTGTGCGACAGGGGTTCGATCACGCCACTTCCACCTCGGCTCTCTCCCCGAGAAACCCCGCGGCGCCGCATTTTCCGCCCCTCGGCAGGTCTCCTCGCCGAGGGCCGCGATGTTGCGCGAAAAAGTCTTTTATGGCCTGCGCCAGAGGTGCTTATGGTCGTTTCATGGAGTGGAGATTTCAGACTGCCGAAGAGCTCACGACCGCTTTGCGTGCCGGTGAGGTGACCTCGGCGGAACTGACCGAAGAGGCGATCGCGCTCATCGAGCGGGACGACAAGGCGATCAACGCGATCTGTGTGCCGGACTTCGACCGGGCGCGGGCCGCCGCGCGCGATGCCGACCAGGCGCGCGCCCGCGGCGAGGACCGGCCGCTGCTCGGGATCCCGGTCACGGTCAAAGAGTCCTTCAACATGACCGGCCTGCCCACGACCTGGGGGATGCCGCAGCATCAGGATTTCGTGCCCGCCGAGGACGCGGTGCAGGTGTCGCGGCTCAAGGCCGCCGGGGCGGTGGTGCTCGGCAAGACCAATGTGCCGTTGGGACTGCAGGACATCCAGTCCTTCAACGAGTTCTACGGCACCACGAACAACCCGTGGGATCACGAGCGCACCCCGGGCGGGTCGTCCGGCGGATCGGCGGCGGCACTGGCGTCCGGATTCGGCGCGCTGTCCATCGGCTCCGACCTCGCCGGCTCGTTGCGGACCCCCGCGCATTTCTGCGGTATCTACGCGCACAAGCCGACGGTCGGGCTCGCGGCGACCCGCGGCATGGTCCCGCCACCGGCGCCCGCCTTGCCGGTCGACCTCGACCTGGCCGTCGCCGGTCCGATGGCGCGCACCGCCCGCGACCTCACGCTCCTGCTCGACGTCATGGCCGGGCCGGACCCGCTGACGCACGGCATGGCGTACGAGGTGAAGCTGCCGCCCGCACGCCATGAGCGGCTCCGCGACTTCCGGGTCTTGGTGATCGAGGACCATCCGCTCATCCCGACCGGGGCCGCCGTGCGGGCTGGGGTGAACCGGGTGGCCGACGCGCTTGCCGAAGGTGGAGCCCGCGTCGAACGGTCCAGCCCGTTGTTGCCCGACCTGACGGAGTCCGCGACGCTCTACACGCAGTTGCTGTTCTCGGGCACAGTCGCGCGTTTCCCCATCGAAGCGTACGAGCAGCTGCAAGCCACCGTCGCCGGGCTGAGCGCGGACGATCGGAGTCTCGGCGCGGTTCGGCTGCGCGCCACGGTGTTCACCCACCGCGACTGGCTGCAGGCGTACGACCATCGCGAACGCCATCGCCACGGCTGGCGGCGGCTGTTCGCCGACTTCGACGCCGTGGTCTGCCCGATCACGCCGACCCCCGCGTTCCCGCACGACCACGACCCCGATCTGCTGGGACGGCTGATCGACATCGACGGCGTTGGGTATCCGTACTTCGACCAGCTCGTCTGGGCGGGTGTGGCCACCATGCCCGGCCTGCCCGCCACGGCTGTGCCGACGGGCCGGTCCGCCGAGGGCCTTCCGGTGGGCGTGCAGCTCATCGGTCCGGCGTTCGAGGACCGCACCCCGTTGCGGCTGGCCGAACTGCTCGAACAGGCGCTCGGCGGTTTCCAGGTCCCGCGCTAGATCTCGTCCCAGGGATTGCTGTCGTACGCTTCGGCGAGGATCCGGCTCGTTTCCGGAGCGTACGGCAGCACGACGTCGTCCACCGACGCCACCAGCCGGCCCGCCGACTCCGAATTCGTCAGGAACATGGCGTCGAACCCGGGCAGGTCGGCCGGGCGGACGTCGCGGACCTCCTGCGGGATCCCGTTCCGTTCCAGGCCGCGTCGTACGAGCTGCTGGGTGACGCCGTCGAGCACCGGGGCCTGCGGCCAGACCACCGTGCCGCCGTCGAGGAACCCGACGTTCCAGATCGACGCTTCGCTGACCCTGCCGTCGTAGTCGACGAACAAAGCGTCGTCGTATCCCGCCAGCTTCGCCTCGCGCGTGTGGTGGAGCAGCCCGAACGTGCCGACGTGCTTGACCTCCGGAAGCACCCGTTCGTAGCGCACCGACCGCAGGCGCAGCGGCGTCGTCTCGTGCTCCCGGGGTGGCCCGGTCCGGACGAGGACGTCCGGCGCCGCGGGCGCGCCGGGATCGGACCAGTCCATCGCGCGGGAGAAGATCAGCACCCGCACCGACAGCGCGTCCTCGCCCCGGACGGCCTGCCGTACGTACGCGCGCACCGCGTCGGTGTCGAGGTCGCTGCCGAACATGCGCCGCGTGCTCGTCACGAGGCGACGAAGGTGGACGTCCAGGCCGCGGACCTTGCCGTCGCGGACCTGCATGGCGGTGAAATGGCCGTAACCGAACGCGCCCGCCAGGTCTTCCGACCGGGCGGGCGCGCCGTTGAGCTCCAGCTTCACGTCAGGCGTTGACCGTGACGCCGGTGAACTTGACCTCGGTGTTGGGCGGGCCGGTGCCGTCGCCGTTGCCCGCCTGCGCGTTCGCGCCCGCCTTGGCGACCTTGTCGAGCACCTTCAGGCCCTCGTCGGAGATGCTGCCGAAGACCGAGTAGTCCGGGGACAGCTCGGCCTCGCCGTAGACCATGAAGAACTGGCTTCCGCCGGAGTTCGGCTGCTGCGTCTTCGCCATCGCGAGGATGCCGCGGCCGTACTTGATCTCCTTGAACGCCTCGTCCGGCATCGTGTAGCCCGGGCCGCCCATGCCGCTGGCCTCGGGGTCACCGCACTGCAGCATCTGCAGGCCGGTGGTGCCGAGCCGGTGGCATTTGGTGTCGTTGAAGTAGCCCTGCTGGGAAAGGCTGATGAAGCTCTGCACGGCGCACGGGGCGAGCGCCCGGTCCAGCGTCAGCGGGATGTCGCCCGCGGTGCTCTTCAGCACGACGTTCACCGTGCCGTTCGAGGAGACGTCCTTGCCTTCCGGCTTGTTGACCTTCTTCGAAGCCGGCTTGGTGGTGTCGTCCTTGTAGTCGCAGGCCACCGGGTTCGCCAGCGGCGTCGGCCGCTTCGGCATCGGAGCGCGCTCCGTGGGGATGGTGACCTCGGGGGTCGGAGGAGCCGAGCTCGGGGAAGCGTCGGAGGCGGCGTCGTCACCACTGTTACTGCTGACGATCCACCACACCGCGCCCGCCACGATGGCGACGACGCCGACGACCGCCACCGAGCCGACGATCCTGCGCCGCTTGGCCTTTTCGGCCCGTCGCACGATCTGTCGCTCGAGCTTGCGCTTCGCGGCTTCGCGGCGCTGCTGGTTGGTCGGCACCCGCCCTCCCGGTTTCCACTCGATGTCACACGTCTGAGGTAGCGGGAGTCTATTGGCACAGCCTGTGAGGCCCCCGTACAGGGGCCGCTAGGCTTACTTGATCGTGATCAGGGCCATCCTGTCACCTGTTCGGCGGAAGATCTGAGGAGGCGTTTCGTGCTGGTTGTCGGTTTTCCGGCAGGCCCCCTCGAAGCCAACTGCTACCTGCTCGCCCCGGAGGGCGGCGGTGAGTGCGTGATCGTCGACCCCGGCGAGGAAGCCGCCGGGCCGCTCGAGGCCGCGCTCGCCGAACACGGTCTGACGCCGGTCGCGATGCTCGCCACCCACGGCCACCCCGATCACGTCGCTTCGGCGGGCGAGGTCGGCGCGCGCCACGGGATACCTCTCTATCTGCACGAGGCGGACCGGCCACTTCTCGGCCAGGACGCCGGTCTACGGAAGGACGGGATGGTGCCACTCGTCGATGGCCCGCTGAGGCTGGCCGGGCTGGAGATCACGGTGTCCGGCACACCGGGTCACACCGCCGGCTCGGTGGTCCTCGGACTGACCTCCGCCGAGGGCGGCCGGATCGTGCTCACCGGGGACAGCCTGTTCGCCGGTTCGATCGGCCGGTCTTCCGGTGACGGCGGTGAGCTCGTGCGTTCCCTCGGCGCCAAGGTGATGACGCTGCCCGACGACACCGTCGTCCTGCCGGGCCACGGTCCGGCCACCACGATCGGCCAAGAGCGGGCGGCGAACCCGTTCCTGGCCGGGACGGGCGTGTGATGACCGAGCCCACCGGGACCCCGGAGACCCCCGAACGTCTCCCGCTGTTCCACGACGACCCCAAGCTCCGTCGCAAACGAGGCTGCTCCAGCGTCGCCGGTGTCGTGATCTTCGCGGCCGCGTTCGGCGGGATCGCCGGGCTGATCGGCGGTGAGATCGCCGGGCTCGTGGTCGCCGGGGTGATCGCGCTGCCACTGCTGTACGTCATGTTCTACAACCTGCGCCGCCGGGTGTGGCTCGAAGGCGACACGCTCATCGTGCGGACCTGGGGCGTGCGGCGGATCGACCTGACCGCGGCCGAGCGCATCGACCTGGTGATCAGCGACGTGCGCGGGACCCGGACGGTCAGCCTGCTGGTCAACGCGGGCAAGCGCAGCAAGGTCGCGAAGGTCGATCTGGCCGTGTACTCGGGCGCGGGCGGCCGGGAACTGGGCATCCTGCAGCTGCGCAAGCTGGCGAACGCCCTGCTGAACAACACCGACGCGAACGGTCTCGTGTTCTCGGAACTGCTGGTGGCGCAGCTGAAATCGGAGGCGCGCGGCGACGCGGCGGCGGAACGGCCGCTGTACCGGCTGGCCTCCGCGGCGCCTGCCGGGAAGTACATCCAGCGGTTCACGATGGAGGCGGTCAGCCGGTTCGTGGCGACCCTGGACTGACGCGCACGGGAGGCGTTCGGTCTCGTGAGTGTTGAGGACGGTTAGAACCGTCCTCAACACTCACGAGGCTTCGGTGCGGGTCTCCAGCTTCTCCAGCCGCGCCTTGATCTCCTCAAGTTGGTAGACGATCTCCGGCAGCTCGCCCGCGGCGAAGGTCGCCAGCCGCTCCGAGTGCTTGAGCGTCGCCCGCACGTCGTCGAGCGCGACGGCGATCTTGGGGACCGCCTCGACGGCTTCGAGCGTCGAGACGAGCACGCGCCGCGCGACGGCGGTCAACTGTCCGGGGATGGCGAACGCAGCGCCGAAAACGTCGAACATGGCCCCTCCGATCACGCGGCGAACCTCGGGTGCGGCCTCTTCGTACCCGACTCCGGCCCGTGATCGCGCGGTGGGCTCGCGCTTTGGGGCGCTTGTGGCTACAGGGACTCTTGGGGCTCCCGCGAGGCGATCAGCGCGGCAAGCACGGTGGTGACCGGCACCGCCGCGACGATGCCGACGCTTCCGGCCAGCGTCCGCACGATCTCCTGGGCGATGTTCTCCGCGCCCAGGATCGAGCCGAGCCCGACGCCCGAGAGCGAGGTGTACAGCAGCACCGGCAGCGCCGCGCCCGCGTACGCCATCACGAGCGTGTTGACCGCCGAGCCGACGTGATCGCGCCCGATCCGCAGGCCCGCGCCGTACAGCTCACGCCAGCCGAGTGCCGGGTTCGCCCGCCGGAGCTCCCACACCGCGCTCGTCTGTGTCACCGTGACGTCGTCGAGCACACCGAGCGCGCCGATCACGACACCCGCCAGCAGCAGGCCCCGCGCGTCGACCCCGTGCCCGAGCGAGCCGATCAGCTGGGAGGTGCTGTCGTCGAGCCCGGTGAGGGACGCCGCGGCCGAGAAGATCGCCGACAGGACGCCGATCAGGACCAGGCTCACGAGGGTGCCCAGCACCGCCACCGAGGTTCTCGCGGACAGCCCGTGCGTCAGGTACAGCGCGACGAACATGATCGCGCCCGCGCCCGCGATCGCCACCAGCAGCGGACTTTCGCCGGCGAGGATCGAAGGCAGCACGAAGAGCGCCAGCACCAGGAAGCTCAGCCCGAGCGCGATCAGCGCGGCGAGCCCCTGCCACCGGCCGAGGACGATCACCGCGAGCGCGAACAGCCCGGCGAGCAGCAGCAGCGGCGTCCCCCGCTGGAAGTCGACGATCTGGAACGACGCGGGGTTCGCGACGTCGCCGCCGTTGTACGACAGCACCACCTTGTCGCCCGCGGCGAACCGCGGAGTGCTCGGTTCGATGGGGAGCGTGAGCTTCAACGGCTTCCCGGACGCGGGACCGTCGGTCATCGTGAGCTCGCTGGTGAGACACGGTTTCGCGTCCGGCGGCGGCTCGCCGACCTGCACCTGTCCTTCGGCGAGGCACGGTCCGGTGATCGTCCCGGTGACCGTCGCGTTCACCGGGGTCCCTTGGGGGAAGACGCTTTTCGCCGGATCCTTGCCCCACGGATACAGGAAGACCATCCCGGCGACGGTCGCGACGGCGAGCGGGATCAGCAGCCACATCAGCAGCAGCCGGACCCGGCGCGACGCGGGCGCCGCCGGCCCGTGACCGTGCGAATGCCCATGGCCGACCGGCTCGGGCTTCGGCTCGGCGGCGCGACGTCTGCCCGGTTCGGCCGTTCTCGGCCGCTGGGCCGGAGGGCGGGGGCGCCGCGTGCCCTCGGGCGGCGGCGTCCGGCGCGGCGAACGGGACGTTCCGGGCGAACGATCGGACGGGGTGTCCGTTACCCGGCGAATCGGGCCGGTGTCGTCGTCGGAGATGTCGCGGCGGTTCACCCGCACATCCTCCACAGTGCGCGCCGGGCGCCGCACACGGCCTAGCCGAACGCCTGCCGAAGGTGGACACGGCGATAGGCCGAAGGCGGGGTGTCGAAGTGGTCGAGGAAGGCTTGGCGAAGCGTCTCGGTCGAGCCGAAACCGCATCGCCTCGCGATCGAGGACAGCGGGAGTTCGGTGCCGCACAACAGTTTCGCCGCGTT
The DNA here is from genome assembly GCF_042723975.1 of Amycolatopsis sp. NPDC058340. Classification (NCBI taxonomy): domain Bacteria; kingdom Bacillati; phylum Actinomycetota; class Actinomycetes; order Pseudonocardiales; family Pseudonocardiaceae; genus Amycolatopsis; species Amycolatopsis sp. NPDC058340. The sequence continues at coordinate 49,433 of NZ_JBHXIB010000011.1, read as the reverse complement.
CTCGGTCCTCGCGGCCCGCACGTACCTGCTGGGCGTGGTGCTCAGATGCGCGTCGAACAACCTGGTCAGCTGCCGGGTGCTGATCCCGGCCCGCTCGGCGAGGACGGCGGTGCCGAGATCACCGGCGAGGTGTTCGGCGACGTACGCGGTGATGTCGCGGACCAGCCGGTTCTCCGGCGGCGGGCCGGACAGGAACATGCTCACCTGCGCCTGGTTGCCCGGCCGCTGCAGGTAGGTCACGAGCATGCGGGCGACCTCCCTGGCGACGCTCGGACCGTGGTCCTCCTCGACGAACGCGAGGGTGAGGTCGATCCCGCTGGTGACCCCCGCCGCCGTGTAGACGTTGCCGTCGCGCACGTACAGCGGCACGGGGTCGACGTTCACCTGCGGGTAGTTCGTCGCGAGCCGGTTCGCGAACCGCCAGTGGGTGGTGGCGCGGCGGCCGTTGAGCAGCCCGCACGCGGCGAGCACGGTGGCGCCGGTGCACACCGAGGCGACCCGGCGGCTCTGCTGCGCGAGCCTCCGGACGTGGGTGACGAACCGCGCGTCCGCGGCGGCCGCCTCGTGTCCGGTGCCGCCCGCGACGATCAGCGTGTCGAGTTCGCCGGTGATCTGGTCGAGCCGGTGCTGTGCCTGCAGGGTCAGCCCGGACTCGCAGCGGATGCCGCGGCCGTCGACGCTGGCGAGCATGATCTCGTACCCCGGCTTGCCGCCGAGTTTGGTCGCGGCGTCCAGGACGTCCGACGGACCGGCGATGTCGAGCAGCTCGGCGTTGCTGTAGCCGACGATCAACACTCGTCTGGGTGAACCCGGCATGATCGAACGCTACCAGTAGTGCCCGGCCGTCGGACGTTGTTCGCAGGAATCCGGACATCCGGGCCACCGTCGGCCCGCCCCTGCGACACCGTTGTCCCCATGACAGACGACAAGAAGACGATCGCGTTCGTGGTGTACCCGGGGATGACCCCGCTCGACATGGTCGGGCCGCTGACCGTGCTGGACGGGATGGCGAGCACGACGCAGGAGTACCGGACGGTCGTGGTCGGCGAGACGAAGGACCCGGTCACCACCGACAACCCCTTGAAGCTCGTGGCGACCCACACCTACGACGAGGTCCCGTCGCCGTACGCGCTGCTCGTGCCCGGCGGCGCCGCGCCGACGCTGAAGGCCCTCGCCGACGAGAAACTGGTCGGATACCTGCGCGGCGCCGCGGCGAACGCGGAACTCGTGACCTCGGTGTGCACGGGATCGCTGCTGCTGGGGCAGGCCGGGCTGTTGAAGGGCCGGAAGGCCGCGACGCACTGGATGTTCCGCGAACTGCTGGGCGCGTTCGGCGCGGAACCGGTCGCGGAACGCTGGGTCGAGGACGGGAACGTGATCACCGCCGCCGGGGTGTCGGCGGGGATCGACCTCGCGCTGCACCTGGTCGAGCGGCTCGCCGGCGCCGAGATCGCCCGGACGATCCAGTTCGTCATCGAGTACGACCCGGAGCCGCCGCAGGGTCCGCTCGACTGGTCGAAGCGCCCGTACGGGGACCTCAAGCCCTTGTTGGAGCACACGCTGAAAGACGCGCTCGCGGACGAGCCCGCGCTGCGGGACAGGCTCCTCGCGCACACCGGGAAGTGAGGGGGCGGCCATCCGGGTGAGAAATCGCCGATCAGGGGAGAGCGCCGGGTTACATTCGGGTCATCCGTCCAGGTGATAGGTGGTTCGTGGAGTTCAAGGTGCTCGGCCCGCTCGCGGCCTCGGTCCCGCTGCCGTCGGCGGCTCAGCCCCGTCGGGTGCTCGCGGTGCTCCTGACCCGGCCGAACGAGTTCGTCCACCGGGACACGCTCGTGGACGAACTCTGGCCGCAGGGGCCGCCGTCGAGTGCCGCGGCGGTCGTGCAGATGGCGGTTTCCAAGCTGCGCAAGGCGTTGTCACCCGGCGTCCCGGTGGACGACGAGCGGCAGCGGCTGCGGTCCGGCCGGAGCGGCTACCGGCTGACGGTGTCGGCAGGGGAGCTGGACGTCACCGGTTTCTCGGAGCTGACGGCCGCGGCCGCGAGGGCGACTGGCGACGAACGCAAGACGTTGCTCGAACGGGCGCTGGGGTTGTGGCGTGGCCGGGCCTTCGCCGACGTGCCGGTCGGCCCGCTGGTGGAGGCACACCGGTTGTGGCTGGAGGACCGGCGTTGTTCGGTGCTGGGAAAGCTCGTGGAGGTGGAACTGGCCGTCGGTGACCACAAGGCGGTCGCGGACCGGTTGGGCCCGGAGCTGGCCGCCCGGCCGGGCGACGAACGTTTCGCCGGGTGGCTGGCCGAGGCGTTGCACGGTCTCGGACGGCGGGACGCGGCTCTCGCCGTCCTCGACCGCTGCCGCCAGGCGCTGTGGGAACAGTCCGGGGTCTCGCCGGGGGACGATCTGCTCGCGGTCCACCGCCGGATCTCCGGAACCGGCTGGTCGGCGGGCGGCGCGCCGTGCCGTCTGCCCGCCGCGACGCCGGATTTCACCGGCAGGGCGGCGGAACTGGCGGAAGTGGGGCGCGCGGTGCGGTCTCCCGCGCCGATCGTGCTGCACGGGGCGGCGGGAGCGGGGAAGAGCGCGCTGGCCGTCCAAGCCGCTTGGCGCGTGCGCAAGCGGTTCCCGGACGGCCAGCTCGTCGCCGATCTGCGTGAACCCGGTGACGTCCTCGCCGGGTTCCTTCGCGCGCTCGGGCTTGCGGAAGCGGAACTTCCCACCGACCGGGCCGGGCTGATCTCGTTGTGGCAGAGCCACTCCGCCGACCGGCGGCTGCTGGTGATCCTCGAGAACGGCCGGTCCGAAGCCGAAGTGCGGCCGTTGCTGCCGAGTGGCCCCGGCTGCGCGACGATCGTCACGACACGGCGGCGGCTGGCCGGTCTCGCCGGCGCCAGGCCGGTCGAGGTCGGGGCGCTGCCCCACGAGGACGCGCGGACCCTGCTCGGTGAGATCGCCGGAGAAGCCCGGCTGTCCGCCGAACCCGATGCCGTCCGCCGGGTGCTGGCCTGCTGCGACGGTCTTCCGCTGGCGGTGCGGGCGGCGGGGACGAAGCTGCTGCAGCGGCCTCGGCTGAGCGTCGCCGAGTTCGCGACACGCCTGGAGAACGAACGGCTGCGCCTCGACGAACTCGCCGCCGGCGACCTGGCCGTCCGCCCGGTGCTCACCGGATATCTCGCCGAGCTGCCGGCGCGACAGCGGAATTCCCTGCGGTCGCTGGGTTTTCCCGGTGCCACCGAGATCGCCGACTGGTTCGCGACGGCCATGCTGGGCGGTCCGCCCCGCGAGGCGGCGGAACTGCTCGACGAACTCGTGGACGAGCACGTGCTTCACGCCGAACCGGATCAGGCGGGTTTCCTCCGGTACCGGCTGCCGGGGCTGATCCGGCTCGCGCTCCGGGAACCGCCGGAACCCGCGGCTCTCAGACGCGCGCTGACGGTGATGGCGGCCTTGGCCGAACACGCTTCCGCCGCGCTCGGCGCCGGGTACCCGCCCTCTCGGCGCGCGGACGTCCCGGCGGCCGTTTCGGACCGCGTCGCGGCCGACCCGATCGGCTGGCGGGTCGCGGAAACCGCGAACCTCGCGCTCGCCGTCCGCACCGCGAAGAACCATGGCTGGACCGGGCTGGCCATGCGGCTGGCCGACGCCTACAGCGACCTCGTCGGCCCACGGAAAGGCGGTTCTCCCGCCTGGCTCGGATTCGGTATCGTGCGTGATCGCCTCGATCTCCCCGCGGAGGCGGAGAAACTGCTGAAGCTCGGGCATGCCCACGCCGACGCGGGGGATCTGGCCCGGGCGAGGACCTGTTTCTCGTTGGCGGAGACCAAGTTCCGCGCCGTCGGTGATCAGCCGGGCACCGGGGCCGCGCTCGTCTCGCTCGCCGACGTCGACGCGGACTCCGGCCGGACCGGCGCGGCGGTCCACGCGCTGCGGGAGGCATTGGACCTGTTGCGGGACTGCGGTGACCTCGCCGGGCAGGCGATGGCGTCGGCCCAGTTCGGCTCACTGTGGGACGATCTCGGCGACTTCCGCCGGGCGAAGGAATGCTTCGACGCGAGCCTGTTCCTTTCGCTCCATTGCGAGGACGGGCACCAGCACGACCGGTCCGCCAAGCGGTACGCCGACGTCCTGCGCCGGAACGGCCGCGTGGACGAGGCCGGTGAACTGCTGACGAGCGCCCTGATCGGCACGCGCAGCTCGCGTGAACGTCACTGGGAGGCGCACGTCCTCCGGAGCCTCGGTGACCTTCACGCGAAAACCGGCGACGCGGGGGAGAGCGAACGGTGTCTGTCGCGGTCACTGGAACTGTTCGAGGACGTCGGGCATCGCCACGCCGCCGCGTACACGCATCGAAGTTTCGGCGAGTCCTTGCGTCTGGCGGGTGAACACGGCCGCGCGGCCGAGCACCTGAGCCTGGCGATGAGCACCTTCCGTGAGCTCGGGGACCGCCGGGGCGGCGGATACGCCTTGCTCAGCTTCGGACGTCTTCGGGCGGACGAAGGCATCGCGACTGAAGCAGCCGAAGGGCTCCGGACGGCGGCGGGGCTGTTCCGGGAACTGGGATTCCCGGTGTGGGAACTGCGTGCGCTCCAGGATCTTTCCGCCGTCGACACCGGCGGACGCCAGCGGGATCGGGCCCGTGAAGCCTTGACGAAGATCCGCTTCGGGGTGACTCCGGCATAGCCCGGCGGGGGAGCGGCGGCCGCGGCGTTTGGCGAAGTTATGGCGACGGTGTGTTGACTGGCGCTCAGGTGAACGGACTTCGCGCCGCCCCGAATTCGCGGAACTGGGGGTGGCGGCGCGTGCTCGTGGCCGGGTGACGCCTTCAGAGGGCAGGAGGCGTCACCCGGTTCGCAAGCTATCCGCGTACGTGCAGGATCGCGTCCGCGTCGTTCAGCAGCCCTTGGTCGAGCGGGAAGTAGCCCTGCCTCGGGGTGGGATCGGTCCGGACGGTCGCGGGCGGGACGTCGGAGGCGGGGAGCAGGCCCCAAGCCGTGGTGACGTGCTTCTGCAAGAACCCTTCGTACGTGTCGGGCTCCGGCTCATCGAGCCCTATGGCCTCGCTACCGCCGAGGCTGGTCGCGACGAAGGTGTAGCGATCGCCGAGCAGCGGCGCCACCAGCGCACCGGCGGGGAACCACGTCGTATCGGTTCCGGCGACGTGCATGGTGCTGGCTTGGCGCCGGAGGTGGAGGTTGTGGGCGAAGACCAGCGTCCGGCCGCGACCCGCTTCGGCGGCGCGGATCTCCAGCAGGTTCCGCGCCATGAAGGCGTCCCTGGTCGCGACGAGGGGCGCGTAGCGCTCGTGCGGCTCTAGAGGCTCGGCGCATTGCCGGTGGTAGCGCAGGAGATCGATCCCCGCCATGAGGTGGAGCTCCGCCCGCGACCACGCGTCCGTCCGGGGCTGCCGAGAGCGAAGGGCGGTGAGCAGTTCGGCGGCGATCGCACGCAGGCGGTAGGCGTCGGCCGTGGCGCCGGGCGAGGAAGCCGCGTCCATGACGGCTTCCGTGCGGCTCCACCGTTCGTCGTCGCCGGCCGGGCCGGCGATGTCGATGTCCAGCCCCAGGAAGTCGCGGGCGTATTCGAGGTAGCGCCGTGGACTGGGCGCGGACGTGTTCTCGGTCTGGGTGTCGAAGCCGTGGAACGTAAGGCGCTCCTCGGGCGGCCGGGTTTCGTTGCACTCGCGCATCCACGCGATCAGCCGCCTGTTCGCTTCCACGGCACCGAAGACGTGCGAGAAGCCTTCGTTCATCGCGAGGTCGAGGGATCCGGTGCCGTCTTGGACGAAGTCGTTCGCGACGAGCGCGGCCACACGATCCGTCTCGAGGGCGATCGAGCGGAAGCCGCGGTCGACCAGCTGGGCGAACAGCTCGTTGCGGACCTCCGCGAAGACCGGGGTCGCGTGCGTCGGCTCGCCCAGCGCCAGCAGGTCGCAGGAAGGGGTCACGAAGTCTCGGATGTCTTGACTCATGAGGTTCAAGCATATCGTTGATGTGCCAGTTGAAACTTTGGTCGCATCGCCCTGGGTCAACGTTCCAAAAGCCTCAAACCGCACGTCAGGTGATGACCTCGGCTCGCCGAGGGGTCCTGCAACGCGCGGCCGCCGTGACTGCGAGTCCCCCTGCCGACATGTCCGTGAGGGCCTCCTTCACTACCTTCAGGGTAGGCAAGGAGGCCCTCACGGACCGGCGCCGAGTCTGCGGTACCGCAAGAAATCCACTTACGAATAGCTGGATTCCATTTCTTTCTTCCGCTATAAAGCTTTAAAGAACCCTTCGCGTGCGAAGGCGCTTCGCTCGCGAAGCGGCCTTTCGCATAGGTGCGCGACCGCAAGTTATCAGCAGTTGAGGTGAATCACCGCGTGGCAATCGCCGCGCGGCCGGAGTTCGGCCCTACTTTGTCCCGCATGGTTGAGAAGGATTCGACGGCGCGGACCCGGGAGCTGGGCCACCGCATGAAGGCGTTCCGGCAGCGCAGGCACTTCAGCGGCGCCGACGTCAGCCGCCGTAACGGCTGGTTGCAGAGCAAGGTCACGAGGTGGGAACAAGGGCTGCGCGAGCTGTCCGTGGTGGACGCGGCGCTGTATCTCGCGACCTGCGGCGAGGCGGAGCCGGAACGCGATCTGCTGCTGGAACTGACCCAGCCCGGCGGCGACCTGTACTGGGTCCGGCCGTACTTCGACGAACTCGTCGACCCGATGAAATCCCTGGAGATCCAAGAAAACCTCGCGCATACGCTGGTGCGCTACGAGTCGTTGACGCTCCCCGGGCTGCTGCAGACCGAACCGTACGCCCGCACCGCCTTCGAACTGATCGGCAACCGCGACCAGGCTCAGCTGGACAAGGTCGTGAGCGCCCGGCTGGAACGGCAGCGGTTGCTTCAGCGGGATCGTCCCCCGCGCTGCCGGTTCTACGTGCACGAGCGCGCGCTGCGGTCGGTCGTCGGCGGCCCCCGGATCATGCACGAGCAACTGCTCCATCTCGTCCTGTCGGCGAACCTGCCTTATTGCTCCATTCGCATCGTCCCGGAAAGCGGCGAAGTGGGCAGGGTGATCGAGAATTCCTTCACCATCATGGAATTCGCCGAACATCCGGCGGTGGTGTACACGGATTCCTACGCGGCCGGAGTGTTCATCGACGACCGGGTCGCGGTCGAGGCCTATTATTCTCTCGTCGCGAGATTGGAAAGCGATACGCTGACCGAGGAGAGATCACGGCAAACGCTCGCCGAATGGGCGGACCGGTACGACCGGATGGAGGAATGATCCGTCCGGGGTTTCCCGTCACCTCCGCAGGGGGTAATCCTTCCAGGTAGCCGAGGAGAAGGAGTTCGTGGTGACGAAGACGCAGGGTGGTGCCCCGGTCGCCGAGGCGGAGATCGAGCGGAAGTACGACTTGGCGGCCGATAAGCCCATCCCGCCGCTGGTCCCGGCCGGTCCGGTGACGAACCAGGCCGATCCGAGGGTCGACGTCCTCGACGCCACGTACTTCGACACCGCCGACTTCCGGCTCGCGCAGGCGGGTATCACGCTGCGGCGGAGGCTGGGCGGAAGCGACGAGGGCTGGCACCTCAAACTCCCGGTCGGGGAGGACAGGCGAGAGGAACTCCGTCTCTCGCTGGCGGGGAAGCCGGACAAGGTGCCCGGCGAGCTGGCGAAGCTGGTCCGGGCGCACACGCTCGGCGCCAAGCTGGTCCAGGCCGCGCATCTGCGCACGGAGCGAACGTCGTACGCCCTGCTCGACGCCGAGGGCCGCGAGCTCGCGACGCTGACCGACGACGTCGTCACCGGAGAGGCGGGTGGGGACAAGGCGCATCTGGACCGCTGGCGGGAGATCGAAATCGAACTCTCGCCCGGCGCCGATCCCGAAGTGCTCCAAAGCCTGGAGCGGGCGGTGGTGGAAGGGGGCGCCGAGCGGTCGAGGTGGCCGTCGAAGCTCCGGCGGCTGACCGACGAGCTCGTGCCCTCGGCCACCGGAGCTTCGGGTTCGGTACTTGCGGATTACCTCGCCGCGCAACTGGACGCGTTGCGACGCAACGACATCGGGGTCCGCCGGGACGTCGACGACGCGGTACACCAGATGCGCGTCGCGAGCAGGCGGCTGAGGAGCGGCCTGAAAACCTTCCGCCGCTCGCTCGACCCCGACGTCGCGAACGGGCTCGCCGAGGAACTCCGCTGGCTCGGCGGCGAACTCGGGCCGGCGAGGGACAGCGAGGTGATGGCCGCGCGCCTCCACGACGAGGTCGAGGCGCTCCCGGCCGAACTGGTGCTGGGCAACGTCGAGCAGCTGATGACGCGGCACTTCGCACGCGAGGCCGAGGAGGCCAAGGCACGTGCGATCCGGGCGCTCGACAGCAAGCGCTACACGAAACTGTTGCAAGCGCTGGAAAAGCTCGTCGGTAAACCGCGGAAGATCAAGGATGGCAAGAAGGAACTGCGCAAGGCCGTCGCGCGGTCGGACCGGAAGCTGCGCAAGGCCGTGGCCGTGGCGAGTGAGCTGAAGCCCGGTGCGGAGCAGGACGCCGCACTGCACGAGGCCCGCAAGAAGGCCAAGCGGGCCCGCTACGCCGCGGACGCGGTCCGGCCGGTGACCGGCAAGAAGCTTCGAAAATGGCGAAAGAACGTCAAGGCGGTGCAGAGCACCCTCGGCGAGCATCACGACATCGTGGTCAGCCGGGAGGTCCTGCGACTCCTCGGCCTCCGAGCCTACGCCGAGAACGAAAACGCTTTCACGTATGGGCTTCTGCACGGTCGTTCGGTCGCCGAGGCCGACGCCGCGCACCGGCGCTTCGCCGGGGAATGGCAAAAGGTGGGTAAAGGTTCTCGCCCGAAATGGCTCAAATGAGGTAGCCCGGGTTGACCTGTCGCCGACGCCGAGTAACGTCGAGGGGACTTGGTGGTCTGGAGAGAGGCGCCCCCAATGTTGCCTGGTCAGCGCGTACCCGGCGAACAGCCGGCCCTGGCCGTGACCACCTGCCGCCGCAAAGACGGCGTCCTCATCCTCACCGCGGTGGGGGAGATCGACGCGGCGACGGTCGGGCGCTTCCGCACCGAGCTCAGTGGCGCCTGCGTCAACGGAAAGCACGTGATCCTCGACCTCTCCGGCGTCGGATTCCTCAGCTGCGCCGGGTTGCAGGCACTCGAAGAGGCCAACGCGAGGTCGCCCCGATTCTCGGTGATCGTGAAGACCGCTCTGGTGTCACGGATTCTCGACGTCAGCGGGGTCGGGGCCGACCTCGACGTCCGGTGGGACGTGGAAGACGTGCGAATCTAGTCGAGTTCGACGTCTTCGGCGGCGACGTCCGGCAGCAGGCCACGCCACCGTGGATTGCGGAGGCAGCCCGCGTCGGTCCAGCCGCCGAAGACGACTTCTCCGACGATGGTCGGCTTCGACCAGCGCGCGTCCCGCGCCTGTTTCTCCGGGACGGAGTGGAACGGGGATGTCTTGCGCTCCAAGCGGAACAGCTGCTTGGAGAGCTTCTCCAGTTCGTCACTCGCGAAGCCGACACCGACGTTTCCGATGTACCGCAAGCCATCCTCGTGCGGGACGCCGAGCAACAGCGAACTGAACGTGCCGGCCCGGCTGCCGCCGCCCGGCCGCCAGCCACCCAGTACCACCTGCTGCACCAGGGTTCCGGTGATGGAAAGCCATTCGCCGGTGCGCTTTCCCGGGTGGTACGCGGAGTCGGCCCGTTTGGCGACGACACCGGCGAGCCCGTGCTCGCGGGCCGCCCTGGCGACCGCGCCGCCGTCCCCGAGGTAGTACCGCGGGACCTGCCAATGCGGCCCGGCGAGCCCGAGTTCGTCGAGGAGTTCCCGCCGTTCGACATAGGGCGTCCCGACACAGGAACGGCCGTCCAGATGCAGGAGATCGTTGACCAGGTAGAACGCCGGATATCGTGAGGTGAGCCGTTTCGCGGAGTTCTTCGTCGCCCGCGCGCGGTGCCCGAGCCCTTCCGGACTCGGTTTCCCGCCGTCGAAGACGACGATTTCCCCGTCGAGAAAGGCTTCCGTGGCACCGAGTTGTTCGCCGAGGCCGCGGAATTCGGGATACAGCCCGGTGACGTCGTCGCCCGAATCGTCGTAGGCGGTGATCCGGCCCCCGGACACCCGGATGAGGGTGCGGCGCCCGGACCAGTCGAATTCGTAGGCCCATTCCGGGTCTTCGCCGGTCGACGGGAGACGGCCCGGTTTGGTCAGCATCGGGGCGAGGAAGGAGGGGAGTTCCTTCCGGCCGGGGTCGGCGGGGTCGAGCCGTTTGAGCAGCCAGCCGTTGTCGCGACCGTCCTTCTTCACGTTGAGGAACAGGTACTTCCCGCGTGCCCGCCTGCCGTGGAAGACGACTTCGACCTTGTGGTCGTTGAAGTGCAGGGTTTCGTACCGGCCGGTGTCCCAGACGGTCATGGTGCCGCCGCCGTATTCGCCCGCGGGGATCTCGCCTTCGAAGGTGAGGTATTCCATCGGGTGGTCTTCGGTGTGCACGGCCAGACGTTCCTGGTCCGGCGACATCGGCAGGCCCTTCGGCACCGCCCAGGAGACCAGGACGCCGTCCCGTTCGAGGCGGATGTCCCAGTGCAGGCTGCTCGCGTGATGTTCCTGGATGACGAAGAGATCGTCGGCCCCGGTGTTCCCGTCGTGGTCCGGAAGGGGTTCGGGAGTTCGGCCCGGTCTGCGCTTACGGCGGTATTCGCCGAGTTTCTCCGCCATGGTCGGCCAGCGCACCCCTCTTTCGGATCGGGTCACGCAAGCCTAGCGCCGTTCACGGTCCTTCCGTGCGCCGAAGGTCCCTTTTCCCACGGTAAAAGGAGGAAAAGGGACCTTCGGCGCCGATGTGGTTCAGTCGGTCTCGGCCAGCGCCTCCGCGAACTGGGCGGCGTAGAGCCGGGAGTACGCACCACCGGTGAGCAGCAGTGTTTCGTGATCGCCCTGTTCGACGATCGACCCGTTCTCCATCACCAGGATGACGTCCGCGTCGCGGATGGTGGAGAGCCGGTGCGCGATGACGAAACTCGTCCGTCCCTCGCGCAGCGAGTTCATCGCCCGCTGGATCAGCACCTCGGTCCGCGTGTCGACAGAGCTGGTGGCCTCGTCCAGGATGAGGATCGCGGGCTTCGCCAGGAACGCCCGTGCGACGGTGATCAGCTGCTTCTCGCCGGTGCTGACCGTGCCGCCCTCGTCGTCGATCACCGTGTCGTAGCCGTCCGGAAGGGTGCGGACGAACCGGTCGACGTGGGTCGCCTTGGCCGCCGCGACGATCTCGTCGTGCGTGGCGCCCTCGGTGCCGTAGGCGATGTTCTCCGCGATCGTGCCGCCGAACAGCCACGCGTCCTGCAGCACCATGCCGGTCTTGGAACGCAGGTCTTCGCGGTCCATCCCGGCGACGTCGACGCCGTCGAGGGTGATCCTGCCGCCGTCGAGTTCGTAGAACCGCATGAGCAGGTTGACCAGCGTGGTCTTCCCCGCGCCGGTCGGGCCGACGATGGCGACGGTGTGCCCCGGTTCGACGGTGAGCGACAGGTCTTCGATGAGCGGCGTGTCCTCGGCGTACCGGAACGACACGTGCTCGAACTCGACCCGACCCCGTACCTGCGCGACCCGGGCGGGTGCGGCGGGCTCCGGCTCCTGCTCGTCCGCGTCGAGCAGCGCGAACACCCGCTCCGCGGACGCGATCCCGGACTGCAGCAGGTTCGCCATGCTGGCGATCTGGGTGACCGGCTGGCTGAACTGCCGTGAATACTGGATGAACGCCTGGACATCGCCGAGTGACAGCGTCCCGGACGCCACCCGCAGCGCGCCGATCACGGCCACCAGCACGTAGCTCAGGTTGCCGATGAACATCATCGCGGGCTGGATGGTGCCCGAAATGAACTGCGCCTTGAAACTCGCGCCGTAGAGCGTGTCGTTGTGCTCGCGGAAGACCTCCTCGGCCTCCTCGCGGCGGCCGAACACCTTGACCAGCGAGTGCCCGGTGTACATCTCCTCGATATGCGCGTTGAGGCGTCCGGTGGTGGACCACTGCTTGATGAACTGCGGCTGCGCCTTCTTGCCGATCTTGGCCGCGACGAGCACCGACGCCGGCACCGAAAGCAGCGCGACCAGCGCCAGCACGGGCGAGATGACGAACATCATCACGAGCACGCCGACGACCATCAGCAACGACGACACGATCTGCGCGAGCGTTTGTTGCAGCGACAGCGCGAGGTTGTCGATGTCGTTGGTCGCCCGGCTCAGCACCTCACCGCGCGGCTGGCGGTCGAAGTAGCTCAGCGGGAGCTTGGCGAACTTCTCCTCGATCCGTTCCCGGAGGTCGAACACCGCCCGCTGGACCAGGTTCGTGGTCAGCCTCGCCTGCAGCAGGGAGAAGAACGCCGCCACGATGTAGAGCAGCAGCACCCACAGCAGGACCTGGCCGACGGCGTCGAGGTCGATGCGCTGGCCGGGTACGAAATCGATCCCCGAGAAGAGGTCGGCGAGGGTGTTGTCGCCCTCCGCCCGCAGGCCGGCGATGACCTGCTCCTTGCTCATCCCCGCGGGCATGTCCTTCGCGACGACGCCCGCGAAGATGAGGTCCGTCGCCATGCCGAGGATCTTCGGCCCGATGACGCTCAGCGCGACGCTGACGACGCCGAACAGCAGGATGCCGTACAGCGTGGCGCGCTGCGGTTGGAGCAGCCGCAGCAGCCGTTTGAAGGATCCCTTGAAGTCCAAGGCCTTCTCGGCGGGCTGTCCGCCCATCAAGCCGGCGGGGCCACGGCCGAAACCGCCGCCCCCGCCGGGGCCTGGCCCCCGTGCCGCGCTCGCGCGCTCGCCCAAGGGTTTGGCCTTCGTCGTGGATTCGGGCGCGCTCATCAGGCGGCCTCCTGCTCGGTCAGCTGGGACAGCACGATCTCCCGGTAGGTTTCGTTGCCGTCCATGAGTTCGGTATGGGTGCCGCTGCCGACGACGCGGCCTTCGTCGAGGACGACGATGCGGTCCGCGTTGCGGATCGTGCTGACCCGCTGCGCGACGATGACCACGGTCGCCTCGGCGGTCTCGGCCACGAGCGCGCGCCGTAGTGCGGCGTCGGTCGCGTAGTCGAGTGCGGAGAAGGAGTCGTCGAAGAGGTAGATCTCGGGGCGCCGCACCAGCATCCGGGCGATCGCGAGCCGCTGCCGTTGCCCGCCGGAGACGTTGGTCCCGCCCTGTGCGATGGGGGAGTCGAGCCCCTCGGGCATCCGTTCGACGAAGTCCTTGCCCTGCGCCACTTCCAGCGCGTGCCAGAGTTCCTCGTCGGTGGCGTCGGCCTTGCCGTAGCGAAGGTTGCTCGCGACCGTCCCGGCGAACAGGTACGGCTTCTGCGGCACCAGCCCGACGGCGTCGGACAGCACGGTCGCGTCCAGTTCACGGACGTCGACGCCGTCGACGCGCACCGATCCCTCGGTGGCGTCCATCAGCCGGGGGATCAGGTTGAGCAGCGTGGTCTTCCCGCTGCCCGTGCTGCCGATGATCGCGGTGGTCTCACCGGGCAGGGCCAGCAGCGAGATGTCCTGCAATACCGGCTTTTCCGCGCCGGGGTAGCGGAATTCCACATCGGACAGTTCGAGCCGCCCGTGCACCTCGCCGGGCGTCACCGGGTTCTCCGGGAGGACGACGCTGGTGTGCGTGTCCAGCACCTCGGTGATGCGCTCGGCGCTGACCTCGGCGCGGGGCACCATCATGAACATGAAGGTGGCCATCATGACCGCCATCAGGATCTGCATCAGGTACGACAGGAACGCGGTGAGCGCGCCGATCTGCATGCTGCCGTCGTCGATCCGCAGCCCGCCGAACCAGAGCACGGCGACGCTGGAGGCGTTCATCACGAGCATCACGATGGGGAACATCAGGGCCATCAGCCTGCCGACGATCAGCGAGACGTCCAGCAGTTCGGTGTTGGCCTTCGTGAACCGCCGCCGCTCGTGGGTGTCCTTGACGAACGCGCGGATCACGCGGATACCCATGATCTGCTCGCGCAGGATCTGGTTGATCTTGTCGATGCGCTCCTGCATCAGCCGGAAGGCCGGCCGCATCTTCGCGATGATGACCCCGACCGAGAGACCGAGGATCGGCACCGCGAGCACCAGCAGCCACGACAGGGTGACGTCCTGGTTCAGCGCCATGATGATGCCGCCGAAGCACATGATGGGCGCGGACACCATCAGGGTGAACGCCATCAACGTCAGCATCTGCACCTGCTGGACGTCGTTGGTCGTGCGGGTGATCAGGGACGGCGTGCCGAACTGGCCGACCTCGCGGGCGGAGAAGTCCTGGACGCGGTGGAAGATCGCGCCGCGGACGTCACGGCCGACCGCCATCGCGGTGCGGGCACCGTAGTAGACGGCACCGATCGAGCACGCGATCTGCACCAGCGACACCAGCAGCATGACGCCGCCGACACCGAGGATGTAGTCGATGTCGCCCTTGACGACGCCGGAGTCGATGATGTCGGCGTTCAGGGTGGGGAGGTAGAGCCCGGCGAGGGTCTGGACGAACTGCAGCAGCACGATCAGCCACAGGTCTCGCCGGTACGGGCGCAGGTGGATGCGCAACAACTTCGTCAGCACAACGGTTTCTCCCCAGTGGTGGGTAGGGTGTTACTGCTTCTTCGGTTTCTTCACCGCTTCGGGTCCGGTGAGGGACGGGATGCCCGCGGCCGCCTCGTGCAGGAGGACCTCGAGCGTCTCCAGGAACGGCCCGGGGCCCTCGTTCGTCAACCAGCTGAAGAACGCGGTCTTCACCGCGGACTCCACGATCGCCGCCATGAGCCGCGCGTTCAACGCGTTTTCCGCGCCCGCGCCCGCGCGTTCCAGGATGGCGTCCGCCAGCACCTGTTCGACCTTGGCGTGCGCCTTGAGGAACTCGCCCTGCACCGACGGGTGCAGGAGCAGGGACCGCGCCAGCTCCACCGAGTGGCGGTTCGGTTCTCCCAAGCTGCCGTACGCTTCCAGCGTCGCGGTGCCGACCGCCTCCCACAACGTCTCTTCCGAAGGCCTCTCGCGCAGGGCCTCCCGCAAGATCTCCTGCCGCTCGACGATGAACGAGCAGATCGCCTCCTCCTTGCTGGAGAAGTAGTTGTTGAAGGTGCGCGGGGAGACGCCAACGGCGCTGGCGATGTCCTCGACGCGGACCTGCTCGACGCCCTTCTCCATGGCGAGCCTGAGCGCTGCCTCGCTCATGGCGCGCCGGGCCGCGCGCTTCTTGCGTTCACGCAGTCCCAAGGGTGCGGTCATACCAGCAGACTAGGGAAAAGTTGCGTGGCGCGCAAATTTCTGCGCAGTCCGCACTTTTCGGACATCACCCGTGGCGTGCAACACGCAAGATGCAGCCGAATGGCCTAGCGCGCCGCGCTCACCAGCCGTAACGCGTTCGTGACCACGTCACTGCCAGCGGTTGAACGGAAACCGACTGTGGACACGGATAGTGACTTCTGCTTGCATGGCCGTCGTTGTGCTGGGGAGTGCGACACGGGTCCGGGTATGCGAAGAGAAAGAAGTGGAAGCACATGGTGACGCGGGCTCGAGGCTTGCTTGACCGCTCACGGGTTCTTCTGGACCGTTCCAGGGTCGCCGCGGCGCAGTTCCTCGCCGCACCGCCCCGGCACGCTCCGTCGGCTCCACCGGTCGAACCGGAAACGGAGCAGCGGCCTGCCGTGGACGCGCCGGACGCCGGCGCGCTCGCCGGGGTCTGCTCCAATGTCGCGCTGCGCGACCTCAACCTGCTCGACCAGCTGCTCGCGCAGCTGGAGACGATGGAGGCGGGGGAGGAGAACTCCGATCGCCTCGCCGAGCTCTACCGGCTCGACCACCTGGCGACCCGGTTGCGGCGCAACGCCGAGAACCTGCGCGTCCTCGCCGGTCGCGACGCCGACGACACGACGGCCGGTATCTCGTCCGTGCTCGACGTGATGCGGGCCGCGATGTCGTCGATCGACCACTACTCGCGGATCACGATCGGCCGCGTCGTTTCGCTCGGCGTGGTCGGATTCGCCGCCGAGGACGTCAGCCGGATCCTCGCGGAACTGTTCGACAACGCCGCGAACCAGTCTTCGCCGAGCTCTCCGGTCAGCGTCAGCGCGCATCTCACCGAACAGGGCAGCGTGCTGATCCGGATCGAGGACGAGGGCATCGGCATGCCACCCGAACGCCTCGCGGCGCTGAACGAGCGTCTCGCGGCCGGTCCGGTGCTCGACGACGATTCCGTGCGGCATATGGGACTCGCGGTCGTCGGCAGGCTCGCCGACCGGCACGAGATCACCGTGAAACTCGACCGCCGCACCCCGCACGGCACGGTCGCCACCGTGCTGCTGCCGGTCCCGGTGGTCTCGGAACTGGCCGAGAAGCAGTGGTCCGGCTCGCAGACGGTCGTGCTGCCGCAGACCAGGGTCACCAACGGCGCGCCCGTCGGCAATCCGGTCGCGACACCGTCCGGGCTGCCGAGGCGCCGCCCGGCCCCTTCGGCGCAACCGGAACCCGAACGGAAGCCCAGCCCGCGTCCGCGCACGGCCTTCCAGCCGCCCGCCGACGGAGGGACCACGGCCAGCGGTCTCCCGCGCCGGGTTTCGCGCAGTATCAGGACTTTGCCCGACGAACCGGCCCCGCCGACCACCCCGCCCGCCGACGCGGCGGACGGGCACGAGGCGCTGCTGGCCGACCTCGATGCCTTCACCGACGGTGAGCGTGCCGCTCTCGACGACCGGCACGAGCGTGAGACCGGAGGAAACACCCAGTGACCGCCCAGGACGCGACGACGGATTTCGCGTGGCTGCTCGACGACTTCGTGCGCAAGGTGCACGGCGCCAGCCACGCGCTGATCATGTCCGTCGACGGTTTCCCTTTGACCGCCTCGGAATCGGTGTCCAGCGACGACGCCGAGCAGCTCGCCGCCATCGCGAGCGGCCTGCTCAGCCTCGCGGGCAACAGCGCCGCGCTGTTCGGCAAGGGCAACTGCGAGCAGATCATCATCCGCCTCACCCGCGGGTACTTCCTGTTCATGGGGATCGGTGCCGAGGCGGGGCTCGCGGTGCTCACCGAACCGGACTGCGACATGAAGGTCGTCGCCTACGAGATGACCCAGTTCATCACCAACGCCGGTCACGCGCTCACCCCCGAGGTGCGAGCGGGGCTCCGGCAGGTCCTGACCGCCCGACGGCCGCAGGCCTGAGAATCCGGAGAAGGAAGGGATGACCGTGTCCAGCGACCAATCTCCGGACCGGCCCGTCAAGATGCGCAGCCGCAGAATCCGGCCGTACGCGCTGACCGGCGGCCGGACCAAGAGCAGCCAGCTGCTGCTGGTGGAGACCCTGATCTCGGTCCCGCGTTACGACCCGGCGCTGGCCGAGGCGCTGATGCCCGAATCGCATTCGCTGTACGAGCGCGCCCGCGAACGCTCGTCGATCGCCGAGCTTTCGGTGGGACTGGATCTGCCACTGGGCGTGGTCCGGGTGCTCGTCGGCGACCTCGCCACCCAAGGCGCCGTCTTCGTGCACCCGACGGCCCACGCCTACAACCACGATACGAACGTGCTCGAGAGGATCCTCGATGGACTCAAGCGCCTCCCTGTCTGACACAGGCGGAGCGGCCGAGCCTTCGGGTCTTCGGCCGCATCGGTACCCAGTTCGAACCCGCCCCGGCCGGCAGGTCCCGTTTTCGGGGTGTCAGGGCGCCATTCAGGAAGGGCGTGAGTGACGTCGTGAAAGAGCGCCCTGGCGACACGAATGCGGTCGCGGGTTCCGAATCGAACACCGATCTGCTGGCGATCTCCGCCAAGATCGTGGTCGCCGGTGGATTCGGCGTTGGCAAGACGACGTTCGTCGGCTCCGTCTCCGAGGTCCCGCCCCTGAGCAACGAAGCCTGGATGACCGAGGCCGGGGCCGGGGTCGACGAGCTGGTGCCGCCCGGGACCAAGTCCACCACCACGGTCGCGATGGACTTCGGCCGGATCACCCTGCGTGAAGACCTGCTCCTGTACCTGTTCGGCACGCCCGGCCAGGCCCGGTTCTGGTTCCTCTGGGACGACCTCTCGCGTGGCGCGCTCGGCGCCGTCGTGCTGGTCGACACCAGCCGGATCGACCAGTCGTTCGCCGCGATCAACTACTTCGAGAACGACTCGGAGCTGCCGTTCATCGTCGCGGTCAACCAGTTCGAGGGCATGCCGGTGCACGACCTCGAAGAGGTGCGCGACGCGCTGGCGCTCTCCCCGGACATCCCGCTGGTCACCTGCGACGCCCGCGACCCGAAGTCGGCGGTCGCGACGCTGCAGGAACTGGTGTCGCACACGCTGTCCCTCGCGGTGGTCTCCGGGCCCGGCCGCGAGTTCGTGTCACTCAGCTGAACGGTTCTGGGAGGAACGCAGAGGATGCGCAAGGTTCTGATCGTCGGTGCCGGGCAGTCGGGGTTGCAGCTGGCCTTGAGCCTGCTGGCCCACGACTACGACGTCACGGTGATGTCGGCGCGGACGCCGGACGAGATCCGGTCCGGCAAGGTGATGTCGACCCAGTGCATGTTCCATTCCGCTCTGCAGCACGAGCGGGACCACAAGCTGAACCTGTGGGAGGAAGAGACCGTCAAGGTCGAAGGGCTCGGCGTTTCCATCGCGGGACCGGACTCCAGCCGCGTGCTGGACTGGTTCGGGCCGCTGGAGCACTACGCGCAGTCGGTGGACCAGCGGGTGAAGATGGCGGCCTGGCTGGAGCTGGTGGAGGACCGCGGCGGCAAGGTCGTCATCCACGGCGTCACCACCTCGGATCTGGCGCCGCTGGCGAAGCTGTACGACCTGGTGGTCATCGCGGCGGGCAAGGGCGAGCTGGTCCAGCTGTTCGACCGGATCCCGGAGCGCTCGCCGTACACCGAACCCCAGCGCGCGCTTTCGCTGGCGTACGTGCACGGTCTGGAGCGACGGCCCGAGCACCCGGACAAGGCGGCGGTGCGGTTCAACATCATCCCCGGCGTGGGTGAGCTGTTCATGATCCCCGCGTACACGCTGAGCGGGAACTGCGACATCCTGTTCTTCGAGGGCATCCCCGGCGGCCCGCTCGACTGCTGGGACGACCGGCCGTCGCCCCAGCAGCATCTCGACCGGATCTTGTCGCTGATGAAGCAGTTCCTTCCGTGGGAGTACGAGCGTTCGCGGAACGCCGTGCTGACCGACGACAAGGCGACGCTGGCGGGCGGGTACACCCCGGTCGTGCGGAACGCGGTCGGCAAGCTGGGCTCGGGGACCGCGGTGCTCGGGATGGCCGACGTCGTGGTGGCCAACGACCCGATCACCGGCCAGGGCTCCAACAACGCGAGCCACTGCGCGGCGTCCTATCTGGACTCGATCCTCGAACGCGGGGACAAGCCGTTCGACGAGGAGTGGATGACCGCGTCGTTCGAGAAGTACTGGGAGTACGCCCAGCACGTGACGACCTGGACCAACGCGATGCTGCAGCCGCCGCCCCCGCACGTGCTCCAGATCATCGGCGCGGCGGGGGAGAAGCCGGCCGTGGCGCAGCGGTTCGCGAACGGGTTCTCCGATCCGACCGATTTCCAGCACTGGTTCCTGGACCCCGCGAAAGCCGAGAAGTACCTGGCCGAGGTCTGATTCCTGGACCGCGACAGTCCCGCGATCGGGTTCGCGGGACTGTCGCGGTGCGCCGTTTCGGGCTACCGTGGTCACCGTGCGTGAGTACGGTCGGTGACGGCAGCGGAGGTGCGGCTCGATGCGTTCGATGTGGAAGGGCTCGGTGTCCTTCGGGCTGGTGAGCATCCCGATCCAGCTCTACGCGGCCACCGAGAACAAGAACGTCTCGCTGCGCCAGGTGCACGAGGCCGACGGCGGCCGCATCCAGTACAAGCGGTTCTGCACGATCGACGGCGAGGAAGTGCCCTACGCCGAGATCGCCAAGGGGTACGAGCTGCCCGACGGCGAGATGGTCGTGCTCACCGACGAGGACATGTCCGAACTGCCGCTGGCGTCGTCGCGGGCGATCGACGTGCTCGAATTCGTGCCGCTGGAGTCCATCGACCCGATCCAGTTCGACAAGACCTACTACCTCGAACCGCAGAAGAACGCCGTCAAACCGTATGTGGTCCTGCGTGACGCCCTGCAGAAGGCGAGCCACGTGGCGGTCGCGAAGGTCGCCATCCGGCAGCGGGAGACGCTCGCGATCCTTCGGGTGCACAGCGACGTCCTGACGATGACGACGATGCTGTGGCCCGACGAGGTCCGCGTCCCGGATTTCGGTTTCCTGCACGAGGATCCGCCGCAGGTGCGGCCACAGGAGCTGACGATGGCAGGCTCGCTGATCGACTCGCTGTCGGAGCCGGTGTTCGAGCAGGAGAAGTACAGCGATTCGTACCGTGAGGCCCTGGAAGCGATGATCGAGGCCAAGGCCGCGGGCAACCAGACGACGAAACCGAAGGCCGTCGGCGCGAAGGCAGACGTCGTCGACCTCATGGAAGCCTTGCAGGCCAGCGTGAGTGAGGCGAAGAAGAGCAGGAAGCCCGCTGCGGCCAAGAAGGCCACCGCGGCGAAGAAACCCGCGTCCGGCAAGCGGACCCCGAAGAGCGCTTGACCCTCCTTTGTGGACTGTTGTGCCCGGTGTCACCCCGCCGGGTGCCGCGACACGCCGCGCGTATGCCAGGATCTGTCGCCCCTCGGTGGTAGTAAGGCAATCGAGGAGAACTTTCCTGATCGCGGGAGGCGGTATGAGCATGGAGTGCGCGTTCTGCGCCGTCGGACTCGACCACTGCCACGGCACCCTGGTGGTCCACCTCGACGGCGGCTTCACCGAATGCAGCGAAGACGGCTGCGTCGACTTCGACTTCGCCCGGCACACGCTGACGATCGACTGCTTCGACGTCGACGGCGACTGCTCGTGCGCGGAGGTTTCGGCCCAGTTGCTGCTGCGAGCTTCTTGACCGGCGGCCAATACACCAATCCGGCCCGATTCGGGTGATCGCGACCGATTGCCACTCGAAGGTGTAGGCGTTCGTGTACATCGCGGCCGGGAATGTGTTAACTATGACGGGGTCCTCCGGCTCTCCCTCCCCCTCGGAGCCGGGGGACCCCTTCATGTCATGGTGCTTCCTTCGCGGTGTCGTGGATCGAAGCGCCGTCGCAGGCGCACACCGCGTCCCAGACCCCGTCTCCGTCCTGGTAGTCACGCGCGGGAAGGGCACCCAGTGGGCCGAGGACCTCGTCGCCCGCTCCGGCCGCGGCGGCGGCCCGCAGGAGTTCGTCGCGTCCGCACGGATAGCGCGCCTCCGTCAAGTACGGGCGCGGGTCTGTTCCTGCCATCGGCTCTCCCTCCTTCTCCTTGTCCGGGGCGGATACCCGGCGGACGGAGGACGGAAACAGCCCGGGCACCCGGCGTGAGGGGAACGCCGGGTGCCCGGGCTGTTTCGGTGCCGGTACCGGGGGCTCGGTACCGGTTCGGTCCGGTGCTCAGTACCAGTGGGCGCGACCGCCGATGGCCTTCCCGGTGTTCCCGAGAACGGCCAGGATGATGCCGATGACCGCGAGCGCGATCCCGATCGAGTACAGGACCGGGATGCTGGCGATGACACCGACGACAATCAGGATGACGCCGAGAATGATCACGGGAACACCTTCTCCTTCGTAGTCGCCCGGCCCGAGTGCTGCCGGGGTGTGGCTACGCAAGGGATTCCCGCCTCGATTTCGCGAGAAACAGGTCCATCCGGCCGAAGTTTTCACGCATTCGGCCTAGCCGCCGCCCGCTCGGCCTCGTGAGTGGCAAGGACGGTTAGAACCGTCCTTGCCACTCACGAGGCGTGAAGACCTCAGTACCGGTAGTGGTCCAGCTTGTACGGACCCTCGACGTCCACGCCGATGTACTCGGCCTGGCGCTTGGTCAGCTTGGTCAGCCGGACACCCAGCGCGTCCAGGTGCAGGCGGGCCACCTTCTCGTCGAGGTGCTTCGGCAGCACGTGGACGTCGGTGGTGTACTCGCCGGGCTTCGTGAACAGCTCGATCTGGGCGATCGTCTGGTTGGTGAAGGAGTTCGACATCACGAAGCTCGGGTGGCCGGTCGCGTTCCCGAGGTTCATCAGCCTGCCCTCGGAGAGCACGATGATCGAGTGCGCCTCGCGGTCCGCCGTCGCCGGGAAGACCCACTCGTGTACCTGCGGCTTGACCTCGATCTTCTGGATGCCCGGGATCTTCGCGAGGCCCGCCATGTCGATCTCGTTGTCGAAGTGGCCGACGTTCGCGACGATCGCGTTGTGCTTCATCTTGGCCATCTGGTCGGCCATGATGATGTCGAAGTTGCCGGTGGTGGTGATGAAGATGTCGCCGCGCTCGACGACGTCGTCGAGTTCCACGACGTCGAGGCCCTCCATCGCCGCCTGCAGCGCGCAGATCGGGTCGATCTCGGTGACGACCACGCGGGCGCCCTGGCCGCGCAGCGATTCCACCGCGCCCTTGCCGACGTCGCCGTAGCCGCAGACGACCGCGACCTTGCCCGCGATCATCACGTCGGTGCCGCGGTTGAGACCGTCGATGAGCGAGTGGCGGATGCCGTACTTGTTGTCGAACTTCGACTTCGTCACCGAGTCGTTCACGTTCATCGCCGGGAAGAGCAGCTCGCCTTCCTTGGCGAGTTTGTAGAGCCGCTTGACGCCGTTGGTGGTCTCCTCGGTGACGCCGCGGACCTCCTTGGCGATACGGGTGAACCGGCCGGTGTCGCGGCCGAGGCTCTCGCGGAGGGTCTCCAGCACGAGGCCGTACTCCTCGCCGTCTTCCTCGGTCGCCTGCGGGACGGCACCCGCCGCCTCGAACTCGACGCCCTTGTGGATCAGCAGGGTCGCGTCGCCGCCGTCGTCCAGGATCATGTTCGGGACCCGGCCGTCGCCGAAGTCGAAGAGCTGGTCGGTGCACCACCAGTATTCGGCGAGCGTCTCGCCCTTCCACGCGAACACCGAGGAGCCCGACGGGTTCTCGACGGTGCCGTTCGGCCCGACGACGACGGCTGCGGCGGCCTCGTCCTGCGTGGAGAAGATGTTGCAGGACACCCAGCGCACCTCGGCGCCGAGCGCGACGAGCGTCTCGATCAGCACGGCGGTCTGGACGGTCATGTGCAGCGAACCCGCGACCCGGGCGCCCTTCAGCGGCTGCGAGCCGGCGTATTCGCGGCGCAGCGCCATCAGGCCGGGCATCTCGACCTCGGCGAGGCGCAGCTGCTTGCGGCCGGCCTCGGCGAGGGAAAGGTCGGCGACGGCGAATTCGATCCCGTTGACCTTGGACAGGGTGGGGCTCACTGGTTCTCCATTCATCAAGGAAGGCAGGGCGGATCGGTCCTTCTCGCCGGTGGCGGGAAGGACGGTGTCAGTGCGGGGGTTCAGCGCGCGGCCTCGACGACGAAGGCCGGAAAAGGGTTCTGACGCAAGAAAGGCACCTCCACAGTGGGAGGCGCCCTTACGTCTGTCGCGGCGGGCCGAGCGTGGCGGAAGAATTCCGTCGCAGCGCCTCTCGACCCGGAACCAGAATGGCAAAGCGCCGCGAGCGCTGTCAAGGCGACGCGGGCGTGCCGAATTCGGCGCGGACACCCAGCAGCCGGACCGGTCTGCCGAGGTCGAACATGCCGAGCACCGCCAGCGCCGCCTTCTCGATTTCGACGGGGTCGGACGTCGGTGCGGGCAGGGTCACGCTGTGCGTATGGGTCTGGAACGGGGCGAACCGGACCTTGACCGCGACCCGTGCGGCGGGCCTGCCCTCCTCGGCGACGTCCTGTGAGACCCGTTTCGCGAGCGCGACGACCTCGGTGGCCATGACCTCGGGATCGGTGAGGTTCTGCTGGAAGGTCGTCTCGCGGCTACGAGAACGCGCGACGTAGGGCGTCGCGGTGACCTCGGCGTCGCCGAGTCCGCCGGCGAGGATCCGGTACCAAGGGCCGAGCTTCGGGCCGAACCGGGCCGCGAGGTCCGCCGGATCGGCGCCCGCCAGTTCCAGCACGGTCTGATAGCCGGCCTCGGCGAGCTTCTTCGTGGTCTTGGTGCCGATGCCCCAGAGCGCGTCCGTCGGTTTCCCGGCCATGACCTCCCACCAGTTGTCCTGGACGAGACGGAAGATCCCCGCCGGTTTGGCGAACCCGGTGGCGAGTTTGGCGCGCAGCTTGTTGTCCCCGATGCCGACCGAGCAGGAGAGCCCGGTCTCTTCGGCCACTTGCCGCCGGATGTCGGCGGCGAGCGCTTCGGGATCGGCGGTGGTGACACCGAGGAACGCTTCGTCCCAGCCGAGTACTTCGACGACCACGGGGAATTCGCGCAGCGTCGCCATCACCCGATCGGAGACTTCTTGGTACGCGGGTGCGTCCGTGGCGAGGAAGATCGCGTCAGGACAGCGTTTCGCGGCGGTTCGCAGGGGCATCCCGGACCGGATGCCGAATTCCCGCGCCTCGTACGACGCCGTCGCCACCACGGCCCGTTCGGTCGGATCGCCCGTGCCGCCGACGACCACGGGTTTGCCGCGCAGCTCAGGCCGCCGGGAGACCTCGACCGCTGCGATGAACTGGTCGAGGTCGACGTGGAGTACCCACTCCCGGTCGGTCATGAGCCGAGCTTAGGACCGTTCCGCGATCTCGTCGCGCATCCGCTGCTCGTTCTCCTGCAGTTCCGGGGTGAAGTTCTCGCCGAAGTCTTCGGCTTCGAGGATCTTGCGGACCTCGAGCACGGTGTCGCCGGTCGGGGGAGTGGGACAGCGCTTCGCCCACTCGATCGCCTCGGCGCGCGACGGGACATCGACGATCCAGAAACCGCCGACGAGTTCCTTGGCCTCGGTGAACGGGCCGTCGGTGACGGTGGCCCCGGCCGCGTTGAGCGTGACGCGCGCGCCCTTGGAGCTCTCCTGCAGGCCTTCGCCACCCACCAGCACTCCGGCGTCGAGCATGTCCTGGTTGAACTTCGCCATCGCGGTCAATGCCTCCATCGGCGGCATCTTCCCGGCCTCGGAATCCTCGTCCGCCTTGATGATGATCATGAACCGCATGCGTCTTCCTCCCCGTGAACCGGACGTTTCGCCCGGACTCTACCGGTGGCGGGGAAGACGATCAGTCGCGCCCGAACCGGGAAAGATGCACGATCACCGCCGTGGTCACGGTGATCATCCCGGTCAGCAACAGGGCCGGGCTGTTCAGTATCAAGCCCAGCAGCATCAGCAGTGCCGCGGTCAGGTCGAGGCTCAGGAGGACGGCCAGCCGGAGCAGCGGCGGCCGGGCGGGCTTGCCGGCGCGGAGCCGGGCGGCCAGCGCCGGCTCGGTGAGCTCGAACCAGCGCTCGATCTTCTCCAGCTCTTGCCGATCATGATGGCTCAGCATCGGTTTCTCCTTCGGCGCGCCCCGGCCGTCGACAACCACGGAATACCCAGGAGCGGGGCTGGATAAGCATCTGATTTCACGCTCTTCCGTATAACGGCCTATACCGCGCGGCGGCAGAAGATCGATTTCGATCGAATGGTTGCGCCATTAGGGGTTTCGGCACGGGAAAAGATCGTCACGGAGGGGAGATCTCGGTACCTTCTGCGCCTGTGGCCAGGGTGGCCGCGGTTGCGCCATCCGGGAGGACGCGAGCGATGACCATGCCCACCGAACCGATCGGCAGTATTCCCCGGCCCGGCTATCTCATCGAGGCGCTCGGTGAGCACGCGGCAGGGCGGCTCGATGCCGACGGGCTCGGCGAGTTGCACGAAAAAGCTCTCGTGGACACCATCAAGCGCCTGGAGGAGACCGGTTCCCCGGTCATCACCGACGGGGAGCAGGGCAAGCCGAGCTTCGCCACGTATCCCTTGGCAGGCCTCACTTCGCTGGCGCCGGACGGTGTGGTGATCCCATTCGCCGACGGGCACACCCGGCGGCTTCCGAGGCTCACCGCCGGACCGTTCCGTTATCAGGCCTACGCCGACTCGTATCTGCGTGAGGCGAAGAAGTATGCGACCAAACCGGTGAAGCAGGCGGTGATCGCGGCTTCGGCGATCAGTCTCGTCTATCCCGGTGAGGAATTGGCGGGATATGACAAAGAACAGTTCATCGCCGACCTGGTGAACGAAGCTGAGGCCGATATCCGCCGCAGTCTCGACGCGGGCGCGGACAGCGTTCAGCTCGACTTCACCGAGGGCAGGTTGTCGCTGAAGCTCGATCCGTCGGGCGGCCTGCTCCAGTCCTTTGTGGACTTGAACAACGCGGTACTGGACCGTTTCTCCGACGAGGAGCGGAAGAAGATCGGCGTGCACACGTGTCCTGGCGGGGACCAGGATTCCGTGCACAGCCTCGATGTCGATTACGCCGGACTGCTGCCGACGCTGTTCCGGCTGAAGGTCGGCAACGTCTACGTCCAGCTCGCCAGTGAGGCGGATCCCGAACGGGCGCTGCGCGTGATCGCCGAGCACGCGAGGCCTGAACAACGGGTCTTCATCGGTGTGACCGACCCGATCGACCCGCGGGTCGAAACCGCCGAGGAGGTGCGGGACAGGGTTCTCCAGGCGGCGCGGTACCTCCCGCCGGACCGGCTGGGCACCTGTGACGACTGCGGGTTCTCCCCGTTCGCCGACGACACCTCGACGTCGCGGGACATCGCGTTCGCCAAGATCGCCGCCCGCGTCGAAGGTACGCGCCTCGCCGCCGACGTACTCTAGTTCTGGACCGCGACCCGGATCCCGAGTCCGACCAGGAAGGTGCCCATCACCGCGTCCATCATGCGGCGCACCCGCCCGGAGCTGAAGAACCTCCGCAGCGAACCGACCAGCGTCGCGAGGACGAACGTCCAGACGACGGCCACCGTGGTGGCCAGCACGGCGAGCTGCAAGGTCTGCGCGGTCGAGGCCGAATGCGGGAGGAACTGGGGGATGAGCGCGAGGAAGAACATCGCGACCTTCGGGTTGAGCAGGTTGGTGAGCAGTCCCTGCCGGAACGCCTCTTTGGGGGCGACGACCGGTGCGACCTTGTCCTTGAGTTCGCTGTAGTCGCCGCGGCGTACCGCCAGCCACGCCTTGACGCCGAGGAAGATCAGGTACGCGGCGCCGACCAGCTTCACCACGGTGAACGCGATCGCCGACGCGGTGAGGATCGCCGCGACCCCGAGCGCGATCGCGACCACCCAGACGAAGACCCCGAGCGCGATGCCGAGTCCGGCGGCGATCCCGGCCTTGCGCCCGCCGAGGATCGCGCTTCGGGTCACCACCAGGAAATCGGGGCCCGGTGCCATCGCGCCGAGCAGACAGATCAAGACGAACGAGAGTGCGGTGGCCCCGGAAATCATCTTCCGATGCTATCCGGCTCGTCGATGTCCCTGGCCATCACGGCGCCGGGTATGTCCACACCGTCGGGCGTCGTCACCGTCACCCGCTCGACTTCGGTGAAGCCGAACGAGAGGTACAGCGGGACACCGGGCAGGGTCGCCGTCAGGGTGAGTGAGCCGAAGCCCTCCGCCTTCGCCGCGAGACGGCAGGACTCGAGGATCGCGCGCCCGAGCCCGCGCCGGGTCCAGTCGCCGCGGACGAACATGGCGCGCACCCGGGCCGGCTCGATGGCCGGATCGAGGGGACGGTCGTCGTCCGCCGCCTCGCCCGCGCCCGCGTGCGTTCTGTTGCGCCTGCTCCAGCCCCCGCAGGCGACGATCTCGCCGTCGGCCTCGTGGACGAAGTAGGTGCCGTCTTCGATCAACCGCAGGTCGAGGCTCGCGATGTGTTCGGCCGCGCTCAGGGTCTGCCGCTCGTCGTAGAACCTGGGGAACAACTCCAGCACCGAGGCCCGCATCAGCGCCGCGATGGCGGGAGCGTCCGCGAGGGTGGCTGTCCGTTGCGGCGGGATGTAGGTGGTCATGCCGCGGAAGATAGCCAACGAAGGCCCCGTCGCCTATCGGATAATCCCGTGATGATCACCGACGACGGACGTGAGTTGTGGACCACGGCGACCGGCGAGGGCGAACCGATCCTGTGCTGCCATGGCGGTCCCGGCCTGTGGGACATGTTCGGCACGCTCGATCTCGGTCCGCGATTCCGGTTGATCCGGTGGGATCAGCGCGGCGCCGGGCGCTCGGAAGCACGCGGCCCGTACACCCTCGGACGGATGGTCGCCGACGTCGACGCGGTCCGGGAATGGCACGGCCTCGGCCGTGTGCCGGTGCTCGGGCATTCGTGGGGCGCGCACCTCGCTCTCCTGTACGCGCTCGCGCACCCGGAACGGGTGAGCGCGCTCGTTTACGTGTCGGGGGTCGGCCTCGGCCACGAGTGGCACGCGGAGTTCAAGCGGAACTTCGAGCGGGCGCTGGATGGGGAGCTTCGCGGTGAGGGCCGTGAACGCGCGGTGCGGCAATGGACGGCCGATTTCGTGACCGACGGCGAGCGTCACGCCGAAGCGATGGCGACGCCTTGGTTCCCGGTCAACTACGAGGCGAACGCGGCGCTGAGCGAGGAAATGCGGGCGGTGCCGGAGCCGGAGCTCGTCGCGGCCTGCCGGTCGCTGCGGTTGCCGACGCTGATCGTGGACGGCATGGCGGACAACCGGCCTCGGTGGGCCGTCGACTCGCTGGAGCAGGCCTTGCCCTCGGTGACCAGGGTGCGGTTCGAGGGGGTCGGGCACGTGCCTTGGCTGGAGGCGCCTGCCGATTTCCGGGCCACCGTGACCGATTTCCTCGCTGCCTCGTGAGTGGTAAGGACGGTTCTAACCGTCCTTACCACTCACGAGGGGTCAGGCCTTGGCGATCGGCTGCTGCAGTTCGGTGACCCATTGGTCCCCGTCGGCCGGGCACTCGAGGTAGAACTCCCGCGCCGGGCCGTTCGCGCGGTAGCCGTGCGCGTCGACCCATTTCGCCAGCGCCTGGTAGCTGGAAAGCACGGTCTCCATCGAGCCACGGTGCAGGATCGTCGCCGCGGTCGGGACTTCGGCGAGGCGAACGGTCGAAAATCCTTCGGTGCCGTCGGTTTCGGCCGAGATCGGGACCGCGGCGTGGATCAGCACTCGTTCGCCGTCGACGTCGTCCTCGTAGTAGGCGATGAGCGGCCCGGACGGCGTGATCGGGCCGAGCGCGCCGAACAGTTCCTTGTAGAGCCCTTGTACGACGGGCCCGATCTCCTCGTTCACGTACCCGCCGGCCGTCCCGGTGAGCTCGGCGACGCGTACCGCGGGGAGGCTTTTGACGACGACGTCTTCGGAAGGCATGGTTCCCTCGCTTTCGATCGACCGGAGCCTCGCTTCGACGGCCTTGAGCCGTGCCTCGTCGGCCGCGATGGCGGCTTCGAGTTCGGCACGACGCAGCCGCAGCATTCCGCGCAATTCGTCGACGCCGATCTCCGCGTCGAGGATCTCCTGCACCTGGGTGAGCGTGAAGCCGAGATCCTTGAGCGCGATCACCCGGTTGAGCCGGGCAAGCTGGTCGCCGGTGTAGGACCGGTAGCCGCTGAACGGATCGACATGGGCGGGCCGCAGCAGCCCGATGACGTCGTAGTGACGCAGCATCCGGACCGACACCCGGCCGTGTTTGGCGAAGTCTCCGATACTGAACATGGTCCTCCCACCAGACAGCCTGACACGGTGTCACAGTCAACGGTCACCGCACGAGCCGGAAGAACGAGCGCACCTCCTCGGTGAAGACGGCCGGTTGCTCGAACGCCCCGAAATGGCCGCCCCGGTCCAGTTCGTTCCAGTACCGGATGTCGGTGAACCGGCGTCCGGCCCACCGGCGGGACGGTCGCGGGATCTCGCGCGGGAAGAGCGAACAGCCCGTCGGCACGGCGATCGTGTCCACGGTGGGTTCGGAGAACCAGCCCGACACTTCGGCGAAGCTCTCCCAGTACAGGCGGGCGGACGAGGCGCCGGTTCCGGTCAGCCAGTAGAGCGTGATGTCGTCGAGCATCGCGTCCCGGCTCAGCGCGTTCTCCGGATGGCCGCCGCAATCCGTCCACGCCTGGAACTTCTCGACGATCCACGCGCACAGCGCGACCGGCGAATCGGCCAGGGCGTAGCCGATCGTCTGTGGCCTCGTCGCCTGCTGGATCGCGTAACCCGAGCCGTCCGCCTTGGCGCTTTCGAGGTCGTCGAGCGCTTTCCGCTCCGAGGCGGTCAGTTCGTCGAAGGTCGCCGGATCGGGCGCGGCCAGCGGCGGGGTGAGGTGGATCCCCGCCAGCCGCTCCGGCGCCGTCCGCCCCATGAGCGTGGTGATGCTGGTGCCCCAGTCGCCGCCCTGGGCGCCGTAGCGCTCGTAGCCCAGGCCGTCCATGAGACGGATCCACGCGTCGGCGATGCGCTGGATCGACCAGCCGGCGCGAGCGGGTTTGTCGCTGAAGCCGTACCCGGGCAGGGACGGGACGACGACGTGGAAGGCGTCCGCCGCGTCGCCGCCGTGGGCGACCGGATCGGTGAGCGGGCCGAGCACGTCGAGGAACTCGAAGACCGAACCCGGCCAGCCGTGGGTGAGGATCAGCGGCAGCGCGCCGGGGTGCGGGGAGCGGACGTGCAGATAGTGGATGCCGAGCCCGTCGATCTCGGTCCGGAATTGGGGGAACGCGTTGAGCCGGGACTCCGCGGCCCGCCAGTCGTAGGTGTCCGCCCAGTACGAGCACAGTTCGCGCAGGTACGCGGCCGGAACACCTTGCGACCAGTCGTCGACGGTCTCGTCCTCGGGCCAGCGGGCGCGGCGGAGCCTGCCTCGGAGGTCTTCGAGATCGGCCTCCGGGATCCGGGCTCGGAAGGGCGTGGTGTCCATGACGGCCGACGCTAACGAGGGGGTCCGACAATTCGTGGACTTCCGGCGGGACGAGTGCTATAACCAAACCACATACTGTATACAATCTGCCGTGAGCGGGGTGGGACCCATGCCCGATCCTCGAATTGTGCGAGACCACTACGGCCGCCGGTATCGCGTCGGCGAAAGCGACGTGGACCTGCTCGGCAAGCCCCGGTCGTGGATGTCATGGCTCAGTTGGGCCGCGATGTTCGCCGCCGGGATCCAGCAGTACGGCTTCGGTGTCGTCGCACCGGTCTTGATGGCCACCTACGGATGGACGTTCCCCGAAGTGGTCGTCTCCTTCGCACTCTGGACGGTGTGCCAGGCGTGCGTGGTGTTCCCGGTCGCCCGGCTGCGCGAGCGCGGGATGTTCCCGCCCGCGGTGGCGGTGATCGCCGGTGGAGTGCTCTGCTCCACCGGGATGTTCACCCTGGGGCATGCGAGCACTCTGCTCACGATGTTCATCGGCTACTCCGTACTCGGCGGGATCGGGACGGGCGTCGTCTACGCGACTTGCGTCGGCACGGTGATGAACTGGTTCCCCGACCGCGTCCCGGCGCGGGTCGGCGCCGTCAGCGGCGCTTTCGCCTACGGGAGCGTGGTTTTCGTGCTGGCCGGGGGTTTCTGGCTGACGGAGGGCACTCGGCGGCCGATCCTGGACGTCGTCGCGGTGGCCGTGCTGATGATGATCGCGAGCACGGCGGTGCTGCTGCGCGATCCGCCGCCCCGGTGGTGGCCGGAACACCCGGATCCGCGCGTGTGGGCGGCCGACAAGGTGCGCAACCGCGGCGTCGCGGTCAACCGGCCCGCGCTGCGCGAGTACCGGCCGTCCGAAGTGCTCCGGTGCCCGACCGCGGTGGCGATGTACCTCATCGTCGTGCTCGCCGCCGCGGTCCTGCTCTTCGACGTCGCCTACCTCGCGACCTTCGTCGCCGCGCAAGGAGGCGGGCCGGTGCTCGCCGCCGTCGCGCTCGCGGTGCTCGCCGGGGTGACCGGCGCCGGACGGGTCCTGCTCGGCGGGCTGTCCGACCGGCTCGGCCGTCGCCGGATCCTGCGCCTGGCACTGGCCACGGGCGGGATCGCCCAGTTCGTCCTCCTCTGCTCGGGCCACAACGCGGCGGGGCTCGTCGCCGGTGCCGCGCTGGCGGGGCTCGGCAACGGGAGCTGCTACTCGCTGCTGGTGTCCCTCGTCCGGGACTACTTCGGCGAAGAGTCCGCACTGCAGAACTTCGGGGTGCTGTACAGCGCCAAAGCCGTCGGGGCACTGCTCGGGGTCGGTCTGGCCGCCTTCGTCGTGTCCACCCACGGCTATCTCGGCGCGTTCGCCGTCGCGGGGGCGCTCAGTGTGCTCGGGGCGTTGCTCGGCGGACGGCTTTCCCAGCCGGGACGGCCGAAATCGCTGCTGCCGGCGATCCGCTGATGGGCCGGGTGACGAGCCGACGTCGGGTGGTCCGGGTCGTGGAAGGGGTGCCCGGTGCCCGTCCGGACACGCTGACCGTCGAGGAACCGCTGGAGATCCGCGTCGGCGGCAAACCCCTGACGATCACGATGCGCACCCCTGGCCACGACTTCGATCTCGCGGCCGGTTTCCTGGTGGGCGAAGGGGTTTCACGGTCGAGCGACGACATCCGGTCGATCCGGTACTGCGCGGGCGCGACGGCCGACGGCGCCAACACCTACAACGTGCTGGACGTCGTCCTCGCCGACGGGGTCGCTCCACCCGACGCTTCCCTGGAGCGCAACTTCTACACCACGTCGTCGTGCGGGCTCTGCGGAAAGGCGAGCCTCGACGCGGTCCGGACGACCGCGACCTGGCCGGTGGACGGCGACGGTCTCGTGATCTCGCCGTCCACAGTGGCCGAACTGCCGGATCGGCTCCGGACCGCGCAACTGGTCTTCGACCGCACCGGCGGGCTCCACGCGGCGGGCCTGTTCAGCGCGGCGGGGGAGCTGCTGTGCCTGCGCGAGGACGTCGGCAGGCACAACGCCGTCGACAAGGTGGTCGGCTGGGCGGCACGCCAGGGGAGGCTGCCGCTGTCCGGGACGGTGCTGATGGTCAGCGGGCGGGCGTCGTTCGAGCTGGTGCAGAAGGCGGTCATGGCCGGGATTCCGTTACTGGCGGCGGTTTCCGCGCCGTCGTCGCTGGCGGTGGACCTCGCCGCGGAGATGGGCCTGACGCTGGTGGGATTCCTGCGGGGCACGTCGATGAACGTCTACAGCAGGCCGGACCGCCTCGGTTTGACCTGACACTTCACGTGACGTTGCGAGAGCCACTTTCGCAACCTTCAACGTTGCGAAAGTGGCTTTCGCAACATGTCACGTTTGCCGAGGGCGTCCAGGTGCCTTGTGCGGGGTCGTGAGTCAGCTGGCTGAAGGGGGCTGTGAGGGGCCCCTTCGGGCGTTTCGCGTGATCAGACGGACGACACACGTGATCAGACGGACGACACGCGTGTCCAGGCGGACGACTCGTGGCGGACCCGGCCGCGACCTAGGACACTTCGGCGAGCTTCCCCGTCCGCTCGTCGTACACGAACCCGCGCACCGAGGCGGTGTGCAGCAGGAACGGCGACGTCCGAAGGCGCGCGATGCACTGCCGGATGTCCTGGGCGGAGTCGGTGAACGTCTCCGCCGCCCACGGCGGCCGGATCCCCGTGCTCGCCTCGATCTGCCGGGCGAAATCGGTGTCGGTGAACGTCCGCATCCCGCAGTCGTGGTGGTGGATGAGCACGATCTCGCGGGTGCCGAGCAGACGCTGGCTCACGGTCAGGGACCGGATCGCGTCCTCGGTCACCGCGCCGCCCGCGTTCCGGATGACGTGTGCCTCGCCTTCGCGGAGCCCGAGCAGCCGGTACACGCTGATCCGCGCGTCCATGCAGGCCACGACGGCGATCCGCCGCCGTGGCCGCCTAGTCGCGTCGCCGACGGCCTCCTTGTAGGCGCTCGCGTTCGCCAGCAAGGCGTCGATCTCGCTCACCGGACGAGGGTTTCCCGGACGATCGCCGCGGTCTCGCTCGGCGTGCGGCCGACCTGGATCCCGGCCGCCTCCAGGGCCTTCTTCTTCGCTTCGGCCGTTCCGCCGGTCCCGGACACGATCGCGCCGGCGTGCCCCATCGTCTTCCCCGGTGGCGCGGTGAACCCGGCGATGTAGCCGACGACGGGTTTGCTCACCCTCGCCCGGATGTACTCGGCGGCCCGCTCCTCGGCGTCGCCACCGATCTCGCCGATGAGCACGATCACGTCGGTCTCGGGGTCCTTCTCGAACGCCTCGACGACGTCGATGTGCGTGGTGCCGATGATCGGGTCGCCGCCGATGCCGACACACGTCGAGAACCCGTGTTCGCGCAGTTCGTGCATCAGCTGATAGGTCAGTGTGCCGGATTTCGAGACCAGCCCGATCCGCCCGGGTTTCGTGATCCCGTCCGGGATGATGCCGGCGTTGGACCGGCCGGGGCTGATCACGCCCGGGCAGTTCGGCCCGATCACCCGCGTGGGGCTTCCCTGCGCGTGGGCCCAGAAAGCGGCGGCGTCGTGCACCGGAACCCCTTCGGTGATGACGACCGCCATCCCGACTCCGGCGTCCACGGCTTCGATGACGGCGTCCTTCACCGCGGGCGGTGGGACGAAGAGCACCGAGACGTCCGCACCGGTCGCCGCGACGGCCTCGGCGGTATCACCGAATACGGGCAGAGAACGCCCGGAGAGGTGGACCTCCTGTCCGGCTTTGCGCGGGTTGATCCCGCCGACGACGTTCGTTCCCGCGGCCAGCATGCGCGCGGTGTGCTTGCGTCCTTCGGCACCGGTCATACCCGCGACGACGACCTTGCTGTGTTCGTCCAGGAAGATCGCCATCTCACGCCTCCGGTTCCGCGGCCGCCAGTTTCGCCGCCGCAGCGGCGGCGTCGTCCATCGTGTCCACCAAGGTCACCAGGGGATGCGCGGCCTCGACGAGGATCCGCCTGCCTTCGGCGACGTTGTTGCCGTCGAGCCGTACCACGAGCGGTTTGGCCGCGCGATCGCCGAGCAGGGCGAGCGCGCGGACGATCCCGTCGGCGACGGCGTCGCAAGCGGTGATCCCGCCGAAGACGTTGACGAAGACGCTGCGCACCTGCTCGTCGCCAAGTACGACACCGAGCCCGGCCGCCATGACCTCGGCCGACGCGCCGCCGCCGATGTCGAGGAAGTTCGCGGGCCCTCGGGCACCCGCTTCCGCGGCGGCGGCGGCCACGACGTCCAAAGTGGACATGACCAGTCCGGCGCCGTTGCCGATCACGCCGATGTCACCGTCCAGTTTGACGTAGTTGAGCCCCGACTCCCGGGCCCTTCGTTCGAGCGGGTCCTCGTCCGGCGAATCGACGAACCCGGCGTGGGACGGTTGCCGGAACGCGGCGTTCGCGTCGAGGGTGACCTTCCCGTCGACCGCGACGACCGTCCCGTCCGTGGTCAGCACGAGCGGATTGACCTCCACCAGCGTGGCGTCTTCTTCGGTGAAGACCGTCCACAGCGCGACGATCGCGTCCGTCGCCGCGGCGGGCAGCCCGGCGGCTTCGATGATCCGGCAGGCCAGCGCGGTGTCCACACCGGTCAGTGGATCGACCGGGATCCGGGCCAGCGCACCGGGTTTCGTGGCCGCGACCGCCTCGATGTCCATCCCGCCTTCGGCCGACGCCATCGCGAGGAAGGTCCGGGCCGCGCGGTCGAGCAGGAAGGAGAGGTAGTACTCCTCGGCGATCGCGCTGGCTTCGGTGACGAGCACCTTGTGTACCCGATGTCCCTTGATGTCCATTCCGAGGATGTCCTCGGCGGCCTGTTCGGCGTCGTCGGGGGAGTGGACGACCTTCACCCCGCCGGCCTTACCGCGTCCACCGGTCTTGACCTGCGCCTTGACCACGACGGATCCACCCAGTTCGACGGCGATCGCCCTCGCCGATTCCGGTGTGGTGGCGACCTTTCCCCGGGGGACCGGGACACCGTGCCGCTCGAAGAGATCCCGTGCCTCGTGCTCGAAAAGGTCCACGTGAAGTCCTTTCTCCGCGGAAGAGGACGAGCCCCGGGGGTGGCCGGGAAAACCTTCTTGCGGCCCTGGACACCGGAGCGTTCGAAGAGTAACTATATGCCTACCTCATACGGTATGCAATCTACAGTCTGCCGCGACCAGGGGCTTCGAACAGGGGCGGGCGGACGGAGCAGAACCGGAAACGAGCGCACGGATCAGAGAGGTCCGGCGTGCGAGAAAGAGGAGTTGAACGATGGCGCCAACGACCGGCACCGCTGCGGGGGACACCGCGACGAAGGCCACCACCAACGGTTCCGAACCCGCCCCGGACCTGATCTCCGGCGGCCACCTGGTGGCCAAGGCGCTCAAGGCGGAGGGCGTCGACACGATCTTCACGTTGTGCGGCGGGCATATCATCGACATCTACGACGGCTGCGTCGACGAGGGCATCGAAGTCATCGACGTCCGGCACGAGCAGGTCGCGGCGCACGCGGCCGACGGCTACGCGCGGATCACCGGCCGCCCCGGCTGCGCGGTCGTCACCGCGGGCCCGGGGACCACGGACGCCGTCACCGGTGTCGCGAACGCGCTGCGGGCGGAGAGCCCCATGCTGCTCATCGGCGGGCAGGGCGCGTTGACCCAGCACAAGATGGGTTCACTGCAGGATCTCCCGCACGTCGACATGATGGCGCCGATCACCAAATTCTCCGCGACCGTCCCGCATACCGCGCGGGTCGCGGATCTGGTCTCGATGGCGTTCCGGGAGTGCTACCACGGCGCGCCGGGACCGTCCTTTTTGGAGATTCCCAGGGACGTTCTCGACGCGAAGGTCCCGGTGGACCAGGCGCGGATCCCCGCCGAAGGCCGGTACCGGGCGTCGACCCGCAACGCCGGTGACCCGGCCGACATCGAGAAACTCGCGGATCTGCTCGTCCACGCGAAGAAGCCGGCCATCCTGCTGGGCAGCCAGGTGTGGACGACCCGCGCCACCGGACCGGCGACGGAGCTGGTGCGTGGGCTGAACATCCCGGCGTACATGAACGGCGCCGGGCGCGGCACGCTGCCGCCCGGCGATCCGCACCACTTCCAGCTCTCGCGCCGGTACGCCTTCGACAACGCCGACGTGATCGTCATCGTCGGCACTCCGTTCGACTTCCGGATGGGCTACGGCAAACGGCTCTCGCCGGAGGCGACCGTCGTGCAGATCGACCTCGACTACCGCACCGTCGGGAAGAACCGCGACATCGACCTCGGCATCGTCGGCGACGCGGGGCAGGTGCTCGCCGCCGTCGCGGAGGCGGCCACCGGCCGGGTCGACAACGGTGCCGTCGCGCGCAAGGCCTGGCTGGAGGAACTGCAGGACGTGGAGGCGAAGGCGAAACAGAAGCGCCTGCCGCTCCAGCATTCCGACGCGAGCCCGATCCACCCGTACCGGCTGGTGCACGAGATCAACGAATTCCTCACCGAGGACTCGCTCTACATCGGCGACGGCGGCGACATCGTGACGTTCTCCGGACAGGTCGTCCAGCCGAAGGCGCCGGGGCACTGGATGGACCCCGGCCCGCTCGGCACGCTCGGCGTCGGGATCCCGTTCGTCCTCGCCGCGAAGCACGCGCGGCCGGAGAAGGAGGTCGTCGCCCTCTTCGGCGACGGCGCGTTCAGCCTGACCGGCTGGGACTTCGAGACCTTGGTGCGGTTCAACCTGCCGTTCGTCGGGATCGTCGGCAACAACTCCTCGATGAACCAGATCCGGTACGGCCAGGCGGCGAAGTACGGCCTCGGCCGGGAACGCGTCGGCAACACGCTCGGCGACGTCCCCTACGACGAGTTCGCCAGGATGCTCGGCGGGTACGGCGAGGCGGTGCGCGACCCCGCGGACATCGGCCCGGCGCTGCTGCGCGCCCGCGAGTCCGGAAAGCCTTCGCTGATCAACGTTTGGATCGACCCGGACGTGTACGCGCCCGGAACCATGAACCAGACCATGTACAAGTAGCCGGGAGGGATCACCGATGGGAAAGGCACTCGACGGCGTCCGCGTCCTCGACATGACGCATGTCCAATCAGGACCTTCGTCCACGCAGATCCTGGCCTGGCTCGGCGCGGACGTGATCAAACTGGAGACCCCCGGCCGTGGCGACATCACCCGGGGCCAGCTCCGGGACCTGCCAGGGGTGGACAGCCTTTACTTCACGATGCTCAACGCCAACAAACGCAGCATCACCCTGAACATGAAGAGCGAGCAGGGAAAGCAGGTCTTCGACCAGCTCGTGTCCAGTGTGGACGTCCTGGTGGAGAACTTCGGGCCCGGCGTGGTCGACCGGTTCGGCTACCCGTGGGAGCGGCTGGCGGAGCTGAACCCGCGGCTGATCTACGCCTCGATCAAGGGCTTCGGGCCCGGCCGGTACGCGGACTTCAAGGCCTACGAGGTCATCGCTCAGGCGATGGGCGGGGCGATGAGCACCACCGGCTTCGAGGACGGCCCGCCCACCGCGACCGGTGCGCAGATCGGGGACTCGGGGACCGGCATCCACCTCGTCGCCGCGATCCTGGCCGCGCTCTACCAGCGGACGAACACCGGCCGCGGGCAGCGGGTCCAGGTCGCGATGCAGGACGCGGTGCTGAACCTCTGCCGGGTCAAGCTTCGCGACCAGCAACGGCTCGCGCACGGCCCGCTCAACGAGTACCCGAACGACGTCTTCGGCGACGAGGTCCCGCGTTCGGGCAACGCGTCCGGCGGCGGCCAGCCGGGCTGGGCGGTGAAATGCGCGCCGGGCGGGCCGAACGACTACATCTACGTGATCATCCAGCCGGTCGGCTGGCAGCCGATCACCCGACTGATCGGTAAACCCGAACTGGCCGAGGACCCGGACTGGGCCACCCCGGAAGCCCGGCTGTCCAAATTGGACAAGGCCTTCGGGATGATCGAGGAGTGGACCGAGCAGCACACCAAATGGGAGGTGATGGAGGCACTCAACGCCCACAACATCCCCTGTGGCCCGATCCTGTCCACCAAGGAACTCGCCGAGGACGCCACGTTGGCCGAGCTCGGCTCGGTCGTCGAGGTCGACCATCCCGAACGCGGGGCCTTCAAGACCGTGGGCTGCCCGCTGAAGCTGTCGGATTCGCCGGTCGAGGTCGAACGCTCGCCGCTGCTCGGCGAACACAACGCCGAGGTCTTCGGCGAGCTCGGCTACGGCGCGGACGACCTGGACCGGCTGCGCGCGGCCGGCGTGATCTGAGTGGAGAAACTCGTGGCAGACAAAGAGATCGTCGAGAAGATCCTCGAAAAGGTCGCCGCCGAGGGGCGGACGTCGCTCACCGCGCCGGAAGGCCGTCAGGTATGCGAGGCGTACGGCATCCCGACCCCGGCGGAACGGCTGGCGACCACCGAGGAGGAGGCCGTCGCGCAGGCGGAGGAGATCGGGCTCCCCGTGGTGCTGAAGATCGTCTCGCCGGACATCCTGCACAAGACTGAGGCCGGTGGGGTGCTGGTCGGCCTCTCGACCGCCGAGGCGGTGGCGGACGGCTTCCGGACCATCGTCGCCAACGCCGAGGCGTACGACGCCGAAGCCGAGATCACCGGCGTACAGGTGCAGCGGATGCTCAGCAGCGGGCAGGAGGTGATCATCGGCGCCACCACCGATGCCACGTTCGGCAAGATCGTCGCCTTCGGCCTCGGCGGGGTGCTGGTCGAGGTGCTCAAGGACGTCACGTTCCGCCTCGCCCCGCTCGACCGCGACGAGGCGTTCTCGATGATCGACGGCATCGCCGCCGCCGAGATCCTGCGCGGCGTCCGAGGTGCGGAACCGGTGAGCCGGGACGCGCTGGCCGACGTGCTCACCCGCGTCGGCACCTTGGTCACCGACTTCCCGCAGCTTGCCGAGGTCGACCTCAACCCGGTGCTGGCCACCCCCGGTGGCGCCACCGCGGTGGACGTCCGGATCCTGGTGGATCCCGAAGCGGCGCGGGAGCCGGTGCGGTTCACCCAGGAGGAGATCCTGGCGTCGATGACCCGGATCATGAAGCCGGCGTCGATCGCCGTCATCGGCGCGTCGGCCGAGGCGGGCAAGATCGGCAACTCGGTGATGAAGAACCTCGTCAACGGCGGGTTCGCGGGGGAGATCCATCCCATCAATCCCAAGGCGGCCGAGATCCTCGACCGCAAGGCCTATCCGAGCATTTCCGACGTTCCGGGCGATGTCGACGTCGCGGTGTTCGCCATCCCCGCGAAGTTCGTGCCCGCCGCGCTGGAAGAGGCGGGCCGCAAAGGGGTGGCCGGGGCGATCCTGATCCCGTCCGGCTTCGGCGAGACCGGGAACATCGAACTCCAGGACCAGGTCGTCGCGATCGCGCGGGAACACGGCGTCCGGATCCTCGGCCCCAACATCTACGGCTACTACTACACGCCCGAGAATCTTTCGGCGACGTTCTGCACGCCGTACGACGTCAAGGGCGGTGTCGCGCTCTCTTCGCAGAGCGGCGGTATCGGGATGGCGATCCTCGGCTTCAGCCGGTCGGCGAAAATGGGTGTCTCGTCGATCGTCGGAGTCGGCAACAAGGCCGATATCGACGAGGACGATCTGCTCACGTTCTTCGAGCAGGATGAAAACACCGAGCTGATCGCCATGCATCTCGAAGATCTCAAAGACGGGCGATCGTTCGCGGAAACGGCGAAACGGGTTTCGGCACGGAAACCGGTCGTCGTCCTCAAAGCGGGCCGCACTTCCCAAGGCGCGAAAGCGGCGAGCTCGCACACCGGCGCGCTGGCGGGTGACGACAAGGTCTACGACGACATCCTGCGGCAGAGCGGGGTCATCCGGGCACCCGGCCTCAACGATCTTCTCGAATACGCGCGCGGCATCCCCTTGCTGCCGACGCCGAAGGGTGAGAACGTCGTGATCATCACCGGCGCGGGCGGCTCGGGTGTGCTGCTTTCCGACGCCTGTGTGGACAACGGGCTGAATCTGATGGAGATCCCGCCCGATCTCGACGCGTCCTTCCGGGAATTCATCCCGCCGTTCGGCGCCGCGGGCAACCCCGTCGACATCACCGGCGGC
This sequence comes from Amycolatopsis sp. NPDC058340, assembly GCF_042723975.1. NCBI lineage: Bacteria > Bacillati > Actinomycetota > Actinomycetes > Pseudonocardiales > Pseudonocardiaceae > Amycolatopsis > Amycolatopsis sp. NPDC058340. The sequence goes on along the minus strand of NZ_JBHXIB010000011.1, from coordinate 8,658 downwards.
GAGCCACCTACCACCTACCGGAACACCATCGCGCTCGGTTTGGCGGACGAGCGAATCCACGCCTTGATCCTCGGCTATTGGCATACTATCGTCACCCCGCCGATGATCTTCGCGGAACTGGTTTCGGAAGTCGTTTCCGAATATCGGGCGAAGGGGATCCACAAGCCCGTCGTCGCCTCGCTGGCAGGCGATGTCGAGGTCGAACAGGCCAGCAGTTTTCTGTACGAGCACGGTGTCGTCGCCTATCCCTACACGACGGAGAAACCGGTGGCCGTGCTCGGTGCGAAGTATCGCTGGGCACGTTCCGCGGGACTGCTCGGCTGATTCCGGCCCCAAACCGACCCAAGGAGAATGACAATGACGTCATCGACCGCGGCTCAACCACCCGGAGCGTACAAGGAAGTAATCGATTCGAACGGCCGGATCTATCGCGTCGGCGAAACCGATCGCGACATCATGGGCCGTCCACGATGGACGATGGTGATCCTGCCCTGGGTCGCCATGATGGCCATCAGTTCTTCGGAATACGCGTTCACGTCGGCGGAGGAGACGCTGTCGGCCGCACACGGCTGGCACGGCGCCACCATCTTCTGGCTGCTCGGGGTCTGGGTGTTCTTCCAGGCGATCGTCGCCTTCCCGGCGGGGAAGATGCGGGAGAACGGGACCTTGCCCGCCAAGGCGGCGATGCTGCTGGGTGCGGTGGGCACCCTGCTGGCGTACCTTTCGCTCGCGTACGCGCCCAGCGAGATCTGGGCGTACCTGGGCTTCGGGTTCTTCGGCGGTGGAGGGGCCGGGCTGGTGTACGCGACCTGCGTCAACATGGTGGGGAAGTGGTACCCGGAGCGCAGGGGTGGCAAGACGGGCTTCGTCAACGGAGGCTTCGCCTACGGTTCGGTGCCCTTCATCTTCCTCTTCACCTCCTATATGGACCTTTCCAACTTCTCGGGCGTCCTGCTCGTGGTCGGCATCTTCCTGGCGGCGGTGGTCGGGGTGAGCGGCTTCTACTTCCAGGACCCGCCGAAGAACTGGTGGCCGGCGCACGTCGACCCGTTGAAGGTGTCCGACGATCCCCGGGTCCGCCGTTCCCTGCAGAAGAATCCGCCGGCGGTGAAGCAGTACACGCCGAAGGAGGCGCTCAGGACCGGCATGCTGCCGCTGATGTGGTTCTGTCTGCTGTGCACGGCCGGGGTGAACATCTTCGGCATCGCGATGCAGGTCCCGTTCGGCAACGAGATGGGTTTCGCGGGCGGGATCGTCGCGCTCGCGATGAGCCTGAAGGCGATCATCAACGGCACCGGCCGCGGCGTGATCGGCTGGATCTCCGACCGCTACGGGCGGCGCCAGACCCTGTTCATGGTCTGCGTGGTGCTCGGCCTCGCGCAGGTGGCGGTGTACCTGTCCGGGTCGATCGGCAGCATGCCGTTGTTCCTGCTGGCCTCGATGATCTCCGGTTTCGGCGGCGGCGCGATCTTCCCGCTGTTCGCGGCGATGACGGCGGACTTCTACGGCGAGAACAACAACGCCAGCAACTACGGCCTGGTCTACAGCTCGAAGCTGATCTCGGGCCTGGTCGGTTCCGGTGTCGGCGCGATGGTCGTGGTGGCGTGGGGTTACGGCGGCGCGTTCTTCCTCGCGGGCGGGACGAGCCTGCTGGCGGCCGCGCTCAGCCTGCTGCTCCGGCAGCCGGGGCGGTCACGTTCGCGGACGCCGAAGCGTGAGCAGGAGCTGAATCCCGCGTGATCCGGCTTCGATCACGCGTGATCCGATCGCCGTCACGCGTGATCCGCCGGACGACACACCCGCGTGCGCCGCTCAGTCCTCTTTCGGACGTTCGTGGAAGGCCTGCCGGGTGCGCTCGGTGTGCTGGTTCATGATCCGTTCGGCGGCGACGGGGTCACCGGCGGCGATGGCCTTGATCAGGTCCTCGTGTTCCTGCCAGGCGTCGTGGCTGCGAGGACGGGCGATCGGGGTGTAGTACCAGCGGACGCGGCGGTCGACCATGCCGATCATCTCGGCGAGGACGGCGTTGCCGGACAGTTCGGTGATGAACGCGTGGAGCGCGGCGTTGGCCGCGACGAGGCCTTCGGGTTAGGGGGAGGCCCACGACACCAACCCCGGTTTAATCACTTACCCACAGACTTAGTCGTGGAGATGAACCCCCCGAGGAGGC